>DATEPN010000631.1:0-8326 GCA_035273225.1 Acidobacteriaceae bacterium | reverse complement strand
GATGTCGCCGGTGCGGTGCTCGTGGTAGTACGAGGCGGGCTGCTTTTCGAGCTGGCGGAAGAGGTCGTTGCGGAGATCGAACTCGATGTCGCGGGAGATGCCGATGAGGATCCAGCGCATCCAGAAGAGCATGATGCCGTGGGCGATGGTGATGGCGAGGATGAGGCCGGCGTAGGCGAAGATTCTGTGCCAGCTGACGCCGAATCGCGCGAGGTCGTCGCTGGCGGCGCCGAGAGCGCGGGGAAACTGGACCCAGATGAGGTTCGCGATGACGGTGCAGAGACAGCCCCAGAGGTATCCGCGCCAGTAGCGCAGCATGTACGGGTAGAGGGGCTTGAGTTTCGAGAACATCGGCGATTGCTTTCCTATGTAGATGTTCTCAGAAGCAAATAAGCTCCAGCGAGTCCGAAGAGAAGATCGGGGGACCAGGCGGCGAGGACGGCGGGCAGCCAGCTGACGTTGCCCATGTTCTCAAAGAAGGCCGAAATGACGTAGTAGGTGATGGCGACGCCGATGGCCACGCCGATGCCGGAGAGCGAGCCGCGCTTGCCCATGGAGAGCGCAAAGGGGATGGCGAGCAGGCTCATGACCAGCGTGATCAGTGGGTAGGCGAGCTTGTGATTGAGTTGGACGCGGAGCGGTACGGTGTTGAATCCGCTCTGGCGGAGCGAATGGATGTAGCGGGCCAGCTCGGCAAAGCTCATCTCGGAGGACGGCCGCACTTCGCGGCTGAAATAGGACGGCGGCTCGTAGACTTCCCTGAAGGTGCTGACGGGGAAGGTGCGGAAGCTGGTGATCTGGTCGCCCTGGAAGGCGCGCTCCCAGCCGCCCTCGAAGACCCAGCTGTTCAGGTTCGGCTCCCAGTGGGCGGCGGTGGCGTGCACGCGCTTAATGAGCGCGAAGGTGGAGGGGTCGAACTCGAAGACGCTGATGTTGCCGAAGGCGCTGATGTCCGGGTCGAAATATTCGTAGTAGAAGATGACGGCGGGTTCGCCGGGGCGCTGCTGGCCGAACATCCAGTTGCGGCCGGGATGCTCGACGGTCTCCGGCGGCTTGCCTTTGATGACGTTGCGCAGGGCTTCCTGCTTGCGGTTGGCCTGGGGCAGGTAGAACTCGTCGAAGGCGAAGAGCGAGACGGAGAGAATGGCCGCGATGGCCAGAACCGGCACGGTGATGCGATAGAGGCTGATGCCGGTGGCCTTCATCGCGGTGATCTCGCTGTTGCGGTTCATGACGCCGAAGACGACCAGGACGCCGATAAGCACGCTGAGAGGCGTGATCAGGTAGATCATGCTCGGGGTCAGATTGATGAGGTATTCGCCGACGGTGACCAGGGGCGTGCGGTTGCGGATGATATCGCCGAGCAGCTCGAAGAAGGTGAAGATCAGCATCAGCATGACGAAGGTGATGAGCACCATGCCGAAGGTGAGCAGGAATTCGCGCAGGACGTACTCGTCGACGATGAGCGGAAAGCGTCCGCGGCTGACGCGGCGTCGGGTGGGGAAGGCGAGTGTGGAGGCTGATTCGGCGGGCTTGCTGGTGCGCAGGCGGATCCAGTTCGCGGCGGAGGTGAGTGCGGCCAGCATGCCGCCGCCGGTCGACATCTGCCGGAGCAGGACCACGCCGCAGAGCGCGAAGAGGATGTTGGCCTCCCAGACGCCGGCCCAGGCGGGAATTTTGTTCTGCCGCGCGAGCGCCGTTCCTGTGGAGGAGAGGAAGTAATAGAGGAAGACCAGGCCGATGGTGAGGACGAAGCCGCCGCTCTTGCCGCCGCGGCGGGAGGCGATGCCGAGCGGCACGCCAACCAGCATCAGCACGAGGCAGGCGGCCGGATAGGCGAGGCGCTTCTGGAACTCGATCTGGTAGAGGCGGCCGTTTTTGCCCTGGGTTCTGGCCAGCAACTCGCCGTTGTCCATCGCGAGCATGGGCGTGTCGCTCTTGCCGAGGCGCACGTCTTCCTGCGCGCTGGTCTGGATGGGGAGATCCGTCTGGGCGAAGGTGGAAACGGTGTACTGGTCCGGCTGTCCGGGGACGGTGGAGTGTTCTTCGCCGTCGCGGAGGCGCATGGTGACGGTCTGGTGCGGGCCGGTGACGACGGTGGCGCGGTCGGCGGTGATGATCTTCGGGGCGTTGGGATTGCTGACGTCCGCCAGGAAGACGTCACCCCAGCTGGCCGCGTGCTGCGCCGTCCGGACGTCCTGCACGTAGAGGACGTAATTTTTGAAGTCCTCGTAGAAGACGCGCGGCTGCACTTCGTATGAGGCCTGGGCGTTCACGAGAGCGTTCTGCTGGCGCAGCATGGCTCGCGTGGCGCGAGGCGCGAAGTACATGGTGTTCGCGAGGCTCAGGGCCCAGGCGAGGACGGCAACCATGGCGACGATGCGAACGAAGCTCCACACGCCCATGCCGCAGGCGCGCATCGCGGTCACCTCGCTGTCAGCCGCGAGGCGGCTGAGGCCGAGCAGGATACCGACGAGCACGGCCATGGGGATGGTGACCGTGAACATGTCCGGCATCATGAAGAGCACGATCTTGACGACGGAGCCGAAGGAGGCGCTGTTGCGGACGAGCAGCGCGAGCAGGGCGGGCAGATAGCGGATGAAGAGAACGAAGGTGAAGATGGCGCCGCCGATCAAGGCATGCGACACCACTTCCTTGAGGATGTACCGGGTGAGAATCCGCACGATCGAGAGACTTCCGGTATCAGTTTACGTCGTGCCGAATTGGATGGGTGAGGCGGGACGGTATTACCTGCGGAACCTCGGTTTATAATAAATATTGTATAAGAGCGGTTTTCTCGTCTAATCTGCCGGCGATGCGAGCGGAAGGTCCGGTCTCCCTGGCGGCAGAAGTCCACTTCGAAGGCGATTCGCTGGAGGTGCTGTCTGCGTTTCCGGATGAGATCAAACGATGCCTGGGATTCTCGCTGCGGCAGCTGCAGATTGGCAGGCAGCCGACCTCACCAACGCGCAGCATGCGCTCGATTGGGCCGGGAGTCTACGAACTGAAAGAATCTGACGAGCGCACGTGGTACCGGGCAATTTACCTGTCGAAGATCGGCAATGTCATTTATGTGCTGCACTGCTTTGAGAAGGACAGCCGAAAGACGGATCGACGGGACATTCAGGTGACGAAAGAACGCTACAAACGGGTGATACAGCGCATCCAGGAGCAAAAGAGAAATGAAAAAGGTGCTCGACAACAGGCCCACACACATCGTCAAGGGTAATGTACTGGACGCCCTGGGCTTCACCCCGTCCGAAGCCAGCGCGCTGAAGGTGAAGGCGGAGATCCTGTCGGCGATTCTCGAGCACGTGCGTGCGAAGGGCTATACCCAGGCCCAGCTGGTCGGGATCCTTGACGAGTATCAGCCTTCGGTCAGCAATCTGATGCGGGGACGCATCTCGCAAATCAGCATCGAAAAGCTCCTGCGCTACGCCGACAGGCTTGACCTGGAAACCAGTATTGCGGTGCGCCCGGTGCAGGCGGAGCGGAACAGGCGTGCGGTACCGGGGCGAGTGCATCGCGTGACGCGCAAAGCCACTGCGGTGTAGTCAGCCGTCAGGAGGTTCTTGCCGGGTGCGATGGTTGAAAGCCCCGCAGACGCAGGCTGTTGGCGAGCACGCTTACCGAACTGAGCGCCATGGCGGCGCTGGCGATGGCCGGGCTGAGCAGGATGCCGAAGGCGGGGTAGAGGACGCCGGCGGCGATGGGGATGCCGAGCAGGTTGTATCCGAAGGCCCAGCCGAGGTTCTGGCGCATGGTGCGCAGGGCGCGGCGGGCAAGCAGGACGGCTTCGAGGATCTGGCGCGGCTCGCCGTGGAGCAGGATGGCGTCGCCGGCTTCGCGGGCCAGGTCGGCGCCGGTTCCCATGGCCAGGCCTGCATCGGCCTGAGAGATGGCGGCGGCGTCATTGATGCCGTCGCCGGCCATGGCGACGCGGCGGCCCTGCTGCTGGAGTTCGCGGATCTTCGCGAGCTTCTGATCGGGCAGCAGCCCGGCCCATACCTGATCGATGCCGGCGGTGCGGGCGATGGCCTGCGCCGTTGCGGGGGTGTCGCCGGTGAGCATGGCGGTGCGGACGCCGAGGCGGCGGAGGCCGGCCATGGCTTCGACGGCGCTGGTCCGGAGCTGGTCGCGAGCGAAGAGGGTGCCGAGGAGCGTGTTGTCGCGGGCGATGTACATCCGCGTGGTGCCGGGCTCCGCGCCGGAGTCCGCCGGGAGGGCGATGCCCAGTTCGCGCAGCAGAGCGTCATTGCCGGCGGCGATGCGCGCGCCATTCACCGTGCCGAAAATGCCTTTGCCGGGGACGGCGCGGATGTCTTCGGCAGGCGGGATGGTCAGGCTGCGCTGCTCGGCGGCCGCCATGACGGCGCGGGCCAGCGGGTGTTCGGAGCGGCGCTCGAGCGCTGCGGCCAGGGCGAGGACCTCGTTCTCGCTCGCCGCGAGCGCCTGAATGCTCGCGACCTGCGGCTTGCCTTCGGTCAGCGTGCCGGTTTTGTCGAGGACGAGGGTGTCGATGCGGGCGAGGCGCTCGAGGCTTTCTCCGCCCTTGAACAGGACGCCGAGTTGCGCGCCGCGTCCGATGGCGACGGTGAGCGCGGCGGGGACGGCGAGGCCCATGGCGCAGGGGCAGGCGATCACGAGCACCGCGACGGAGACGGCAAAGGCGCGGCCCGCGCCGCCACCGGCGAAGATCCAGATGAGGAACGTGGCGAGCGCCAGCCCCAACACGACGGGGACAAAGATGGAGCTGACGCGGTCGGCCAACTGCTGCATCGGCGCGCGCGAGGACTGCGCCTCTTCGACGAGGCGCATCATCTGGCCGAGGACGCTGTCAGCGCCGATGGAGGTGGCGCGGTACTCGAGGGCTCCGTCGAAATTGAGTGAGCCGCCGATGACGCGGTCGCCGGGCTTGCGGGGAACGGGCACGGATTCGCCGGTGATGAGCGACTCGTCGATGGAAGTTTCGCCGGAGAGGATCAGCCCGTCGACCGGGACGCGCTCGCCGGGGCGCAGGACGACGATGTCGTTGGGGATGACGGCGGCGAGCGGGACCTCCACCTCTTTGCCGTCGCGAAGCACGTGGGCCGAGCTGGGCTGGAGCTTCATGAATTCATGCAGCGCGTCGAGGGTGCGGCGCTTGGCGCGGGCGTCGAGCCAGCGGCCGAGCAGGAGGAATCCAAGGATCAGCAGGACGGCGTCGTAGTAGACATCGGGCTTCAGCCCGAAACGCGTGAAGGCCGACGGTGCCACGGTGGCGGTCACCGAGTAGAGGAAGGCCGCGCCGGTGCCAAGGGCGACCAGCGTATTCATGTTTGTGCTCGCGTGGACGGCGGCGGTCCAGGCCTGGCGGTAGATGATGCCGCCGCCCCAGATCATACCGACGACGGTGACGGCGAGCATCGCCCAGTTCAGCGCGGCTGGGGCAAACCACGCGTGGCCCTGCATCAGGGCGAAGACCGCGATGCCGCCAGCGAGCGTGGCGAATGCTTTGATCCGCAGGGGGCGCTCGTCTGCGGCGGTGTCCTGCGGAGCAGCGGCGCCGGGTCCGACGGGAAGCGCTGCATCGTAGCCCGCCTCGCGCACGGAGGCGATGAGGTCTTCCGGCTTCGAGACAGCCGGATCGAAGGTGATCCGGGCGGAGTTTGTGAGCAGATTGACGGTCGCTTCGCGCACGCCGTTGGTGGACCGCAGCGCGCGCTCGACGTGGCCCTGGCACGCAGCGCAGACCATCCCGGTGACGGGCAGCGTGACGGTGCGGATCTGTTCGACTGAGGAGGCGGGCTTCTCCTGTTTCTTTTCTTCAGTGGCAGGCATTCCGGCTCCGATCAGCGTTCCGATTCAGTGTTCCACGGCGGCCGGATATCCGGCTTTCTCGACGGCGCTGACGATCGCGCTCTCCGGCACGTTCTCAGGGGCCTGCACGCGGGCCGCGCCGACGCGCACTTCCCCGACCTGAACGCCGGGAAGCTTCTCAAGCGCGCCGGAGACGCGCTTGACGCAGGCTCCGCAATGCATGTTTTCGATTCGCAGGGTGACTTCGCGCATTCAAACCCTCCTCCATGAATGATGCACCCATGCAGGGGGAGGACTCGCGCGCGGTATCGATTGGGCAGAAAGACGGCCGTGCATCCAGGCATGGTGCACGGCCATTGAGGGCCCATTTGGCAAAGGTTCCCAAGAGAGAGAGAAGCAGCAGAGAAGAGCCGACAACGCGGCGGAGGCGCGTCCGTTTTGGCGACGCCCCGCCGCGCCAGCAAAAAGGGGCAGCTAGGCCGCAGCGGTATTCAATTCACTGCCCGCCTGGCGCTCGTGGGCGCATTCAGAGCGGGTGAGGTGACGCATCTCGTGCCAGGAGTAAGGCAGCTCATGGCCGCAGTCCAGGCAGACGGTGTAGCAGCTTTTGTTCAGCGTAAAGGGGCGGGTCTGGTTCTTATGCGCACACCCGAACAGAAATTCAAGGCAGTTGTTAATCATCGCGTTCCTCCTTCGCGGGCACAACCGAATCTCACCGATAGGTCCGACGGCGGAACAGATGGGAAGGGCTTGAACGGCTTTTCTTCATTCCCCATCTTCCGGGATTCCGTGAATGTACCGTGATTGGGGGGCGGATACTATGGCGCAACAGCCACTTTTGCCAATTCAGATGTAATCCAAAAAGTGACTATCAGGGAGCACCAAGGTAGTTACCGGGGTCCAATTACTAGGGGTTGGGGAGGAACCGATAACCAACCCCCCGTACCGTTTGCAAGTGTCTGGGAACAGAGGGGTTGTCTTCGATGTAGCGGCGCAGGCGCACGATAAAGTTGTCGATGGCACGGGTGTCAGTATCCTCACGAACGTGCCATACCTGGTCCAGCAACTCCTTGCGGGAGACGATGCGTTCCCGGTTGCGAACCAGGTACTGGAGCAGATCGGACTCCATCAGGGTGAGCCGAACGGTGCGTCCCAGCGCGTGCAGTTCGAGGGCGTCGAAGTCGATGCGGCGGCCCGAGAAGGAGAATTCGTCGAGCTTGTCGTGCGCGGGAGCGACCTCAGGGGCACCGTTCCGTGCTTCGTTGCGGGCGGGCCGGGTCCAACTCATGCGCCGCAGCAGGGCGTTGAGGCGCGCGAGCAGCACATTGAGCTCGAAGGGCTTGGGCAGATAGTCGTCGGCGCCGGCGCTGAAGCCCTTCACGATGTCCTCAGCGCGGCCGCGCGCGGTCAGCATCAGGATGGGGACGAAGTTTTCCTGCTGACGCAGGGCGGCGGCGATTTCGAAGCCGTTTTTGCCGGGCAGCATCACGTCGAGCAGCACGGCGTCGAAGCGCTGCGTGCGGAGCGTCTCGAGCGCAGCGTCGCCGTCGGATTCGAGGCGAACGTCGTGCCCCTCGGCCTGCAGGTTGAAGAGCAGACCCTGGGCGAGATGCGTTTCGTCTTCGACAACGAGCAGGCGCGCCACAGTTCACTCCCGTTCCACTATAGGGGTAAGGATGCGCGGCAGCTCGATGCTGACGGTGGTGCCGTGTCCTTCGCCGGGGCTTTGGGCGGTGGCGTCGCCTCCGTGCTGGCGGGCGATGGTGCGGACGAGGTAGAGGCCGAGGCCGGTGCCGGTGGTGCGGAGGACGTTGCGCGCGGGGACGCGGTAAAAGCGGCGGAAGATGTGCTTCAGGTGCGCGGGCGCAATGCCGATGCCCTGGTCGGCGACGCTGATGCGCACCCAGGCATCGTGCATCACGGCGAGGGTGACGCGTACCTGCACGCCGGTCGGCGAGTACTTCACGGCGTTGTTGAGGATGTTGAGCAGGACGGTTTGCAGCTCATCGGGATCGCCGCGAACGATCATGGGTAGCGGCGTCGCTTCGACGTGCAGGGTGATGGCGCTTTCGTCGAGGTGATTGCGGTGTCTGGTCAGGCGCACGCACTCTTCGGCCAGGGGGCGCAAGTCGACGGGAACACGCACATGGGAGCGGGCGCGCTGGCCGACTTCGCCGGCCTTCAGGACCTGTTCGACGGTGGACATGAGGCGGTCGCTGTCGGCCATCATGCGTCCGTAGAATTCCCGGCGCTGCGCTTCATCGAGCTGGCGGCGCTGGAGGGTTTCGAGGTAGAGGCGGATGGAGGCGACGGGCGTCTTCAGCTCGTGCGTGACGGCGGCCAGGAAGGCGTCGTGGCGCTCGTTGCGGCGTACTTCGCGGACGAGGAAGATGGTGTTCAGGGCGACACCGGCGATGAGCAGGAGGAAAAACGGAATGCCGAGCGCCAGCGGCAATACCCGGCGCCAGTTGAGCAGGATCCAGGTGACGTTCAGCGTGACGGCAACGCCGATGAGGCACACGCCGAG
>DATEPN010000630.1:0-2181 GCA_035273225.1 Acidobacteriaceae bacterium | reverse complement strand
GAGGGTTGGACTCTGCGAGCAGAGTCCCCAAAGTACCGTGATCGGGATACAGGAGAGCGTTGCTGAAACTTTGCCCACAGGTACACGTCTGACTCACAGGTTCGTGTCGACAAATTGAACTGGCTATCTTCCTCCATAGATAATGAAAAAGATGAACTTCGCGGGACAAAGGCCGTACGGACGTGCGTTGTGGCTGGCGCTGGTTTTGCTCGCTGCCGGATGCGTGGTGTGGGCGCAACAGGCGGCTTCGAATCGTGTGATCGGGACCGTGTCCGCTGTGAACGGGAACTCGATCACGGTGAAGACGGATGCAGGCGCGACGCAGACGGTGACGATTGCCGATTCGGCGCGCATTCTGCGCACGGCGCCGGGGCAGAAGACGCTGGCGGGGGCTGAGAAGATCACGGCCGGCGATATCGCGGCTGGCGACCGGGTGCTGATGGCTGTTTCCGGTGAGCCGCCGACGGCGAGCACCGTCATCATCAACAAGGCCGGCGACATCGCGGCCATGCAGCAGAAGGAGCAGGCGGACTGGCAGCACCGGGGCGTTGGGGGACTGGTCAAATCCGTCGATGCGAGCGCGGGGACGGTGACGATCACGCAGGGGGCGCGGACGATTACGATCCACACGAGCCCGTCCACCACGTTTCGCCGGTATGCGCCGGATTCGGTGAAGTTCACGGATGCGAAGCCGTCGACGCTGGCGGCGATCCAGCCGGGCGATCAGGTGCAGGCCAAGGGCGACAAGAATGCCGATGGGACGGAAGTCACGGCGGATGCTGTGGTTTCGGGGTCATTCCGCAACATTGCGGGCACGGTGGAGTCGACCGACCCCAGTGCGGGGACGTTTACGGTGAAGGATCTCGTAACGAAGCAGTCCGTGACCGTCAAGACGACACCGGATTCCGACATGCGCAGGCTGGAACCGCAGATGGCGCAGATGATTGCCATGCGCCTGCGAGGGAACGGCGGGGGCGCGGGCATGGGGCGTGCTCAGGGGGCGGCATCGGCCGGGAATGCGTCAACGGGCGGGAATGCGCCAGGACGTCAGGGCGGCGGCGGAGGGTTTCATCCGGGCACGCCTGGAGCGGGCGCGGGTGGACCGGGCGGAGGCGGCGGCGGCGCGGGAGCGCTGGCGCGGGTCCTGCAGCGTTCGCCGGAGATTAAGGTCGCCGATCTGCATAAGGGCGACGCGGTCATGATTGTGGCCACGTCGGGCAGTCCTGATACGGCTACGGCGATCCGGCTGGTCAGCGGGGTCGAGCCGATGCTGCAGGCGTCGGCATCCGGCAGCGAGAGCATGTTCTCGTCGGCCTGGAACCTCGGGGGCGGCTCGGGCGGCGGTGACGACCAGGGCGGCGGCGACACCAATCCATAAAAAATTTCCGGTTGGGCTGAACTCACGAGAGCGAGTTCTCGTCTGTCTCCATGACAGACCGCAGGCTTGATCCAATCGCGGCACGGGACCACCAAATCTTAAGTTGTCCACGGGGAGAGTTGTGAGCATTCGTATCCTGAATCGCTGGAAGTGTTTGCACGCGCAGAAGGCGCGTTTTGCTGGATTTTGCCTGACGCTGCTGGCTTGCGTTGCGTTGTGTGGGATGTCCGCTTTTGGACAGGCCGCGACGGGCGCTGAGGCCGGAACGGGAACCATTCGCGGCCAGGTCGCTGATCCGTCCGGGGCGGTCATTCCGAACGCGACGGTCGTGGTGATGACGACCGCGGGGAAGGTCGCCGGGAAGACGACGTCCGACGCGGGCGGGGAGTACGCCATCCACGGGCTGCCGGCGGGGACGTACAGCGTGACGGCCACGGCTCCGGGATTTGCCGCGTTCGCGGTACCGAACATCGTCGTGGCTGCTGGGCAGACGCACGTCGTCAATCCCTCGCTGAAGATCGCTGTGGAGCAGCAGGAGGTTCAGGTTCAGGCGGAGAACACGACGATCGGCACGAGTCCCGATGAAAACGCCAGCGCGGTGGTAATCAAGGGGAGCGATCTGAATTCGCTGTCGGATGACCCGGATGAGCTGCAGGATGAGCTGTCGGCGCTCGCGGGTCCGTCGGCGGGTCCCAATGGCGGGGACATTTACATTGACGGTTTCAGCGGAGGGCAATTGCCCCCGAAGTCGTCGATTCGCGAGATTCGCGTGAATCAGAATCCGTTCTCGGCTGCTCATGATC
>DATEPN010000629.1:0-7838 GCA_035273225.1 Acidobacteriaceae bacterium | reverse complement strand
GGTGCCGGAGCTGAATTTGTAGGGGACGTACTGGGCGAAGACGCTCATGGTGTGCAGGCCGGCGGGGGCGACGGTGGAGTCGTGCGCGGACTGGAAGTAGAGTTCGCACCAGAGGGCATCGGGCAGATCGCCGCGACGGGCGGCGGCGTATCCTGCGCGCCATTCGGAGGGGGTGAGAGGCGCGTTGATCTGGCCGTAGTGGTGCGGCTCGTCGGTGCCGGGGCGCGCGATGAAGTTGGGGAGTTCGGAGAGGAGGACGTTGAGCTTGACGGTGCAGCCTTCGATGGGGACACGCTCGACCTGGGCGCGCCAGTCGGGCGTGGCGGCGGGGCCGAGGAGGCGGAGGGTGACGACGGGATCGGCGTTGGAGACGACGACGGGCGCGTGGATGCGCTCGCCGCTTTCGAGGAGGACACCCTCACCCGGACAGATTTGCGCGACGGGGACGCCGGCGGCGATGACGGCTCCGGCTTCGCGGGCGGCGTCGCAGAGATAGAAGGAGACCATGCCCATGCCGCCCTGGACGTATCCCCACATGCCGGGCATGCCGCCGAGGCGGCCGCTGGCGTGGTGGAAGCGGATGGAGGCGGTGCCGGGATCGAAGGGGCTGGCGTTGGTGCCGATGACTCCCTGGCCGAGGTAGGCGGTCTGGAGGCGCTCGTCGCGGAGGTAGTGACCGACGAAGTCGGCCATGGACCAGTCGTAGAGCAGGTGGCGCGCTTCCTGGTCGTTGCCGAGGCGGGCGTCGATCTCCTGGGGCGTGGGTGCGTCGCCGATCCATGTATCACGATGGGTGTCGCCGTCGCCGGGTGGGCGGAGGGCATCGCGCAGGCGGCGCAGGCAGTCGTTCATGGCGTGCCAGCCTGCGACGTCGGCGGGAGCGAAGCGGCGGACCTCTTCTTCGCAGCGGGCGTCGTCGTCCCAAAGCTGAATGCTGGAGCCGTCGAGGAAGGGGACGAAGAGGCCGTTGACCGCGGGGGTCCAGCGGAATCCGCGGGCGGGGAGGCTCAGTTCGTCGATGATGCGCGGGTGGAGGAGGCCGGCGAGGTAGGCGCAGGGCGACATGCGCACGTCGGGGAAGCGCTCGGGGAAGGGCTGCTCGATGGTGCAGGCTCCGCCGACACGGGTGCGGCTTTCCAGCACGACGACGCGCTGACCGGCGCGGGCGAGGTAGGCGGCGCAGGCGAGGCCGTTGTGTCCGGCGCCGACGATGATCGCGTCCCAGGGGCGGGCGGCGAGTTCGCGGAGGGGGGCGGGGAGGCCGAGGGCGCCAAGGACGGCGGCAGTCGGGGATGTGGGGGGCGGGGTCATGCCGTCTGCGTGGTTTCTCCCGGCTGCCAGTATCTCTGGAAGGTGGGGCGGTGGGGAAGGGGCGGGCGGATTGCCGGGAGAAATTCGACGCGGAGGAGACGTTGGAGGCGGGTCTGGTCCGAACTGCGGGTGGAGGCGACGCTGTGTCGGAGGAGGGTTGTTCTCCAGGGGAGCAGCCCTGCTAAGTTCACTTATGGTTATTTCCGTGTGTTACTAACGCGACTTACTCAGGAAACAGCTAAAACCGCGACACGGTAATAGCAACGCGAGTTATTGCAAGACTGGTTCATTCACAGGTGGTAACGGGGCGAGTTATTCTCTGCTTTTCCACAGCATAAGTGATTGACGAGCCTTGCTGGAACGGCGAGGCTACGGTCATGGAAAGCCCTGAGTCGTGGCATGGATGCGTCCAATGCGAGGCTGTGTACCAAGGGAACGATCGGTGGAACTTTTGCCCAGTCTGCGGTGTGCCACTGGATTCGGTCACGCTGAAGCCCAGCCCGCTGGAAATCCAGCACAAACTGGCTTACACGATTCGCGAAGCGGCAAGACTGACGGGGCTATCGCGCCAGACGATCACGCGCATGTTTGAACGTGAACAGGGCGTGATTGTCATGAGACGTGCGGAGAGTGAGCGCAAGTACCGGAGCATCCGGATTCCGCGGCCGGTGTACGAGCGGGTGATCCGGACGCTGCAGGTCCCGTAGGCCAGCGTCCTTCTATTCCGCGTCCGGCGGGCTGGCCGGCAAGCGGATTCGCCGTTTTTCGCTCACGTGGCTGGCGCTGGCTGTCAGCTCATTGTGCTGTGGTCGCGTGGGGTGAAGCGAGCGACGTAACGATATCGCTGCAGAATGGGCTTTCTTCCACTTGACATGCAAGTGCAGCAGGTTGCATGATGGGCGCCTCTACTTGGGTGTCCAGTGAAGAATATGCCAATTCCGATTCTGCAGGGGACGCTGGACCTGATGATCCTGCGCACGCTCGCGACACTCGGGCCGCGCCACGCGTACGCGATCGCTACGCGGCTGGAGCAGGTTTCAGACGAACTGCTGAAGGTGAACCAGGGAACTCTCTATCCCGCGCTCGTCCGGCTGGAGCAGAACGGGTGGATCAAAGGCACATGGGGCAAGACGGAGAGCAACCGGGAGGCCAAGTACTACGCAGTGACAAAAGCGGGGCTCAGGGCCATGGAGGAGGAAACGCAACGCTGGCGGCAGCTGGCCGGCGTGGTGGAAAAGCTGCTGACGGAGGAACCCTGATGCGCGCTCTTCTGATGCGGACCATTGCCAAGTTAAGGAATCTCTGGCTCTCGCACCGGGCCGATGACGAGCTGGAGAGGGAGATTGCGCTGCATGTTGCGCTGCTGGAAGAGGAGTACCAGCGGCGCGGCCTGTCGGAGGAAGCGGCGCGCACGGCGGCGCGGCGAGCGCTGGGGGGAATCGAACAGGCGAGGCAGGCGCATCGGGATCAGCGCTCCATTCTCTGGCTCGAGCAGACGCGGCAGGATCTGCGCCATGCGTGCCGGACGTTCGCGCGGAATCCGGGATTCGCGATGCTGGCCGTGGTGACGCTGGCGCTGGGCATCGGCGTGAATACGACGCTGTTCACGGCGTATGACGCGGTCGCGCTGAAGCCGCTGCCCGTTGCCGATGCGGCGCGCGTGGTGCGGATGGAGCGGTGGTTCGTGCATGGCTGGCTTGGCGACATGCAGTATGGTTTTTCGTGGCCCGAATACCTCTATTGCCGCGAGCATCAGGGGGTCTTTTCGGATGTGGTGGCTGCGAGCTCGCCGGTGCGCGTGCTGGCTGTCGTCTCCGGGAGCGGTGGCCAGACGCAGCCAAAAACGCTGGAGGGGCAGCTGGTCTCCGGCAACTATTTCCGCAGCTTCGGAGTGGACGCCGGACTGGGCCGCACCTTCGGCCCGGATGAGGATCGCGCACCCGGAGCCGATCCTGTTGTCGTGCTGAGCTATGCCTTCTGGCAGCGGGAATTTCACGGGGATTCCCACGTGATTGGGAAGCTGGTGAAGCTCAATGGCGCGCCATATTCGGTGATCGGCGTCGCTCCGCAGGAATTTACCGGGACGTCGCTGCTGCCGCGCGTGCCGGATTTCTGGGCGCCTGCATCGATGCAGGCGCAGCTGGTGAGAGGTCAGGACTGGCTGCACCAGCCGGCCGACTACCGATTCCAGATTCTGGCGAGGCTGAAGCCTGAAGTTGGATTGAAGAGAGCCGAGGCAGAGACGGCGGCGCTGATCCGTCAATTCTCGGCGAGCTACGTCACGCGCGAGCCGACGCGCACGGTGACGCTCGAGCACACAGCGTTTTTTGGCAACACTGAGGATCCACGATTCGAAGCGAGCGTTGCCGCGCTGATGCTGATCGTCGCCATGGTGCTTTTTGTGGCGTGCGCGAACGTGGCGAATATGCTGCTGGCCCGGGGCGCGGTGCGGCAGCGGGAAATCAGTGTGCGGCTGGCGCTGGGTGCGAGCCGGTCGCGCGTGATCCGGCAGCTGATCACGGAAAGCGTCCTGCTCTCGCTGATGGGGGGAGTGGCGGGCCTCGCGCTCTCGGTCGGGGCAACGAGGCTTCTCCGGGTTGCGGTGACGCAAATGCTCACAGCGCAACTGGGCAGCGATTTTGTTTTCAGCCTGAATCTGAATCCGGACGCGCGCGTTCTGGCTTACGCGCTGGTTCTTTCTGTAGTGGCGGGCGTGGTGTTTGGATTGTCGCCAGCGCTGCAGTTCAGCAAGCCGGAGCTGGCAACATCCATTCGCGACGAGAGCACGTCGTTCGGTCATCGTCTGCGGCGTTCTCGCCTGCGCAGTTTGCTGATCGGCGGTCAGGTGGCGATATCGATGCTGCTGCTGACCTGCTCGGGCCTGCTGGTGCGCGGGCTGATGAAGTCACAAAACGCCGATCCTGGGTTTGATACGCGTCAGGTGTTTCTTCTGCTCGGGGACTATGGAGATAATGCCGCGACATCGCTGGCGCGGTTCCATCGGTTGTTCGATCGGCTGCAGGATGTGTCGGAAGTGGCGAGCGTCAGCTATGGCCGCGGGCCGATGATGGGCACCTGGGCGCCGCCGATGCGCATCGGAGAACCGGGGTCGGCGGAGGGCGTCGAGCAGGGGAAGACGCTCGCCAGCTATGCGTCGCGGGATTATCTGAAGACGCTGGGGATTGCGCTGCTGCGCGGGCGCGATTTCACGAGGCAGGAGACCACGAGCGGCGCGCAGGTCGCGATCGTGAGTGAGGCTGCGGCACGCCGGTTCTGGCCGGGAGAGGATGCGCTGGGCAAGCATTTCCAGCTCGATCTGAAGTTCACCGGTAAGCTGACGGACTTCGAAGTTGTCGGCATCGCGCAGGATGTGCGGTTCACGACCCTCACGCGCATCGATCCGGCTCACGTCTACCTCGCTCCCGACCCTGCGCAGACCTATCCCATTCTCATCAATGTTGGAGCGAACCAGCAGGCGGCGCTTCCGGCAGTATGGAAGGCGGTGAACCAGGTGGATGCGGACCTGCTGCCTGATCTGTCGCTGTGGAATGTGGAGACGATGCTGGTGCATCCGCAGAGGACGCTGGCGCGGGTTATGGCGATCTTCGCTGTTCTGCTGGCGCTGCTGGCTTTGTCGCTGGCCGGCGTGGGCATCTACGGTGTGATGGCCTACGTGGTCAGCCAGAGAACGCAGGAGATCGGCATTCGGATGGCTCTGGGCGCGCGGGCGAGCGACGTGCTCCGGAGTGTGGCTCTCCGCGGACTCACGCCGGTAGCCGCGGGCATGGCAATTGGGCTGGCGTGTGGCGCTGCGGCGTCGGCGGTGCTGCACAGCACGCTGTCCTTCGCCGGGTCCGCGGACTTTCTCTACGGCGTGCGCTTCTACGACCCGTGGACGTTTGCGGGGATCTCGTGCTTCCTGGTTGTGGTCTCGCTGCTGGCCAGTCTGGTTCCGGCGGTGAGGGCGGTGCGCGTCGATCCGATGATCGCGTTGCGATACGAGTAGCGGTGCTGAATCGACATGCGTGCCGGGAAAGGTGATGTGGCTGCGGCGTAAGGCGCCGACCGTGCGGAATTTAAAGGCGCATGAGGGACAGCAATTCCGGGGTGGTGACGGACTGATCGAGGAAGTGAAACTCGCCGGAGTTCCTCACTTCGGCTACCGCATTCAGGAAGCCGGTCATGGCGGCGCGATAGAGCGAGGTGGCGAGGCTGATGCGGCGCACGCCGGCGGCCTCGAGGGCGGCGACCGAGAAGGATTTTCCTTTGATGCCGACCATGAAGTTCACCGGCTTCGAGACGGAGGAGCAAACGGCGCGAACGGCGTCGAGGTCGGGGAGACCGGGCGCAAAGAGGACGTCGGCTCCGGCTTGTTCGAAGGCCTGGAGGCGCTGGATGGTCTCCGCCAGGGTGCCGTTGGGAAACAGGAGGGTGTGCGCCCGGGCCGTGAGCATGAAAGGAAAGCCGAGGGCGTGCGCGGCTTCGGCGGCCGCGGCGATTCGTTCGACGGCGAGCGAGAAATCGTAGAGCGGCCGGTCGGGATCGCCGGTGGTGTCTTCGATGGTGCAGCCGACGAGACCGGCTTCGGCGGCGAGCTGAATGGTTTCGGCGAGGGTCTCGGGGGCATCGCCAAATCCGTTTTCGAGGTCGGCGGAGACGGGGACGCCGGTGGCGTCGACGATGCTGCGCGCGTGCGCGAGGGCTTCGTCGCGGGATAACTCTCCGTCACGGCGGCCCATGGCGCAGGCAGAAGCGGCGCTGGAGGTGGCGACCGCCTCGAAGCCCATGCCTTCCAGAATACGAGCGGAGGCAACGTCCCACGGATTGGGCAGGATGAAGGCTGCGGAGCGGCGGTGCAGCGCGAGAAAACGAGAGGCTTTTTCGTTCCGGGTTGCAGACATCGTGTCTGCAGTTTAGCCGGGCAATGCTTCGAGAATGAGGTTGTCTCCGGCGGAAACGGTCTGATTGAGACGGAATCCTCCATGGGCGAGCAGGGCTCGGTACTCATCGAGGGTGCGCTCTTTGCCGCCGGTGTTGGCGAGCATGATCAGGTCGACAGCTTTTCCGGCGGAGGGCGTGTTGCTTTCGCCGAGGGCCATTTCGACGAGCAGCAGCGCGCCATCGTTCGGCACGGCGCGGCGGCAGTTGCGCAGGATTTTGATTGCGGAGTCTTCGTCCCAGTCGTGGATGACGCTCTTCATGACATAGGCGCGCGATCCGGCGGGGATCTCGCGGAAGAAGTCGCAGGGCGCGAAGGTTGCGCGGGAGGCGAGTTCTCCGGAAAGGAAGCCGCGCTCGCGGGCGCGCTCGATGACGTGGTCGAGGTCGGCGAGGACTCCGGTGAGGCTGGGGTGGGCGCGCAGAATCGCTGCGAGCAGGATGCCGTTTCCGCCTCCGACGTCAGTAATGCTGCCCCACTGGCCGAAATCGTAGGCGGCGGCGATGGGAGGCGCTGCCATGGAGGAGAGCGCGGTCATGCATTCATCGAAGAGCTGTGCCTGGTCAGGATGATGGCGGAGATATTCGAATCCGTTCATGCCGAAGACTTTTTCTCTGGAGGGCTTTGCGGTTTCGATGCTGTAGGTGAGGTGGTGGAACGCTGCGAGGTAGAAATCGGTGGCGCGGAAGAGCAGGATGGGGCGGACGGAGTGCGGGGCGTCAGCGCGCATGGTTGCGGAGAGGGGATTGTTCCTGAAGGCGCGGAGGCTCGTTTCGGTAAAGACTCCCTGACCGGAGAGAAAGCGCAGCAGGCGATAGAGGGCGTCTTCGTGGACGCTGAGGGCCCGGGCGAGATCGGCGGTGGTGCGCTCGCCGTCGTGGAGCAGGTCGGCGATGCCGAGCCTGGCCGCAGTACAGAGCGCGTGATGCAGGATGACTCCCTGGGTCATCTGCACGATCTTGCTTTCAAACCATGCGGCGTGCGCGGGCATTTCTGCGGTTGCACTCATGCTGCACCTGCCTTTAGGGGTTCGGATTCATGGACAGCCATGACGGCGAAGCGATAGGGGCCGAGGCCGGTCATCAGCAGGGCCGCAACGACCATCGCGGTGAAGAAGCCGGCGAGGGGAAGGGCGTAGGAGCCGGTGGCGTCGAAACCGGCGCCCATGAGGAAGACGCCGATGCCGCCAGCCAGGATGAAGCCTCCGAAGCCAACAGCGACGCAGGTACCGAGGGAGCGGAGGCCGAAGTAGCGGCTCATCAGGAAGCCGACGATGTCGATCTCGGCTCCCATGGCGATGCCGAGCCTGGCCGCTGTACAGAGCGCGTGATGCAGGATGACACCCTGGGTCATCTGCACGATCTTGCTTTCAAACAATGTGGCGTGCGCGGGTAATTCTGCCGTTGTACTCATGCTGCACCTGCCTTGACGGGTTCGGATTCATGGATGGCCATAACGGCGAAGCGATAGGGGCCGAGGCCGGTCATCAGGAGGGCCGCAACGACCATCGCGGTGAAGAAGCCGGCGAGGGGAAGGGCGTAGGAGCCGGTGGCGTCGAAACCGGCGCCCATGAGGAAGACGCCGATGC
>DATEPN010000628.1:0-13672 GCA_035273225.1 Acidobacteriaceae bacterium | reverse complement strand
CCGAGGAGTCCCTGCTCTTCTCCGGCGACGGCGACGAAGACGAGCGTGGCGGGGACTTTGATCTTCGAGAGGGCGCGGGCGCAGGCGATGCTGACGGCGGTGCCGCTGGCGTCGTCGTTGGCTCCGGGGGCTTCGCCATGCGTATCGAAGTTGCTGCTGTCGCGGGAGTCGTAGTGGCCGGTGACGAGCAGCATGCGCGAGGCCTGCGCGGGATCGCTGCCGCGGAGGATGGCGTAGACGTTGGTGATGGTCGTGGGCTTGGTGACGCGCGCGTTGGGGCCGGGCAGCGGCGCCTGCGTGAAGGTATCGCGTTTTACTTCGAGGCAGTTGTTGCAGGCGGCGGAGATGCGCTGGAACTCCGATTCGATCCAGTCGGCTGCGGCGGTGACGCCGGTACCCTTCGGCAGGTCGGTATCCATGCTGGAGAGCGTGCTGCGGTTGCGGAACGAGACTAGTGTGGCGATTGTGTGTTGAATCTCAGCAGGAGAGATGCGGGCGAGAGCGCGCTCGATCGCCGGATCGGCGGGCATCGGCTGCACGGGGGCACCTATGGCATCCGAATCGCGGTGGGCAGCATCGGCAGAAGAAGCAGCACTGGACGGGAGAGCGGGCACGAAGGCGGCGGCCGCGAGGGCCAGAGTCAGGACCGTGGCGGCAGAAGCGCGAATCGTTCTCATGCATACTGAGTATGCCTGAAAGTGCGGAGCCAATGGCCGCTTGACGCGCGGCGAGGTTCTCTTCAAAACTAGCGTTGGCGACAGCATTTTCAGAAGCAGGACAGCATGGATACCGCCTCTGCCCAAACACGGCAGAGATGGCACCTGGCCTGTCAGGCGTGCAATGACATCGCCGCCGCGAAGATATTCTGAGAATGCGGCCAGACTTTTTCATGCAGGCTGCGTCATCCTGCATGGACTCTAAATTTTCCTTTTCTCCGGTTGGAGGGGTGCATGCCGATTTGCCCTGAATGCGAAAGCGCTCTGGACTTCGATCAGGACGACGTCGAGGAAGGGGACGTGGTCGTGTGCGATGAGTGCGGGTCAGAGTATGAGATTGTCGCGACCGATCCGCTCGAACTGAGCAAGGTGGAAGAAGACTACGAGGACGAAGAGGAATTTAAGGAAGAGGAGGAAGAATGAGGGCTCTCAGGCGCCGACTTGTGCAAGCCGGGCCGATGCGCAGCGTGTGCGCCGGCCTCGCCCTGCTGGCGGTACTCCTGGCCGCCGCACCGTGGGCGGTCGCGCAGAACTTCGGCATGAAACAACTGCAGGGCAAGGTATTCGGGGGCGATGACGCGCCGCTGAGCGGGGCGATCGTGTAT
Organism: Acidobacteriaceae bacterium; assembly: GCA_035273225.1. GTDB lineage: Bacteria > Acidobacteriota > Terriglobia > Terriglobales > Acidobacteriaceae > Palsa-343. Next base: position 12,351 of record DATEPN010000628.1, on the reverse strand, counting down.
CTCGAGAACTCGCGCAACAACGATATCAAGTCGTACATCACGGAGAAGGACGGAGCGTATCATTTCGCGGGCATCGCGGCGGACACCGATTTCACGGTGTGGGCTGCGTTCAAGGGCAAGAAGAGCCCGACGAAGAAGGTGAGTTCGTTCGATTCGCGGAAGCAGGTGTATCTGGATTTGCATATTAAGGACTAGCCGGTAGTCCGTAGCCGGTAGCCGGTAGCGAGTGCAGTACTCAAATTGACTGATGAAACAGGAACGCCACCCTTGCGGGTGGCGTTCCTGTTGCTGGCTTGTGCGTCCTGAGTGCTGATTAGCGCTCGCGCTTCCAGTTGACCAGATCGCCGAGAGTCGTGGTCGAGCTGGAGACGGGCTGCTTGTAGGCTTCCACGTCGGCGCGGCTGGCTTCTTCGCCGCTGACGGCGCGCAGGCTGAGAGCGACCTTCTTCTCCTCCGGGTTCATCCGGATGATCTTGAAGTCCAGCTCCTGGCCCTGCTCCAGCTTCACCGGCGCGCCATGCCCATCGGTGGCTTCGCTGATGTGGCAGAGGCCCTCGACGCCTTCGGCGATTTCGACGAACGCGCCGAACTGCGCGGTGCGGAGCACCTTGCCCTTCACGACGTCGCCGACGCGATGCTGCGCGAAGAAGGTCTCCCACACATCGGGCTGCAGCTGCTTGATGCCCAGCGAGAGGCGGCGGTTCTCCGGCTCAACGCCCAGCACCACGGCGCGGACTTTCTCGCCCTTCTTCAGAACTTCAGAAGGATGCTTGACGCGCTTGGTCCAGCTGAGATTGCTGACGTGCACCAGTCCGTCGATGCCGTCCTCGATCTCGATGAAGGCGCCGAAGTCGGTGAGGTTGCGCACCCGGCCTTCGACGACTGCGCCGGTCGGGTACTTGTCGCCGAGGTGCTCCCAGGGGTTCTCGAGGAGCTGCTTCATGCCGAGGGAGATGCGGCGGTCGGCCGGGTTGACCTGCAGGATGACGGTCTCGACCTCGTCGCCGGGCTTGACGATCTTCGACGGATGCTTCATCCGCTTGGACCAGGTCATCTCGGAGACGTGGACCAGGCCTTCGATGCCCTGCTCCAGCTCGACGAAGGCACCGTAGTCGGTGACGCTGAGAACGCGGCCGCGGACGCGGGCGCCGATCGGATACCGCTCGGCGGCGTCGAGCCACGGATCAGGCGTGAGCTGCTTGAAGCCGAGGGAGACGCGCTGCTTCTCTTTGTCGAACTTGAGGACCTTGACCTGGATCTCGTCGGCAACGTTGACCAGATCGCGGGGATGGGTGAGGCGTCCCCAGGACATGTCGGTGATGTGCAGCAGGCCGTCGATGCCGCCCAGATCGACGAAGGCGCCGTAGTCGGTCAGGTTCTTCACCGTGCCGGTGAGGACCGCACCCTCTTCGAGGTGCTCGAGGGTGTGGGAACGGCGCTCGGCCTGCTCCTCCTCGAGGATCTCTTTGCGGGAGACGACTACGTTGCCGCGCTTCTTGTTCAGCTTGATGACGCGGACCTGAATCTGCTGACCGATCCAGGCGTCAAGGTTGCGCACCGGGCGCAGTTCGAGCTGCGAGCCGGGCAGGAACGCCTTGATCCCGATGTCGACCGTCAGGCCACCCTTTACGCGGCCGACCACCGTACCCGTCACAGGAGTCTTGTCGGCGGCCGCTTTCTCCACCGTGTCCCAGACGCGCAGCCGCTGGGCTTTTTCATAGCTCAGCAGGTAGCCGCCTTCGGCTTCCTCGCGCTCAATCACGACTTCGACGGTGTCGCCCGCCTTCAGTTTGGGCTGACCTGTGTAGTCGATGACCTGCTCGATGGGAATGAGTCCTTCGGACTTCATGCCCACATCGACGACGACATGCTTGTCGGTGAGCTTAATGACGGTACCGGAGACGATCGCGGAATCGTCGAATGCCTGCGCAGCAGCTTCAGCGGCCTGTTCGCGATCGAAGTTCTCGAGCGCGGCGGCAAAATCTTCCATGCTGAGATCGGGCTCTTCGTGATGCTCGTGATGCTCAGCGGGCGCGTGCGTTTCGGCGGAAGCGTGTTCCGGGTTAGGGGTGGTTTCAGTGGACGGGGCTTTCTGCTCCGTCGCGGCATCAAGCGTTGGGGTTTCCAGTTCGGTGTTCAGAGGGGTGCTCTCGGTTTGTTCAGGATTCAGGACGTCTGCCATGCTGCCAGCTCCGGGATTCTGTTGCGGGTCCCGCGTTCCGCGCCGCAGCGTGCATCGGCCCCTGGTTAGTGGCCCGATCGGCTGCGGGTTTTCTTCGTCGTCTGCGTCGAGAGGTGAGGCTCAGCGTCGTGGCCGGCGAAGTACGGGGATCGTCTTTCCCGGTCTCCGCGTCATGGGCGGAGCAGCAATGCATGGAGACGCTGCGGTATGGGCACGCAACATCATTCTCCAGACTGGAGCAACCGGCAGGACTGGATGATCAGGAGCGGCGATCCTGGAGGCAGCGCAACGAATCCCGCACGCGCAAGCCCCCTGTAAAAACTATAGTGCCGCTGTATAGAGGTGTCAATCGCCCGAGCGTGATACGCGCATGAATTTACGTGCCAAACTGCGCTTTTGCGGGAAAATTTTTTGCGACGCGCGGGGACGAAGAGCAGTCCGGCGGCGCAAGAAAAAAATCGAGCATCCGAAGATGCTCGACTCCAGAACGTACCAGGAGGATGTGAGGAACTTATTGCGGCGGCCGGGCGGTGTCGGGGCCACCCGGAGGCGGATTGCCGGGGCCGGAGCCGTCGGGACCGTGGTTGTCGGGGCTGCCAGGACCGGGGCCGCGGCCGTGATCACGCCAGCCGCGCTCGCCACGTTCTCCACGGCGCATCATCTCTTCGCGATGCTGCTGGTGCAGGACCTTGAGCTTCTGCCACTGGTCGGCGGTGAGCACCTTGCGGATGTCGAAGAGCATGTGGGCATCGGCCTTTTCCAGCTCGGCGCGGGCCTGGGCGATCTTGTCGATCTGCGCCAGCACCTGCGACTCGTTCGGGTTGTCGGCTTCGATGAGCGGGCGGATGAGGATCTGCTGCTTCTCGAGGTTGGCGTGCAGGTCGACCAGCTTGAGGCGATGCTGCTGGAAGATGTCGTCCATCTTCTTTTTCTGGTCGTCGGTCAGGTTGATGGCCTGAGCGACTTTCGGGTTATTCCACCAGCGGCCGAAGTGCTCGTCGTGCTGGGTGCGCTCCATGGGCGGACCCCATCCATGGTCGCCGTGGCCGCCTGGAGAAACCGGGCCGGGGCCGGGTGCCTGGGCAAAGCCCAGGCCGCCTGCAGTCAGGCAGAAAAGTGCTGCAAAAACAAACTTACTTCTGATGTGCATTCGTATTCTCCGTGCTTTGATTCGTGGATCCCTGTTGACTGAGGTCGTCCAGCGGGGCGAGGGCGTCGGGGACGTCCTGGGTCAGATCGCTGTCGATCTGGTTCATCAATTCGGTGTCATCGACGCTGGCGACGATTTGAGCCGGAGCCGGCTGCGCGACCACGGCGATGGCAGCCTTCTCGTGGTGCACGTGCAGAGCGACAGGAGCAATGACGGCGGCGGCGAGTCCGGCGCCGAGGGCCGGAACCAGGATCAGCCGCATGCGATGCGCCCGGGCGTGCTTTCTGGATTCGGCGGCGAGACGCTCCGGCGAGACCCAGGCGGCTGCGGCGTGCTTCTGCGCGACGTGTTGCATGGCGGACCGATAGAGGCTCATGGCCTCGGCCAGCTCGCGCATCTCGCGGCTGGAGTCGGCTTGCGGCTCCGCATTGACTTCTTTGCGGAATTTCATTGCTTCCCTCCCATGCGGTCGCGGAGCACGGCCAGGGCGCGGTACAGGTGCGATTTCACCGTGCTCAGGTTCATCTTCAGCGTCTCCGCAATTTGATCCAGTTCCATTTCCTCGACAAAGCGCAGCACAAAGACGCTGCGCTGATGCGCCGACAAATCGTCGACGGCCTTCCAGAGCTCGGCAACGCGCTGACGAGCCAGGGCGATGTCTTCCGGCGAGCTGCGCCCGTCCGGGATCCAGTCGCTGATGTCCATCACATCGAGCGAGTCGCCGCGGGTCTTGTGCCAGAAGCGCAGGCTGCGGCTGCGCAGGTGGTCGCGCATCAGGTTGACGGCGATGCGGGTGAGCCACGTGGCCAGGCTCGAATCGCCGCGGAACTGCGCTCGCGCATTCCAGGCCTTGAGGAAACACTCCTGGGTCAGCGTCTCGGCCGCGTCGCGATCCGTCAGCGACGAGAGCAGGAAACGCAGGATGCGCGGCCGATAGACGCGTACGACTTCGTCGAAGTCGGCCAGTTCCAGAACCGCTTGATCTCGTTTCTCGATGGTGAGCTCGTTGCCGGCGATCTCTTCCATGCACCGGAATAGACGACCTTTGGTGAGGCGAGTTTACAGCGGGGGAAAAGAAAGAGCGGGCAGCCGGCAGCGGATAGCGGATAGCGGATAGCGGATAGGAAGGAGGGTGGGGCGCAAATGTGGAGAGGGTGTCAAGGGTGGATTGCGTGGAAAAGGGAGTGGGGAGAGTGGGAAAGGGGGTGATTGGGGTACTGCAGTCACCTGTTTGGGGGATTGCATCTGATGAAGTAACCGGAGGTTCGGGGTTGCTTTTGGCGTAAATGCACCGGGTATAGTGCAAAAGCACCATCGGCAATGTAAAAAGTTGTGGAAGAGCTCATTTTTCTATCCAACTTTTTCCAAAACCAGGGCATCTTGGTAACAACAGCCGCAGAAATGTGTGCCCGGGCCCTGTAAGCGCTTTGCACGTCGTGTTCGCAGCTCTTCGCACCCAACGCGTACTCGAAGTCACTCTCTGAACTGCGAAATCGAAAAGCAACTGTCCGGACGCACCATAGCGGCTCTTAAAAGAGGAGAGCGAGCGATGAACCCGTCCGTCAAGACGACTCATGTCATCCCGAGACATCTCCCGCCCGTTCGTTTGGCGAGCGTCTCAACATTGCTGGTATGCCGTTATTGCATGAGCACGATTGGGGCCTATAAGACTGCTTCCGATCGCACTCGAATCGAATCCATGCACGTTTGCCCGGAAAAGCTGGGACTCGGGAAGCCCGCAGTCTCCATTCCGTATAACTAGACCAGTACGACGGTAAGACCCAAGGCTCTCCTTCTTCATAGGGCGCGCCCCGATTCCTCCCCACCCCGGAGGTTCGTGGGCGCGTTTGTGCTTTTGGCGATAGTGTAAGTCTTACAGCAGGAGCGGGCGACCGGGCGGTGCCGCCTGCTGATTGAATTACTGCGGTCCTCTGGAAATTTTCCAGACAAGTTGTTGATTTATCGGAGCTTCGTTTCGAGCAACTGTTTGCTCGACTTCGTGTCCACAGTGGAGCGGTGCGTGCACTGAAGCGCGACCGTTGTCCCCATTTCAGCGAGGAAGACAAGCATGAAGAGCACGATGACGTTGTTGGCAGTTGCGGCGTTTGCTGTCTCCGCCGGCGCACAGTCGGCCACGAGCCAGGGAGCGGCGAATGCGACAGGATCGGCGCAGAGCAGCGCGTCGCAGGCAGGCACCTCGGCCGCGGGATCGGCCGAGGCGGCGGCGAACGCGGGGCAGATGTCGGCTGCGGCGGCTCAGGCGGCCCAGGTATCCGCGGTTCTGAACAAGCGGATCGACAGCAAGAACGCGAAGGTGGGCGATGAGGTGACGGCGAAGACCACGTCGGAGGCGAAGCTGGCCAACGGAACGAAAATTCCGAAGGGGTCGCGCCTGACTGGGCATGTGACCGAGGTGGAGCCGAAGTCGCACGACAACCGGAATGGCCTGGTGGCGTTCGCCTTCGATCACGCAGTGCTGCGCGACGGGCAGCAGATTCCGGTGCATGTGCTGATGCGGGCCATGGCTGCGCCCGCGCCCGTGGATGCGGGGGCCAACATGTCGGATGACATGATGGGGGGCGGCAATGCCGGCATGATGGCTCCGGGAGCATCGGCGGCCCCTGGCGGCGGCGGTGTGGTTCGCAGCGCGGGGGGCCCTGCGGGCGGCGCCAACGGAGTTTTGCGCGGGACGACGGGCATGGCCGCGGATACGGGCGGCACACTGGGAGCGAACGCTGCGTCGGGGCTGGACGCGACAGCGGCTCGCGCCAGGGATTCGCTGGGGCGCGACACGACGGTTGTGGCGGGCATGGCGGGTTCGTCCCCCTCGTTTTCAGGGACGGTGGCGAATCTGTCGGGCGTGATGTTCACGACCGTGCATGCGTCGGGCGATGCGTCGGGGAGCGGGGCTTCCGGCTCGGCGGGCGCTTCGACGGCGACCCTGGTGACGGCGCGCGGGCGCAACGTGTCGCTCGACAGCGGAACGCAGATGACGTTGGCGGTTGCGGCGCAGTAGCTTTTCCCAATCCCAGAACAGGAGAGGCTCCCGGCTGGGAGCCTCTTCTTATTTGTCTCAGGGCTTTTGGGTGGGGCGCATGAGGACTTCGCTGATGAAGGACTGCGGAGATTGGGTGACCAGGGTCGCGACGACGGAGGCGACGTCGTCAGGCTGGAGCTTCTTCCTGGGATCTTTGCCGGATGCGGCGCCACGGCCGGAGTGGTCGGCGAAGTCGGTGTTGATGGATCCGGGAGCGACGACGCTGACGCGGATGGAGTACTGGCGCAGTTCTTCGGCGACGGAGTAGGTGAGGCCGTTCAGGCCCCATTTGGAGGCGGCGTAGGCGGCGCCGTTGGGCAGGGGATTGCGTCCGGCGAGCGAAGAGATGTTGATGATGTGGCCGGAGCGGGCGGCGATCATGAGGGGCGCGAGGGCGCGGATCATCAGGTAGGGTCCGCGGAGGTTCGTGTGGAAGACGAGGTCCCACTCCTCGGGGGTGACTTCGTGCAACGGCTTGCCGTCGAGGCCCACGCCGGCGTTGTTCACCAGGATGTCGCAGCGGCGATGGTCGCGGGCGAGGGTGTTGCCGAGGCCGGCGACGGCTGGCGGATCCATCAAGTCGCAGGGCAGGACGGAGGCGGCTCCTCCCGCCTGGACGATCTGCTCGCGGATCTGGTTGAGCTGATCGGCGCTGCGCGCGACGAGGATGACGTGCGCGCCCATGGCGGCGAGACGGCGAGCAATGGCTGCGCCGACGCCGCGAGCAGCGCCGGTGACGACGGCGACCTGCGATTCGAGGTTCTGCATGATGCAGGTTTCGATGCGGGTGCGGAGGTGAAGGTGCTGCTGTGCTCGACCCGGCAACCAGATGGATGGAGGCCTCAACGGTCGTGGTATCCCACCTCTGCCAACGTCGGGCAGAGATGGGGCACCCGGGATCCGGCAGAAGGTCAGGCGGCGCGCTGGAGTTCCGACTCGATCTCGTCGCTGAGCTTGCTGTTGATGGTGGCGGGGGCAATCCAGAACGGAGCGCGCACGCACTCGACTTCGAGGACTTCTGCGGCTGGGTCGTACTCCCAATGAATCGTCACGCCGTTGCGGACAGCTTCGCCGCGGGGATGGAGGACACGGATGCCATGTTTCGCCGCTTTCCTGCGCAACCGGGCGAAGACCGCGCGTGTGATTCCGCGAAACGACAGACGAGAAGCGTACGACATGCAGAGGACTCCTCCCAACTTTAGACATTCGTGGGTGGGTTTCGTGTCACGTGAATGGACGCAGGAGAAGCTGAGGATGTTCGGGGCGGGTTTGTAAATTTTGTGCAAACGGGCGCGCGCTCGTCGGGAGGGCTCGGGTGATGTAAGCTGCTCGGAATGGGAACGTCGAATCAGGGTTCAGCATACGAAGGCCTGCGCGGCCTGGTGTTCCGGATGGATCTGCAGGGCACCGAAGACACCGGTGTGCAGGCGGTGCTGATGGACTGGAATCTTGGGAAAGCCGTGGCGAGCGTGCTGGCCGTGATCGACGGAACGGCGAGCGTGTATCTGAGCAGCGGAGGCGGATTCATCGGCGGCGGGCAGCGATCGGAGGCGATGCGTGACGCGGCCATTCGCGCAACGCAGGCGGCAACGACGCTGCTGCCGCAGATGCAGCGGACGGAGAGCTTCGAGACGCCTCCGCATCCGGAGGACGTGTATCTCTACGCCCGCTCCAAAGATGGCGTATATCGCGCGATAGCGAAGGTGGCGGACGTGCGCACGGGAAGCGGTCCGTATGCGGAGCTGGCGAACCTGATGCAGCACATCATCACGCTCTACCGGCAAACCACGCCGGCCGAGGATAAACCGAAGAGCTGATGGGTTCTCTTTTCGGCAGCGGTTTTCCCCGGCTCTATCCCATTCTGGATTTTGACTGCGTGTTTCCGGCGGGGTGCGCGGATGTGCGCGTGCGGCGGGAGCGGCTGTGCGGGCTCGTTGGCGAACTGGCTGAAGCCGGAGTGGAGTTGCTGCAGTACCGGAACAAGGTCGATGCGGATGAGCTGGTGCTCGAAGATGCGCGCGCGATGCGCGAGGCAGCGCCGGGGATGAAGCTGATCCTGAATGACAGAGTCGGGCTGGTGCGGGCTGCGGGCTGGGACGGCGTTCATGTGGGGCAGGAGGATCTGCCGGCTGCGGAGGCACGGCGGCGGCTGGGGCCGGATGCGATGATCGGGCTCTCGACGCACAACGACGAGCAGGTGTGGCGGGCGGATGGCGAGCCGGTCGACTATGTCGCCGTTGGGCCCGTCTACAGAACAGCGTCGAAGCTGGACACCTCGCCGGTGATTGGGGTGGAGGGCGTGGCGCGGGCGCGGACGCTGACCAGGAAGCCGCTCGTGGCCATCGGGGGCATTACCCGGGAGAATGCCGGGGCCGTTTATCGGGCGGGGGCGGAGTCGGTGGCGGTGATTTCGGCCATCTTCGGAAGCGCGGCGGGGGCGGCACAATCTGCCAAAGACATTCTCGAATTTTTCGAGTAGAACTAACACACGTGAATCCCCAGGGAACAACGACGACCACGGCACCCCCACAAAAAACCAATCTGGTAGCGGGTCTGGGCCTGTTCAGCGCGACGGCCATTGTGGTCGGGTCGATGATCGGGTCGGGCATATTTCTGGTTCCGGCGGAGATCAGCCGCGACGTGGGTTCGCCGGCGCTGCTGATTGGGGCGTGGCTGGTGACCACGGTGATGACGCTGATCGGCGCGCTGAGTTATGGCGAGCTGGCGGCGATGATGCCGAAGGCCGGCGGCCAGTACATCTATCTGCGCGAGGCGCTCGGACGGATCTGGGGATTTCTGTTCGGGTGGACGCTGTTCCTGGTGATCCAGACGGGAACGATTGCCGCGGTCGCGGTGGCGTTCGGGAAGTTTCTTGGCGTCTTCTTTCCGTCGGTCTCGTCGACGAACTGGATCTGGCACATTGCGCATGTGCCTGCGTGGCGCGTGGGGCCGATGGAACTGGGCAACATGGACATCGGCCTGAACACGGCGAACCTGGCAGGGATCGCCATCATTCTGGCGCTGGCGTTCATCAATGTGTTCGGCATTCGCCTGGGCGCGCTGGTGCAGAACGTGTTTACGACGGCGAAGACGGCAGCGCTGCTGGGGCTGGTGGTGATTGGGCTGGCGCTGGGCGCGAATGCGGGGGCGATCCGGGCCAATTTTCACGGGAATTTCTGGGCGGGCGCGGGATGGCACACGCTGCATCCGGTGCAGGTGGGCGTGGGCGGGCCGTTGGCGATGGTGGGCTTGCTGACGATTCTCGCTGTCGTGCAGACCGGCTCGCTGTTTTCGGCCGATGCGTGGAACAACGTGACGTACACGGCGGGCGAGGTGCGGAATCCGAAGCGGAACCTGCCGCTCTCGCTGGCGCTGGGCACGGTGCTGGTGCTCGGGCTGTATATCCTGGCGAACTTCGTCTACCTGATGGTGCTGCCGCTGCATGGCGATCCGCATGGAGCGACGAACCTGGCGCGAGGCATTCAGTTTGCGTCGGAGGATCGGGTGGCGACGGCGGCGCTGCAGCAGATCTTCTCGCGGACGGGCGCGTACCTGATGGCGGGGGCCATTCTGATTTCGACGTTTGGCTGCGCTAATGGCCTGACGCTGGCGGGGGCGCGGGTGTACTACGCGATGAGCCGCGACGGGCTGTTCTTCAAGGCGGCGGGGCGGCTGCATCCGAAGTGGCGCACGCCGGTGGCGGCTCTGGTGGTGCAGGCGGTGTGGACGTGCCTGCTGTGCGTCTCGGGGTCCTATTCGCAGTTGCTGGATTTCATCATCTGCACGGAGCTGATCTTTTACATCCTGACGATTGCCAGTCTGTTTGTGCTGCGGGTGAAGCGGCCGGAGGCGGAGCGGCCGTACCGGGCGATTGGGTATCCGGTGCTGCCCGCGCTGTATATTCTGATGGCCGCCTGGATTTGTGTCGTACTATTGCGCTACAAACCCCAATACACGTGGCCTGGACTGGTGATCGTGCTGCTCGGGATTCCTGTATTTGCAGTGTGGTCGCGCAGGACGGTTACTGACGCGGCGAGCGGGGAAAGCAGCGCGGCGCTGGGCGAACTCTCTGGAGGAACGGCCGAGAATGGCTAATCTTTTTGCAACGAAGCCGATCAAGACGATTCTGGCGGAGGCCGAAGGCGGGGGGGAACACTCGCTCAAGCGCGCATTGGGCCCGATCAATCTGATCACGCTGGGCATTGGAGCCATCATTGGCGCGGGTATTTTCGTGCTCACCGGCACGGCCGCTGCGCAGTTCGCCGGCCCGGCCATCGTGATTTCGTACATTATCGCCGGTATCGGGTGCATCTTTGCCGGTCTGTGCTATGCCGAGTTCGCCTCAATGCTGCCGATTGCCGGCAGCGCCTATACCTATGGCTACGCCACGATGGGCGAGCTGGTGGCGTGGATCATCGGCTGGGCGCTGGTGCTGGAATACGCCTTCGGCGCGGCTACGGTGGCCGTGGGCTGGAGCGGGTTCGTCAGCGATCTGGTGAGTTTCTTCGGCATCACGCTGCCGTTCAATGCCGCGCCGCATATCGGGTTCACGCTGTTCGGGCATACGCTGCACGCGCAGGTGGATGTGTTTGCGCTTACGGCCCTGATCGTGATCACCGTCATCCTGGTGGTGGGCGTGCGCGAGTCGGCCAACTTTAACAGCGTGGCGGTGATGATCAAGCTTTCTGTCGTGCTGATCTTCATCGGCATAGCGTCGATGTTTGCATTTGGCCACTGGCCGCAGGTGACAGCGAACTGGCACCCCTTCATCCCCGCAAATCTGGGGAAATTTGGCCAGTTTGGCTGGTCGGGCATCATGCGAGGGGCAGGAGTGGTGTTCTTCGCATATATCGGCTTTGACGCCGTATCAACGGCCGCACAGGAGGCCCGGAATCCGCAGAAGGACATGCCCTTCGGAATCCTGGGATCGCTGGTGATCTGCACCGGGCTGTATATCCTGGTGTCGGGTTTGCTGACAGGAGTATTGAACTACACGCACCTGAATCGTCCGGCGCCGGTGGCGGATGCGGCGAGGGCGATCGGCGTGGGATGGGCAACGGTTCTCATCGATCTGGGCGCGATTGCGGGTCTGGCTTCGGTGATGCTGGTGATGATGCTGGGGCAGTCGCGCGTACTCTACACGATGTCGCACGATGGCCTCCTCTGGCCGTGGGTGGGCAAGCTGCATCCTCGTTTTCGCACGCCGTATCTCACATCGATTGTCGTGGGCATCTTTGCGGCCACGCTGGCGGCATTCTTCCCGATCACGCTGCTGGGCGAACTGGTCAGCCTCGGGACTCTGCTGGCATTCACGATCGTGAGCCTGGGGGTGTGGGTCATGCGCGTCCGTCATCCGGAAATGCATCGCCCATTCCGCACGCCGTGGGTTCCGGTTGTGCCGATCTGCGGAATGATCGTCTCGCTGGCGCTGATGGTCTCGCTCGACGCGCCGGCCTGGATCGGCTTCGGAAGCTGGCTGATCTTCGGATTGTTCATTTACTTCGGGTACTCGCGGCGGCACAGCAAGGTGCAGAATATGCCGGCGATTCCGGAGCGGGTGGCGGGCAGCAGATAACGAGTCAGCAGGAGCGAGATGGCTACAAGCCGCCGGCTAGAGGCTCGTCTCATACAATGACTCGGTGGACTACCTGTGGACGCCGTGGCGGTATGCGTATGTGACGGGAGCGGACCGGAAGACGCGCCAGGGGATTCCTGAGGAGCTGGCGGCGTATGCGGGCGACAGCGGCTGCGTCTTCTGCAATATGATCGCGGCCGTCGATCACGCGGCGGCGAACGGCATGCCGCGGGAGAAGGCGGAGCGGGCGGCGCTGATTGTCCAGCGGGCAGAGCACAACTACATTTGCCTGAACCGGTATCCGTACACGTCGGGGCACATCATGGTGGTGCCGTATGAGCACCAGAGTTCGCTGGCGGCCCTGAATGCGCCGGCTGCGCGGGAGATGATGGAACTGGCGCGGCAGG
>DATEPN010000627.1:0-5211 GCA_035273225.1 Acidobacteriaceae bacterium | reverse complement strand
GCATTCTTTGTTGTGATCGTATGCGTCGTTGCCGGTGAGTACGTTTTGTGGACCTGCATGCTCTGGTTTTGCATCCGGTGGTATGAGGCAGATCCCCTCAAACGGATCCTCGCAATCGGCTCCCAGCTGATCTTCCTGGTTTACGCTTCTGCGGTGCTCTACTTTTTCGTGTACCGGCCCCAGTACAACGCTCATCACGCGCATGAGCGCGCGCCAGCGTAGCCTTGAAGACCAGCTATACTCGCCCCGTGGACTACCTGTGGACGCCGTGGCGGTATGCGTATGTGACGGGAGCGGACCGGAAGACGCGCCAGGGGATTCCTGAGGAGCTGGCGGCGTATGCGGGGGACAGCGGATGCGTCTTCTGCAACATGATCGCGGCTGTCGATCACGCGACCGAGCACGGCATGCCGCGGGAGAAGGCGGAGCGGGCAGCGCTGATTGTCCTGCGGGCCGAGCACAATTACGTTTGCCTGAACCGATATCCGTACACCTCGGGGCACATCATGGTGGTGCCGTATGAGCACCAGAGTTCGCTGGCGGCCCTGAATGCGCCGGCTGCGCGGGAGATGATGGAACTGGCGCGGCAGGCGGAGCGCGCGCTCGGACGCATCTATAACCCGGATGGCTTCAACTTCGGGCTGAACCTCGGGAAGGCGGCGGGAGCGGGCGTTGCGGGGCATCTGCATCTGCACGCGCTGCCGCGGTGGATGGGCGATACCAACTTCATGACCGCGACGGGCGAGACGCGCGTGCTGCCGGAAGATCTGGCGATCACGTGGGAGCGCGTTCGCGACGCGTTCGCATCGGTGGCGAAGATTTAGCAGCGTCAACTTCGGCCAGGGTTGCGCAGCGCACCGTCGGCGGGGAGACATCTGTGCTACCCCTGCTGAGTGCGCATCCAAGCGCAGCAGGGACAGAGCAACGTCCCGAAACTTTCCTGGCATGAGGTCATGGCATGGCTCGTTCGTCTGCTGCCCGCGTTCGCTCGAAGGAATCGGTTGAAGCAGGATCGGTGAATCGTCCCGCTCCGTCGTCGCGCAAGAGCGAGGAGAAGGCTTCGGCGCAGCAGCCGGAGACCTCGGTGAACCCGGTGGAGCCGCCGACGGAACCCGACGATGCGCAGATCACGGGTACGAGCCGCTCGCTGCAGCGGCGGGTGCTGGGGCTGAACGTCGGGAGCAAGCAGGCGCAGCAGCCCAAGGGCACGCCCGCGGCGCAGCATGCTACGGGCTCCTTCACCGGCAGTCCGCGCGGCAAGAAGAAGGGCTGAGATTATTGCGGGCGGCTGCTGTCGTCGGCTCCGGCAGCCAGTTCGAAACCTTCTTCAGCCTCGAGAGCCTGATCGATCAGCGGTTGCGGCAGAGTTTTGTTGGGGCGGATCCCCAGCTTAACGAGCTTTTGCGCCTGCGCGACGAGGTTGCCGTCGGCGCGGGTCAGCTTGTTGTAGGCGCGGTCGTAGGCTTCGCGGGCATCGCCGAGTTTTCTACCGATGGACTGCAGGTCTTCGGTGAAGCCGACAAATTTGTCGAGCAGCATGCGGCCGCGGCGGGCGATCTCCTCGACGTTGCGCGCCTGGCGTTCCTGCCGCCAGATCTGCGCGACGGTGCGGACGACACAGAGCAGGCTGCTGGGGCTGACCAGCAGGACGTTCTTCTCGTATGCCTCCTGCCAGAGGCGGTTGTCGTTGGCGATGGCGAGCATAAAGGCGGGCTCGATGGGAATGAACATCAGGACGAAGTCCAGGGAGTTGAGGCCGTATAGCTCCTGGTACTCGCGCGCGGAGAGTCCTTTGAGGTGGGTGCGGATGGATTGCAGGTGCAGGCGGAGTGCTTGTCTGCGCTCCTCTTCGACGTCGGTGTTGCAGTAGTCGGTGTAACTGACGAGCGAGACCTTGGAGTCGATGATGAGGTGGCGGTCGTCGGGCAGGTCGAGGATGATGTCGAGGCGCGCATTGCTGCCGTCTTCGCGGTTGAGGGTCTCCTGCACGCGGTATTCGAGGTTGCGGCGGAGCCCGGCCGATTCGAGGAGCTTTTCGAGGACGAGTTCCCCCCAGTCGCCCTGGGTTTTGGAGGAGCCCTTGAGGGCGGTGACGAGGTTGGCGGCGTCTTCGGAGAGGCGCTCGTTGAGCGTGCGCAGCTGTTCAATCTGCGTCTTGAGCTCGGTGCGGCCGGTGATGCCGTCCTTCTCGAGGCTTTCAACTTTGGCCTGGAATTCACCGAACTTCTCGCGCAGCGGGGTGAGCAGGGTGGTGAGGTTCGCCTGGTTCTGCTCGGTGAAGGCCTTCGATTTTTGTTCGAGGATGTCGTTGGCCAGCACCTTGAATTGCTGGCTGAGTTCTTCGCGGGCCTGGGTGAGCAGGGCGATCTTTTCGGCGGCGCTGGTGCGCTCCTTTTCGAGGCTGGTGCGGATCTCGGCGGAGGCAAGCTGGGCGGCGTGGAGGTCGCGGCGGGTCTGCTCGGTTTCGGCGCGGGATTTGTCGAGTTCGGCGCGCAGGCCGGCAAGCTGGGTGTTGAGCGACTCGGCGGTTGCGGCGACGCGGGCGATCTGCTCGCGCTGGGCGGCGTCGCGCTCGCGGGCGGCGTCGAGTTGGCGGTTCTTCTCGGCCAGGTCGGCGAGGGCGGCCTGGAGTTGGGCCTGAAGGCCGGCGGATGCCGCAGGGCCGCGGTTCTTCGCGATGATCCAGGCAAATGCCGCACCCGCGGCCAGTCCGATCCCGAGAGCCAACACGCTGTAGAGGAGCATGGCCTGAGTCTACCCCAGGGGAAGAGAAGGGGAAGACCCACTTTTCCAGAGGGACCGCCGCGGGTAACCCGCGATCCGGTTGTGAGGGCGGGGGGTAGCCTGGTTTTTTGGGGGGTATACCCCCCTGGCGGCGCGCAAGCATTTGATTCCACAAGGCCGCTGATGGGCCTGATCCCCCGCAACGTGGGGGGTACCCCCTCCAGAATGCAGCGTCAATGAGTGCCCGGCGACGGCGCGCTCGTCGACGTTTTTACAAATCTCGGGGATCTATCCGCCGCTCTATTCAGTTCGTAGTGCCTGAATTGGATCGATGCGGGACGCCCTCCACGCCGGAATCAGGCAGGCCAGTAGTGCGACGGCCACCAGCATGGTCGCTGCGCCCACAAACGCCGCCGGATCGAGCGGCCCCGTTCCGTAGAGCATTGACCGCAGCAGTTGCGTGGCGAGAGCGCTGGCTGCAATGCCAAAGGCCAGCCCGACGATCGCAGGCCGCAGCCCCTCGAAGAGCACAAGCCGAAGGAGCTGCGATCGCTGCGCGCCGAGCGCGATGCGAAGACCGATATCCGGTGTCCGCTGCGTAGTCAGGTAGGAGAGCACTCCATAGAGGCCGACCGCCGCCAGGAGAAGCGACAGGGCGGCAAAGGCCAGCACAAGATTGGCCGCGAAGCCCTGACTGGCCGAGGTCTTGCCAAGAATCTGGTCCATGGTCAGCGCGTTATAGACGGGCAGCTCCGGTTCGAGCGCCGAGATTTGCCGCTGGATCGGCATCGACATTGTCAGCGGATCGGCGGAGGTGTAGGCAACGATCGTCGCCTCCGACGTGCGGTCGGGAATGCCGGAGAGGATGGGGAAGTACATGGTGGGCGGCACCGGCTTCGTGATGTCATTGACCGTGTCGCCCACCTCACCCAGAATCTCGTAGACCTCCGGCCTGGTGTCCCAGCCTACGCGCACATGCTTGCCGACGGGGTCGTCGCCCGCGAGGTACCGATCCACGAATGTTTTGCTTACCACGATGTAATGGTCGTTGTTGAGGCGTTCGTGTTCGGTGAAGACGCGCCCGCGCAGCAGCGGAATCTGCATCACGCTGAAGTACTGCGGATCGGCGGTCAAAGCGATGGCGTCGTACTGAAGGCTATAGCTGGGCGCAGGCCGCTCCAGAATGCTGAAGACCCTGTCGCCTGAGGGGCCCGCGCCCGGCGGGACGGAAACCAATCCTGCGGCGCGCACACCGGGCAGCCGGCGCAGGCGCTCGAGCAGGGACTCATGAAAGCGCACCACCTTGGCGCGCGTATCGTATTGGATTTCAGGCAGGCCGAATTTCATGGTGATTACGTGGTCGATACGACAGCCGAGATCGGTTGTGCGCAGGTGCAGGAAGCTCTTGAACAGCAGGCCCGCCGAGATCAGCAGCACCACTGTAAGCGCGATTTCAGCCGTTAGCATGGTCTTGCGCAGGCGCGCCCGCCCGCTACTGCCGCCCACCGTTCGCGATGTATCACGCAGACCCGTGAGCAGCCCTTTGCCGGTGGAGGAAATCGCGGGCACCAAGCCGGCCAGCAATGCTGCCGCAACCACCAGGGCCAACGTGAAAGTCAGAACCCATCCGTCGACATGCACGGACTCGGCACGGGGCAGATTACGCCAATGTGCAGCCAGCCAGTACGTGGAAGCCAGCGACAGCAGCAGGCCCAGTCCTCCGCCGGCGAGGCAGATCAGCAAGCTCTCCGTCATCTGCTCGCAAATCAAGACAAGACGGCTGCCGCCCAGCGCGCCGCGTACCGCAACCTCCCTGCGCCGCGTAGCCGATCGCGCCACCAGCAAATTGGTGAGATTCAGGCAGGCAATCAGGAGCATGCAGCCGACGGCGCCCAGCAGCACCAGCAGAGGCGTCCGCACGTTCTTTGCCAAGTCGTCGATCATGGGCCGGAACCATACGTCTTCCGCAACGGGCTTCGACGCATTCGCGACGTGAATGCGGTATTGCAGCGCGCTCACCTCGCGCGTGGCCGCCGCCGCGCTCACACCTGGTTTGAGCCGCGCCACCACCATGCTCTGGTGACCATCGTGCTCGCCATAGTCTTCCGGTGAGAAGGTCTGCGCGTAGGGCAGCCAGAACTGGATTTTGGCGTCGGGATAGGTAAACCAGCTCGGCAGCACGCCGATGACGGTGGTGGGTATCGTGTCCAGGTGGACCTGCTTGCCGATGATCGACGGGTCGCCGGCAAAGCGGCGCTGAAAGATGCTCCACGTGAGCAGCACCACGCGCTGTCCTTGCGGCTGGTCTTCGGCCTCAGTAAAGGTCCGCCCGAAAACCGGCGATACGCCGAGCAGGGGAAAGAGATTGGCCGATCCTCCCGCGCTCTGTACAACTTCAGTTAATTCACTGTGCACGCCAGAGATGATGCCTCCGTAGCCGCGCATGGCCGCCATGTCTTCAAAGCTATGGGTCTGGCTGCGCCAGTC
>DATEPN010000626.1:0-5793 GCA_035273225.1 Acidobacteriaceae bacterium | reverse complement strand
GTCCCATGCTGATGGTCCGGTTCCCCCACGAACAGCACGCATCCGAAATCAGCCGTCCGGTTCCTTTGCTCTGGATGCACGGCCTGCTTGAGTCCATGATGGCGGGGCAACTCAAAAGCCGCCAGCAACTCGAAGACTGGGCTGCGCGACAGTAGCCCGCCTTTCCTCTCAGTGCAGCACCGCCGCCGGCGCTCCCGCCGGACGCTTCCAGTGTGCCGCGGGCCGCGCTACCGCGTACATCTGCTCCGCAATCTCGTCCATCAGCGCCGTGTGGTCCCCGTTCTCCTCATACAGATCCATATGCGTCCGGTTTTCGCGGTACGTGAAATGCGCGTCGGCATGCAGCCCCTCAAGCACCGCATCCAGCCGATGCGCCGCGCCATCCAGGTAAAACGTGTCCGCCGTGCCCACGATCAGATGAATCTTCCCGCGCAGGTCCCTGCCGCGCGTCGGCCACTTCTCCGCGGCGATGTGCGCCAGGTCGTAATGATCGCGCCAGTACGCCACCACCTCCGGATGAATCTCGCCCGTCTTCCGGTCGAAGACCTCCAGCGGCTCTCCATCCGCGCCGCGCGGGCTGAACACCCATTCGAACGAAGCGATCTGCCCGCCGTAGCTCCCGAGCACCTCTTCCTGTTTCGCGAAGTCCTCGAAGGTCGCCAGCACCTTCCCGTGATCCCGCACCAGCGGATACAGCGTGCCGTCCGGCCGCCGATACATGTTGGCGTGCGCCGCGTACAAATCCACTCCGGTGAAGTCGTGAAAGTCGCTGGGATCCGGCGACGTCGACCATGTCCCGCCGAACACCTTCGGATAATTGATCTCCAGCTGCAGCGTCGCCCATCCACCCGAAGAATGCCCCTGCAGGAACCGTCCGCTCGCACGGCCATCCATGCGGTACTTCGCCTCGATCCACGGAATGAACTCCGCCGTGAGCGCCTTGCCCCACGGCCCGTTGTTCACCGAATCGGCGAACTCATGTGTCCCCGTCGGCAGCGACTCATCCAGCATCACCCAGATCATCGGCGGCATCTTGCCCTCGGCCATGCGGCTGTACATCATCACCGCGCCCGGTCGAATCGTATCGAGCTTCGCCCCGAATCCGTGCGTCCAGTAGACCGTCGGATAGCGCTCCTTCGCATGCTCCGCATATCCCGGCGGCAGCACCACCCACCCGCGGATATGCGTCTCGCGCCCCGAGAACGCCGTCAGCGCCGGACTGACAAAGTCCGCCGGCTGGATCGACTTCTCCGCCGCCGCCTGCACCTCGGCGCTGATCGGAAGCTTCGGCATGTGCCGCGCCGGCACCGTCTCGTTCAGCACCAGCGTCGGCTCGTCTCCGCTGCCCGGCGTCCAGTTCTCAAGCGCCATCACGCCGCTGCGCAGATCGCCCGGCTCCAGTCCGTCATACGCATACGTGTGGTCCACATCGAGCACCGCCTGTGCCTGATACGTCCCCGGCTTCAGCGTCGAAAAGGGCTCCGGATAGGCAAGGCGGTCCACATCGATGTCCACCGACGAGCCGGGATTCAGGTCCCGCACCTCGCGCGCCGCCACAAAGGTCCCTGCCGGATGAAATTCGTTCGCCCGAATCTCCTTCGACCCGCTCCCTGGCTGGAGAAAAACAAGAAGGCGCCCCGAAACAGGCGCCGTCATTCCCGAACCCAGTGTCACGCGAAAGAAAAGATGCGGAGAGGCAGTCTGCGCCGAAGCGCACGCGACGAACAGCGTCAGGACGAGCAGGCGAACCGATCCACGGATCATGCCCGCGAGTGTAGCAGCGCCCCTGATTACGGGTGAAGCACGCGCGCCGGACCGCCGCTCACGCCCTGCACCTTGATCTTCTTCGCCAGGCCCAGCATCCCCAGCAGCCGAATGCCCCAGTAGTTGAAGTCCACTTCATACCAGGCCATGCCGTGGCTCGCCGAAACCGGATGCGCGTGATGATTGTTGTGCCAGCCTTCGCCGCCCGTCAGCAGCGCCACCCACCAGTTGTTGCGGCTGTCATCCCGCGTCGCAAAACGCCGCGCGCCCCAGAGGTGCGTCGCCGAATTCACCAGCCACGTCACGTGCAGGCCCAGCGTGACGCGCAGAAAGATCGCCCACAAAAACCACGACCATCCACCGGCCAGAAACAGCCCGATCCCCACCACCGTCACCGGAACCCAGTGCCACCGGCTCAGCAAGCGATAAAAGCGGTCCTCCGCCAGATCCGGCACATACCGCGCCAGCAGCGGATTGTTGTTGCGCAGCGATCCATGCAGGATCCAGCCCATGTGCGACCACCACTTGCCATCGCGCGGCGAGTGCGGATCGCCCGGCCGGTCTGTCAGCTGATGATGCATCCGGTGCACGGCGACCCAGTAGATCGGCCCGCCCTGCAGTGACAGCGTCGCGCAGACCGCCATGGCGTACTCCACCCATTTCGGCGTGACGTAGCCGCGATGCGTCAGCAGCCGGTGGTAGCAGATCGCGATGCCGACGTTTTGCCCCAGCACCCATGTCACCGCGAAGACGGCCAGCGCTCCCCAGCTGAAGAAGAACAGCGACGCCACCGCGCCCAGATGAAACACGGTCAGCGTCACCACAAAAATCATGTTGAGCTTTGCGGATCGGGTCTGCTCCAGCGCCTCAGAATCGGCGCGAACCGTCGCGACAGGAATATCAGCAGCAGCGGACATGCGCAGGTCTCTCCACTATCGACCTTACCGGATCGGAGACCCTGCTGAATGTAACACTTGCGTAACCACGCGTTTTGCAGTCGCGTCCTTTAGCTGTTGGAAACTTCCATGGTCCGCACCGGCTCCGGACGCGGCGTCTCATCCAGCTTCCCGAAGATCATCTTCCCTGATGCCGTCTGCAGCACCGATGTGACGGCAATCTCCACCGAGCGCCCGATCAGCCGCCGCGCGTGATCGACGACCACCATCGTCCCGTCGTCCAGATACCCGACGCCCTGGTCGTACTCCTTGCCTTCCTTCATGACCACCACGCGCATCTTCTCGCCCGGCAGCACCACCGGCCGCAGCGAGTTCGCCAGATCATTGATGTTCAGCACCGGAACCCCGCGCACCTGCGCCACCTTGTTCAGGTTGAAGTCGTTCGTGACGATCTTCGCCTCGAGGTGCCGCGCCAGCTCGATCAGCTTCAGATCCACTTCGCGAATGTGCGGATAATCCTCCTCCGCAATCTGCACCGTGATCTGCGCATTGTTCCGCATCGCCTGCAGCACATCCAGCCCGCGCCGCCCGCGCTGCCGCTTCGAGGAATCCGACGAGTCCGCCACCATCTGCAGCTCGCGCAGCACAAACTCCGGCACGATCAGCGTGCCTTCCAGGAATCCTGTCTCCGCAATATCGGCGATGCGCCCATCGATGATGGCGCTGGTATCCACGACCTTCGTATTCCGCCGCGCGCCACGCTCTCCGGTGAAGAGTCCGCCCAGCGCCGCCAGATTCAGCAGATCGCCCTTGCTCGCGCCGACGACCAGCCCGATGTACGTCATCAGCAGCAGCACCGTCAGCTGCAGCAGATCGCGCTCGTGCCCCGGCGGCAGGCTGTTGCGCAGCACCAGCGAAAACAGAAAAGCTCCGCTGATCCCCAGCAGACTGCCGATCACCGCTCCGAACAATCGCCTCAGCGTCAGCGCGCGAACCCGCACCTCAAAGAAGATCATCAGCGCCGCCCCGAGCGCTCCGCCAGCGGAGGCGACCCAGGGGTTGAGACCGAATGGGCGGAAGAACCAGCAGGCAATTGCAAAAACCAGGACAAAAAGAAAACGAAGTGCAAATAAATCCATGGGAGGCCCCCGAACCAGCGGCCGGGCGACACGGCGCAATCCAGCATGCCAGGCACACGGAGTATACCCCAGCATGTCAACAGGTCGGGAGATATCAAAAGAGGCAGTGTCGCGGCGTCGAAACACCGTCAGGCGCTCGTCCCGCCGCGGCTACTTCGTCTCGGAGCCCGGGTTCTGACCGTCGCGCCGGCCCTTCGTCCCCGCCACGACAATCGGCCGCCGCAGCGGCACGATCGCCGCGCTCGGCGCCTGGCCCATGTGCTGCATCCGCGACAGCATCTCCGACCGCACGTACTCCACGAATTCCTGCATCTGCTTGTTCATCGCCTCCATCCGCTCGCGCATCTGCAGGATGATCGCAATCCCCGCGATGTTCACCCCCAGGTCGCGCGCCAGGTTCAGGATGAACTCCAGCCGCTCCAGGTCTTCGTCCGTGTACAGCCGCGTGTTGCCCTCCGTGCGCGACGGCTTCAGCAGCCCCTCGCGCTCATACAGCCGGAGCGTCTGCGGATGGATGTCATACATCTCGGCCACCGCCGAGATCATGTACGCACCTTTCGACTTCCGTTTCGTGGGCATATCCGACACTCATTATGCACCGCCGCCGGTGCAGCCACCATTACGATTTCCGACCCGGCCCGCCGCCAAAGAACCGGCAGCTGCTCTCCTCCGCCACCATCTCCCCCATCACAAGTCGCCGCGGCAGCAGACCCCAAAGCTGTCCGCCAAGAATCCCGTACGGAATCGTCGCCTCGATGGCGTACCCGCTCTCTTCTTCGATCTCCAGCAGAACAGCATCCTTGTACCCCTCAGCCGAAGTCTCGGTCAGGCTCACATTGGCCCCCATCAGCACCGCTTTCAGCTTCCCACGCCGCACCTTCTCCGCGATGTGGTCCGACAGCAGTTTCCACAATCGCTGCGGATCACCCGGCAACCGCGGGATATCCAGCGTCTCCCTCGCGATCTCGCCTTCCCGGCTCATCGAGAACCCGAACGGCCCGATCTGGCCGTACTTGGTCAGGATCAGCCGCGCGTAGTTCATCGCAGCGTTGAGCAGTTGATTCGCCGTGTGCCGGTTCCGGTCCTGGATGCTGACAACCGCCACTACTCGAGCCCCTTCACCGTCTCCAGCACCTCTTCGGCATGGCCCTCCGGCTTCACCTTGGGGAACACCTTCAGCAACCGCTGGTCCGGCCCGATCAGAAAGGTCGTCCGCTCGATCCCCATCACCTTCTTGCCGTACATGTTCTTTTCCTTCAGCACGCCAAACAGATTGCAAACCGTTTCGTCTACATCAGCAAGGAGGGGATACGGCAGGTCATACTTTTCCCGGAATTTCTTCTGCGCCTGCGGCGTGTCGCGCGAGATGCCGAGCACCACAGCGCCCGTCGCCTGGATCTTTTTGAACTGGTCCCGGAAACCGCATGCTTCAATCGTGCATCCAGGCGTATCGGCCTTGGGATAAAAGAAGAGAACGACCGGCTTGCCGGCAAAATCCTTCAGATGAACGGTGCGTTCCGAATCATCCTGCAGAGCAAAATCGGCAACTTTCTCGTTGATTTCCATGGTTTTCCCTTTGTTGGTGTACGGTGTTCGGGTGCAGGATTGAGCGCATAGGCGCACTACACCCTACACCCTATACCCTATCCCCTACACCCTAAGCAGCGAGGATTATGTCACGGGTTCGCATCGGAATTTTCCTGGGTCTCAGCGCAGCGCTGGCGCTGCCGGCCTGCGCGCAATATCCCGGCCGCATCGCCACCACCGAGCCCTCCGGAACCACCCACCTCCGCGCCACCGCCGTTCTCGAATACACCGGCGACCTCAGCGACCTGAAGGCCAACCGACTCGTCCCCATCGTCGTCTGGGACGGCACCCAGTACCAGCCCGGCGGACTCTACCTCGCCCAGCCTGCGCCCCTCGCCGTCCTCACCGGAACGCAGTATGAACTGGAATCCGACGGCAGATCCCAGGGCTTCTTCAACGTCAACACC
>DATEPN010000625.1:0-4913 GCA_035273225.1 Acidobacteriaceae bacterium | reverse complement strand
AAAACGATTCCGGGTGTGGCCCTGCGGCAACAGGATCGGTGGTCGCTGGTGACGGCGCTGATTGCGTATGGCGATCCTGAGGCGCAGGCGGTGTTCACGGCGGAGCAGAAGACGGACTCTTCGGGGGACGGAAGGAAGTTTGCGTATGTAGCGCAGGCGGCGGCTCGGGATGCGGCGACGAAGCGGAAGTACTTCGACGATTATCTGCACAACGCGGCGATTTCGGAGGATTGGGTGCAGAGCAGTCTGGGGGCGTTCAATTCCTGGAACGAGTCGCAGCTGACGGCGGCGTATCTGGAGCCAGCGCTGGGGGCGCTGGATCAGATGAAGCGCGAGCGGAAGATTTTCTTCCTGGTGGCGTGGCTGGATGCCTTCATGGACGGGCAGGAGTCGCGGAGTTCGCTGGAGGTGGTCGAGCGGTATTTGGCGACGGCAAACCCGGACGAGGATTTGCGGCTGAAGGTATTGCAGGCCATGGATGAGCTGCAGCGGACGGTGCGCATTCGGGAAAAATTCAGGGAATAGAGTGGGTTGTAGGCGATCTGCTCATCACAGACGACACCGAGAGCACAGAGACGCGCTGAGGTGAGCGGAGCGGTAGCACGTGTTCGCTGCATCTCTCCTGAGGTGGACACTTTCCTCAGCGATGAGCAGCGGATTCGCATCGAGCGACATGAACCGCCGGGCGCAGGTCCGCATCCTGCGTTGTTACTGGCGCACGGATCGGGCGGGGCGGTCTCCTACTGGCTGAATCGGTTTGCGCCGCAGTTGACGGCGTTCGGCGTCGGCGTGCACGCACCGCACTACTTCGACAAGACGGACACAGCACGCGCGACAGCGGAGATGATCCTCGACGGGCAGCATTTTCCAGCGTGGCTGCGTGCGCTGGAGGACGCAGTGCTCGACCTTCGCGCGCGCCCCGGCGTCGATGCGCGTCGGATCGGCGTGTTGGGCATTTCGCTGGGTGGCTATCTGGTGGTGGCGCTTGGGATCGGCGATCCGACGCTGCGCCTGGTCATTGAGCTTTCCGGCGGCATCCCGCCGGGCTGGGAAGATCGCGTGACTGCCGCGATGCCGCCGACGCTGGTGCTGCACGGCGCAGAGGACACCATGGTGCCGGTCTCTGAGGCCCACAAACTCCAGCGGATCCTCACCGAGCGCGGCGCACGCTGCCAGACGGAGATTTTTCCGCGCGAGAATCATTGGTTTTCGCCGCAGGCCGGCCCAAAGCTGCTGATGACCTGCGGAGCATTCCTGGCGAGATACCTCTGAGCAGCGTCGCGTCGGTTCCGTTTTTCCGACCCAGGGAGAATCAGTCAGCAGATTGCGTGCCGAGTCATTTAGTCTGTTTAGCCGAGTGCGGTTCGCATCCGTGAACCGCAGCAGACGATTCGGAGGACAAGGGAGCATGCGACGGCGGGATTTTGTGAAGGCGGCTCTGGCGGCTTCGGTGAGCGCGAAGAATTTACTGGGTCAGGCGCAGACGGCTCCGACACAGGTGGCGCCGTCTGCGCCTCCACCAACGCCGCCGGGAGCTGCTCCTCCGCCGGCGCCGGGACCGGTGCCGTGGATGCGGGGATTGCTGGAGGCGAAGCCGCTGTCGCTGCCGGCTCTGGTGCCGGATCGCGTCGCGCAAACGACAAACTACTTCTTCAGCGAACGGCAGATGTCCACGCTGAGACAGCTCTGCGAGATACTGCTGCCGCCGCTCGGCGGGTATCCGGGGTCACTGGATGCGGGTGCGCCGGAGTTTCTGGATTTCCTGATCTCGGTATCGCCGCCCGACCGGCAGCGCGTGTATATGGAAGGGCTGGACTGGCTCGATGCCGAGGCGCATGCAAAGTTTGGCGTCGGGTTCGATGCGGTGAATGAGAAGCAGGCGGATGCGCTGATCCGTCCATGGCTGCGGACGTGGATGACGGATCATCCCCCGCAGGAAACACACGCGCACTTCATCAACGTGGCGCACAGCGATATCCGGACAACAACGGTGAATTCCGAGGCGTGGCACGCGGCAGAGATGGCGGAGGGGAAGGAGCCAGGCGGGGTGGGGCTCTACTGGTATCCCGTGGATCCGGATGTGAACCGCAGATATATACCACCGCGAAAGCAGGAGGCGCGGCTGACGACGACGCGTGCGGCGAAAACTTCAGCCAAGAGAGGACCTGGCCTTGATCAGCAGTGAGCCCGTGGATGTGTTGATTATTGGTTCCGGACATTCGGGTGGAATGGCGGCCAAGGTTCTGACGGAGAAGGGCATCTCGTGCCTGATGCTCAATGCGGGGCCGATTGCCGAGGTGCACAAGGATACGGAGGTGCGCGAGGCGTACACGCTGCCCTATCGGGGATTCAAGCAGCCGGGGCGCCTGCCGCACGTCTTCCAGTCGAACGAGTTCAACGCGAATACGTGGGTGGACGAGAAAGAGGTGCCGTACACGTATGCGCAGGGTCAGCCCTACAACTGGGTGCGGGTGCGGCTGTTTGGCGGTCGGTCGCTGTTCTGGTCGCGGCAGTCGTTTCGCCTGAGCGACTACGAGCTGAAGGCGAAGTCGCACGATGGGTACGGCGATGACTGGCCGTTTGGACTGGCGGAGTTGGCTCCGTATTACTCGCGGGTCGAGGAGATCTTCCGTGTCACGGGAACGAAGGAAGGCTTGCCGCAGTATCCCGATGGAAATTTCGTGATCGACGATTCGCCATGGTGCGGCAGCATGCAGCGATGGCGCGCAGCGGGAGCGAAGCGGGGGATTCCAGTTTGCAAGCCGCGGCAGTCGGAAGGCGTGGACGGGCTGGCGAGCTCCGTGAATCTGTTGCTGCCGGATGCACTGAAGACCGGAAAGCTGCAGGCCATTCCCAATGTGGTGGTGCGGGAGCTGCGGACGGATCCGAAGACGGGCTTGATCCGGGAGGTCCATTTCGTGGATCGGCTGTCGCGGCGGGAGATGTCGGTGAAGGCGCGCGTCGTGGTGCTGGCGGCAGGGACGCTGGAGAGCACGCGGCTGCTGCTGAATTCGAAGCTGGCGAATTCGAGCGGCGTAATGGGACACTACCTGATCGATCAGATCTATGGAGTGGGGATTGTGTGCTCGGTTCCGGAGGCGCGCGATGGGAAGACGAGCCGCGAGCTGATGCAGGGGACGGCACTCATTCCGCGCTTCCGCAACCTGAAGACGCGGGAGAAGAAGTTCATTCGCGGATACGCGCTGAATTGCTACAGCAGTACACATGCGATGGATCCGCGACATTTCGCGGCGTACGGCAGGGAGCTGCACGAAAAACTGGAGAGTTATAAGGGCAGCGGATTTTCGGTGGGGATCATGGGCGAGGTGCTGGCGCATTACGACCATCACGTGAGCATCGACAAGACGAAGGTGGATGCGTGGGGCACTCCGGTGCTGCATATCGACACGAAGTACACGGACAACGAGTTCAACATGGCGCGCGACGCGGTGGACACCGCATGCGAGATGGCGGAGGATGCCGGATTTGAGGTGCTGACGAAAAACTACGAGCCGAATCCGCCGGGATACAGCATTCACGAGCTGGGAACGTGCAGGATGGGTGCCGATCCGAAAACGAGCGTGCTGAACCCGTGGTGCCAGAGTCACGACATCAAGAATTTGTTCGTCGTGGACGGGGCGAGCTTCGTCAGCTGCGGCTGGCAGAATCCGACGATGACGATTCTGGCGTTGTCGATGCGGGCTTCGGAGCATTTGGCGGAGCAGATGCGGCAGGGGAATGTCTAGGCCTGCGCCGCGGAGCATAGAGAACAGCGCAGACTCTTCGTCCGAGGCAATGCAAATGACGAGCCGGGTGGACTTGTATGACAACGCGTATGCCCGGGTCGAGCATGAACTGTACCGCCTGATCCGCGCGGAGACGTACGGACAGGATCTTGGGCAGACGAGCTGGGTGACCACGGAGGAGTCCGAGCGGATTCCGCTCTTGCTTGGTGTGAAGCGTGAGTCCAGGGTGCTCGATATTGGCTGTGGATCCGGGATGTACGCGATTCATCTTGCGAAGCAGGTGGGGTGCCGGGTCACCGGCGTGGATGTGAATCCGCATGGTATTGCCGGAGCTGCGCAGCTCGCGGCTGCGTCAGGGCTGGGCGGGCTGGCTCAGTTTGAGCAATGCGATGCGTCGCGTGGGATGCCGTTTGCGGATGGAAGCTTCGACGCGGCGTTCGCGAATGATGTGCTATGCCATATTCCGCAACGCGTGAAATTGCTGCGAGAGCTGTTTCGCGTCCTGCATCCCGGAGGGCGGCTGCTCTTCAGCGATGCGCTGGTCATCGGAGGAGTCGTGTCGCAGGTGGAGCTTGCGACGCGAAGCTCGATTGGCCCGTATTTCTTCAGCCCGCCCGGAGAGAATGAGCGGCTGCTGGACCTGGCAGGATTCAGGACGCTGTCGGTCAGCGACACGTCGGAGCAGGCTGCGGCGATTGCTGAGCGATGGCGCGATGCCCGCGAGCGGCGGCGCGAGGAGCTAATCGCGCTCGACGGCTCAGAATCGTATGAGGGTCTGCAAAGGTTTCTAGCCTGCGTGCACTCTCTGACTTCCGAGCGGCGGTTACTGCGCTACGTTTACCTGGCGGAGAAGCCGGTTTCGCGGCGTTGCATGTAGCGCGTTGTTGTTCACCACTGAGGACTCAGGGAGCACAATAGCGCGATCGCAGCTCGGTCGACCGTGCTGGCTCGCGGCGACGACCACCTTCGCTGCGGATACAAACAGAAGCGTCAGCCGTAGATGAAGTCGCTTGGCTGGAGCAGGGTGCCGACTTTGGGGGAGATCATCTCCTTCAGCGGGCCCATCCATTCGAGTTCGCGCTGCACGTCGGGGTGGAGCTGGTATTTCTTCTGCACGGAGGCAATGCTTGCGCCGGCGACCTGAATCTTGGTGAGCTCGAACTGGCC
>DATEPN010000624.1:0-20485 GCA_035273225.1 Acidobacteriaceae bacterium | reverse complement strand
GGGGCGCGGCATCTCGCAGGCCATTTCGCTCAGCTACTATCCCAGCTCCGACCGCACCTTCGAACAGATCGCCGAAAAGTACGGGTGGGCGCTCGGGCGCGACGCCGTGACCAATGTCTTCCGCGAATTCTGGCCGGATATCTCGAATCACGTCGTCCACCATCCGCCAAAGGCGGACTGAGCCGGGCCTGTGGAGCGATCTCATTTCCAATAGGAGATGTATTTGTCTTCGTGCTTCCGGAATTCATCGACGCTGGGATGCATCTCCGGGATTCCCGCGATATCGGCGAGCGCGATGGCTGCGATGTAGCGGACGTGCTGATCGCTGTCTGAAAGCAGCGAGCGTAATAGAGGCTCGCATTCCTTCGTTCCGATGTACTTCAGTGCATAAGCCCCGGCGACTCGTGCCTCCACATCATCGCTCCTCATGAGAGGTTCGAGCAGCGGAATGGCGCTCGGATCTTGTTTACCGTCACGTATCCCAGACAGAATATTGCGCTGTATGTACCCTGGAACATCAGGATTCTCGGAAAGGGCATCTGCGATGGATTTCCTCAGGCTTGGCGTGTCGCCTCGGTACATGAGCTCGGTCTCCGCGCT
The DNA here is from genome assembly GCA_035273225.1 of Acidobacteriaceae bacterium. Classification (GTDB taxonomy): domain Bacteria; phylum Acidobacteriota; class Terriglobia; order Terriglobales; family Acidobacteriaceae; genus Palsa-343. The sequence goes on along the minus strand of DATEPN010000624.1, from coordinate 19,885 downwards.
AAACCGGAGCATTCCTGGATTCTCAGTCGCGATTTGTCGCAAGGTCGGAAGAATGCATGGCGCATCAACGCGACGAAGAATCCGCATTGCTTCCAGACGGTCCTCCTGCGGAACGCTGTCATCCGCGATCACCTGGCACTCGACGCCTGCGACCTGCTCGAGAGGCGAGCCGTCGAGGGAGGAGACAGCAACTCCCGGCAAAGATGGATGGTGGGCATCAGTCACTTCGTAGCCGCCATCGGCGCGCTTTCGAAGAAACAAGAGCCTGGTGCTGGGCGCCTGTATTCCGTCAAGCTCAGCCGATCCCCAGGCTGGGAGGAAGACAGGCACGTCCACCGAGATCGTTGCAGCAGATTCGCCACCCTTCAGGACGGCAAGGACGTCAACCTGCGCTTCTTTCAGATCTGCAAGCTCAGTCTTGTATCCCACGGTGACTGGCTCCTGCCCGGCCTTCGTGAAACTTCCGACTCTGCCAACAACAATCAGATCGGAAGAGCGGCAGAGAGTTTGCAGATCCAACCCGGATACAGCTATGCCCAGCGCTCCCGGCCCCATCCCGAGCCCGATCAGAAGCAGGATGACTGTTGCACAATGCAGACTCCGATAATGGTGCCGCGCACTGACCATGAACAATGGACGAGTTATCTCCCCGAATGGCACAGGATGGATGATGGGAGGCCTGCACAATAGTACCCCGTTACGAGTCCCCAGCCGATTCAGCCGTGACCAGTTGCCCTCCCTCTTCCCATAGACATCCGAGTGGTGCATAATAGCTTCCCATAGTCATTCGAGGGGAGGCGCCGCCCGTGATTCTGAAGAAGCAGGCCGATGCCGGAGAGATCCTGCAGGGCACGCTCGATATGCTGATCCTGCGCACGCTGCTGACCGGCCCTGCGCACGGTCACACCATTGCCGCCGTCATCGAACGCACCTCGGAAAACGCCCTCGAAATCGAACAGGGCTCCCTCTATCCGGCTCTGCACCGGCTTGAGGATCGCGGCCTCCTCGCCTCGGAATGGGGCGCGAGCGAAAACAATCGCAAGGCGAAGTTCTATCGCCTGACCGCACAGGGACGGAAGGAACTCCAACGAGCAACCGGCCGCTGGCGCCGCATGACCCGCGCCATCGACCTGATCCTGGGCCACTCCGAATAATCGCGAGGAGGGTACCTCTATGGTCCTGCGCCGCTATACGCATCGCGCCCGCAAAGACAGTGAACTGGCCGAGGAGATCGAGTCGCATCTCCAGCACGAGCAGGATGCGCAGGCCGCGCGCGGCATGCCTCCCGACGAGGCCCGGCGGCAGGCGCGGCTGCGATTCGGCAATCCCCGCAGCACACGCGAAAGGGTGTGGCGTTACCGCTCGCTCGGGCTTTTCGAGGACACATGGCGCGACGTCCGCTTTGCATTGCGCTCGCTGCGGAAGGCGCCGGGATTCACGATTGTCGCGCTGCTGGTCATCGCCATCGGGATCGGTGCGAACGCAGCGGTGTTTTCGGTGATTAACGCGGTACTGCTCAAGCCGCTTACCTATCCGGACGCGCAGCAACTGGTGCAGGTGGTCAACACCAGCAGCTTCGGATCATTTCCGGTCGCCAGCATTCCCGAGTACAACGTATGGCAGCGGCAGAGCAGCATCTTCCAGCAGATTGCCGGGTACGACAACGGCGGCGCCGGCATGAATCTCACCGGCGGCGATCATCCGCAGCAGGTGCAGGGCATTCACGTCACCGCAGATTACTTCTCGCTCTTCGGCGCACCGATTGCCGCGGGCCGCACCTTCACCACGGCCGAGGATCGCCCGAACGGCGGGCACGTGGTGGTGCTGAGCTATGGCCTGTGGCGCAAACGCTTCGGCGCCGATCCGAAGGTCGTAGGATCATCGATCCAGATTGACGGCCAGCCCTACCTGGTGGTTGGAGTGATCGGCCGCAGCTTCGTCACTGATGGACCCGCGGACCTGTGGGTGCCGATGCAACTGGATCTGAACTCGCACGAGATGGTGCACACGTTCGTGGCGGCGGCGCGCCTGCGCCCAGGCGTCACCATGGCGCAGGCCAACGCGCAGATGAAGCTTGCGGCCGTCGGCTTCCAGCGCACCTACGGAGAGCATTCGCTGCCGCCCCACGGTGCATTCGGCGTCGTGTCGCTGCGCGACTTCACCATCGGAGACATCCGGCGTCCTCTGCTGGTGCTGCTGGGCGCAGTAGGATTCGTGCTGCTGATCGCATGCGCGAACCTGGCGAATCTGCTGCTGGCGCGCGCCTCCGTGCGCCGCCGCGAACTGGCCACGCGCGCTGCGCTTGGGGCGGGACGCGGACAGATCGTCCGCCAGCTGCTGACGGAAAGCCTGGTGCTGTCGCTGGGTGGAGGCGTGCTGGGGCTCGTCTGCGGATTTGTCGGCGTGCGACTGCTCCTCAGCGTCAATCCGGGCAATATTCCGCGCATCGGCGAAACCGGAGGCGCCGTCACGCTGGACATCCGTGTGCTTCTGTTTACGCTGGGCGTGGCTGTGCTGACCGGCGTTCTCTTTGGACTTTTCCCTGCGATTGCTGCGTCACGGCCAAACCTCGCCGCCGCGCTGAACGAAAGCTCAAGCCGCTCCGGAATGAGTTATCGCCAGGGAAAAGTACGGTCGCTGCTCGTCGTCAGCGAGGTGGCGCTGGCGCTGATTCTGGTGGTCGGAGCGGCGTTGCTCATTCGCACTTTCTACAACCTCGAGGCCGTCAATCCCGGCTTCGGCACGCACAATATCCTCACCATGACGATGTCGATGAGCGGGAGCCGTTTCCAGAAGAGTGCGCCCGTCGCGCAGGTGATTCGAGACGGCAGGGAACGGCTCGTCGCGATCCCCGGTGTCGAGGAGGCAGCCACGACCAACGCGCTCCCGATGGAGGGCGGCTTCGGCATGGGCTTCGACATTGTCGGCAGGCCGAAGGGCAGCGGGAACGCGAACGGCGGAGCAGGGTTCGACTCGGTCTCGTGGAGCTACTTCTCGACATTCCAGATTCCGCTGCTGCGCGGGCGCAGCTTCACGGAGGAGGATGACGCATCGGCACCGGGCGTGGTGATCATCAACGAGGCACTCGCGAAGCGCTACTGGCCCAACGGCGATCCGCTGCGCGAGCGCATGCTGATCGGCGCAGGCGCGGGTCCGGCCTTTGCGGAACCGGCGCGGCAGATCATCGGGATTGTGGGCAATACGCATGACGGCGGCGTCGACCGCCAGCCGACCCCGATGATGTACATCCCGCTGGCGCAAATGCCCGACGGCGAAACCGCGCTGAACTCGAAGGTCGCGCCGCTGTGGTGGGTCGTGCGGTGCCACGTCAATCCCTACACGCTGCTGAACCCGATCGAAGCCGCGCTGCGCGAGGCCAGCGGAGGACTGCCCGTTGCGCACATTCGCACCATGGACGAGGTCGAGGCGCGCAATCTCGCACGGCAGCGCTTCAATATGCTGCTGCTGATCATCTTCGGCGCTGCCGGACTGCTGATGGCCGCAACCGGTGTCTTCGGCGTCATGTCGTACTCAGTACAGCAGCGCACGCAGGAACTGGGCGTAAGGATGGCACTCGGCGCACAGGCCTCGAACCTGCGCAACATGGTCATCGGCCAGGGCATGCTGCTTGCTGTGGCGGGCGTCGTCGCAGGCGCCGCGGGCGCCTTCTGGCTGACGCGCTTTTTGGCGGGCTTCCTGTTCGGGGTAAAAGCCTGGGATCCGATGGCGTTCGTCGCGACGGGAGTGCTGCTGCTGGCCGTCGCACTCGTGGCGGTCTGGGTTCCGGCAACACGGGCGACGCGTGTGGATCCGATGACGGCTCTGCGGCTGGAGTAGAGCAGGCAAACACAGGACGGGCGAAGAACGTTTACGACACGCGCGGCAGAGAGGTGCGGCGGCACGCTCGCAAAGTCCAGAAGAAAACGGCAAACAATGTGGGCACGATCATCGCCCAGACTACATAGAAGATCCAGTCCGATGGTCCGGAGTGCCCGGCGAGTTCCATGTGCAGAATCGGCTCCGGCCGCCACAGCAGAGGAGTGGAGAACATCGCGGCAATCCAGCCGAGAGGCAGCTCGGTCAGCAGCGACAGGCCGATCGCAACGGCGATATCAATGGATTGCGCGGTACGAGCGGAGGCGTTCAGCTCGACCTCCGGCTACTGCCCGTCGAGCAGATGCAGTTCCTTGCCCGGCTTGAAGCGGACCGCCTTGCCGGGCGTGATGCTCACCTCGGCGCCGGTGCGCGGATTGCGCCCGATGCCGGTCTTCCGTGGGCGCACGTTGAACACGCCAAAACCGCGCAACTCGATGCGCTGGCCCTCGGCCAGGGCGCGCTTCAGGGTCTCGAACACCGTGTCCACAGCGGCTTCGGCCTTATTGCGCTGCAGGCCGGTGCGTTCGATAACCTGATGAATGATGTCTTGTTTAATCAAGGTTTTCTCCGGTCAGGTGCACGTCCGAGTTCATCGACAGCGTAGAAATATTTTCTGGCATTGTCAATGCGCCGGACGTCCCGTAAGATGCCTCTAAATTCTTAGCTGGCATAATTTATCGCGTAGCTTCCCCCGGTGCGCGGCAATCCACAGGCTTCAATCGTCTCGAAAACAGAACCAAGGAGAGGCATGGCAATTAAGAGCGACCGCTGGATACGGGCGCAGGCGAAGAAGGGCATGATCGAGCCCTTCAGCGAAAAGCAGGTGCGGGAGGGCGTCGTGTCATACGGCCTCTCCTCCTATGGATACGACCTGCGAGTCTCCGACGAGTTTCGCATCTTCACGAATGTGAACAGCGCGATTGTCGACCCCAAGCACTTCGACGAGCGCTCCTTTGTAGCGGTGCAGGCGGAATCTATCCTCGTGCCACCGAACAGCTTCGCACTCGCGCGATCTGTGGAATATTTCAGGATTCCGCGCGATGTTTTAACCATTTGTGTGGGAAAATCCACCTACGCTCGCTGCGGGATCATCGTGAACGTCACCCCGTTCGAGCCGGAGTGGGAGGGTTTTGTCACCCTCGAGATCTCCAACACCACGCCCTTGCCGGCGCGCGTGTATTCCAACGAGGGGTTGTGCCAGATTCTGTTCTTCCAGTCGGACGAGTCCTGCGAGATCAGCTACGGCGACCGGAAGGGCAAATACCAAAAGCAGCAGGGAATCGTCCTGCCCAAACTGTAGGTCCCCATGGCGAACTTCAGCGCAAACGTGCGACACACCCGGATCGGCCTGCTGGACTTTGAGCCGATTCGCGTAACCGGCCTCCGCGAAATCCTGGCGCGGCGGGCGGACTTCGAGGTAGTAGCCAGCGATCTGGGCAATGCGCTCCGCAAGCCGGATTTCGACCTGGTGCTGATGCTGGCGCGCCGCCGGGTGGAGTCGTACGCGCTGCTGGGACGGCTGAAGGACAAAAACCCTGAGCTGAAGGCCATCGTCGTCTCCTCGGAAACCGATGACGACACCGTCATGGCCGCTATCGCCTCGGGGGCTAAGGGATGGCTGCTTGAGACTGCCTCGCCGGAGCAGGTTCTCCAGGCCGTCGATGTCGTGCTGGGCGGGTCCATCTGGGCCCCCAGGAAGATCCTCTCGCAGATGGTCGACCGCGCGCTGGGCAACGGAGGGGCTCCGCTGCGGCCGTCCACGGCTCCGCGGTTTACGGAGCGCGAAGAAGAGGTCCTGCAGCAGCTCATCCTCGCCCGCTCGAACCGCGAAATCGCCGAGGCGCTCAGCATCCGCGAGCAAACCGTGAAGTCGTACGTCGCGCGCCTGATGCGCAAAGTCGGCGTCGATAACCGGATTTCGCTCTCGATGCAGGTGGCCCAGGCCAACTGGTGGCGCAAGTAGCCGCAGGCGACCAGCTTTCCCGATCGATCTCAGAGACTTGCGCGGGGCAGTCGCCGCTCAAGGCAGATGCGCGGGTTGAGTCCCGGACATCGCCCAGAGGCAGGCAAATCTGCCCGTTTGCGGCCATTCAGCCCAAGTGAACAGAATATCTGTTATCGGACATAAGAGCTGGGGCTGAATAATGCCGGCTCACGAACTGTCACGGCCCAACCTTGCGGATTTGGTGCGCAAGCGTGAACGGATGCTCCCCTTGAGCCCCATGCTGCGCATCATCTTCCGCCCAAGGGCGAGAAGGCGCAGATCGAAATCGCGACGTCCGGGACCTTTTCCGTGGCGAGCGGGGGGCCGAGGGGAATCTTATTGGTAACTAATGACGTGAATTCCCCGCCCTGAAAACCGGCGGCCCAGTGAATCTCTCGCTAATGCGTTGCGGGTTAGCCGCTGAAGAAGGCGCAGCAGGCCCAAAGCGCAAGGCTTCCGGCAGCTTCTATGAGAGCAGGACACACGTATGCGGCGACCTGGGAGGCGCCGCCCGGCCCATCAGAAGGATTGTCGCTTGTTGAAAGCGGACCCAAAACGGACAGGCGTGGAGCCCACGGCAGTCAGTCAGATCACGCATTCAGAACAGGAGCAAGAGGAGTGCGGGGATGAGAGTGCGTTTTCTTTGTACAGCTATGCCGAGGTACCGTCGCCGGTCCGGCTGATCGTTACTTTACCTGGTCGGTCCAAGCAGACCATTCTTTCGGGCCGGGCCAGGACGCCGTGGCTACATGGCCGTTTCCGTTTCCGTTTCCGTTCTCTTTCCCGTTCGTGCTCTTTTCTGCGCTCGCGTTCTTCTCGATCGGAAGATCGGCAGCAGCACGGGTTGGTTGGGGCGTTTCAAGGATCTTCGAGTCGCCGAGATTGATGGCCGCCAATACGCGCTGCCACAATGCCGGATCCTCGAGTTCGGCGACGACGACGTCGTTCGCCTTCAGACAGACGGTGAGTGTTGCCTTTACCGATGCCATACTCTCCTCTTTATTGGTCCAGGTGACGGAGCATAGCCCAACTCGCACGCCGTGTCCATATGTTTATCAATTCGTTAAAGTTACTCTAGTGCTGGTTTGTCTGGACTCCCACGCCATGAAGGGTTTAGCCCGAGCGCCAGTTTCTCACCGGTTCAACACAGAAACGCCGCCCCGTGGGGCGGCGCTGATGTCGGGAACAGGATGGACACAGCCGAACCATTAATTGCTCTGAAAAAACAGAAACGCCGCCCGCAGGCGGCGTCTCCGAACTGCACTCAGCAACTGAGATTTACAAGGTCGACTCGATCTCGAAGCCCCATGCTTCCAGCAGCGACTCAGGAATGTACTTCGAGTTGCGATTCCGGCGCGCCCACTCCCGCAAGCGGGTTGAGCGGACATACTGATCCGGGGTGAGCTTAAACTCCTTGACCACCTGCTCGAAGGAAGTCACGGTGGGCACAACCGGGCCGATGGGCTCCGGCTTACCCCAGTTTGGATTTCCACGACGCTTTGCCATTTGTATGATTTTCCTCTGCAGTGAAAGTGACGTACCGAAGTCCCGCAGCCTTACCTTGTTCGACCACGAAGTCACAAACCTTTATGATTCTAGAGATTTTTTCTATGAAAATCAAGAGCCGCTCAGCACCCCGGTAACCCTCCTCTGGTAATTAAGGCATTCGCCTTCAGTAACATAACTGCTGCGACAAAACTTCCCTTCACCAACTTCGTCCGCGTCGACGGGTAAACTCGTCTCATACTTCCCCGGAGAATCCTGTTGCAGGATCACATCGAACGTCTGCGGCCGGCCGCCGCTCTGATCGTCCGCCTCACCCTCGGCAGCATCATGCTGGCCCATGGCTGGAACAAAGTCATCCCCCACGGATCGCTATATGCCTTTGCCCACAACGTGGCCCAAATGGGACTTCCCTACTGGCTTGGATATGTTGCGGCCTTTACCGAGTTTTTCGGCGGGATTGCGCTGATTGTGGGTGTGTTAACTCCGGTCGCGGCGGCGGGAATCGCCATCGACATGGCGGTCGCCGTCCTCAAAGTGCACCTTCACCATGGACTCACCGGATCCAGCGGCTTCGAATTTCCGCTGGCCCTGTTTGCCCTGGCGTTGCTGCTCCTCGCCGACGGGCCGGGCTACCTTGCGGTTGATCGCGTGGTGTTCAGGACCAAGTGATCCGATTATTGCGGCTGCGCCTTGAAGTAAGCCGTCAGCGCCGCCACTGTGGCCGCGTCGAACTCCGGATTCGGCGGCATCGTCGCCTCCGGGTTAACCCTGTTGGGTTGAACCAGATATTTGCCGAAGGCTGAAGGGTTTCCCTGGGCGATGAGGGCCATCTGTGGCCAGCCAAACGGTGACTTGGTGCCTCCTATCTTCCCCGTCGAATGGCAGCGCAGGCAGTTCACCGCGATGATCCGGGCAGCCTGCTGGGCCGAAGCCGGCGCCTTCGCGGGCGGCTTGATGCTCGCCAGCGCCTGAGCCTCGTCATACAGCACTATTTTGCTGACACCGGTAGGCAGTTGCGGAGCATCGGGTTGCGCCATGATATGGAAAAGCGGCTTGAACTGTGGATACGTGACGAAATAAGGGGAAAAGACTTCTCCGTTCGGCCCTCTTCCCCACTGGCTCGGCTCCTTCCCACCCATCTTCAGGACCAGGAACGGATGGTGCTGCGCGCGATGCTCGACCGTGTAGTGCCCCTCATACCCGTCCGCCCCGATGGCGGCGACCAGCTGCTTCTTCCCTGCCGGGAGCCCCAGCGCCGACAGCAGGGCGTCGAGGGACACTCCGCTTAGCTGCACTGGCTGGTCGAAGTCCGCGTCGTCCTTCACCGTGTAGCTTACCTGCGGCAGCGCAGTCAGATCGGCGTAGCGCACGAACCGGCTCTGACCAGCCGCCACTCCGGGCAAATCACCGTTGATCTCCAGATCCTGCGGCGACGAGCGCTGCGTTTGAACCGGGAGCCGCTGCGGTCCGGCGGCATGCATCGACAGGCCTGCGGCAGCGGCGGCAAGAAGCATCCCAATTCCCCACGTCCTCTTTTGCATGCCGCCCATCCTAATCGAAAATCCTGTGCGGCTGGAACGTTCAGGATCGATCCTGCAACTCTCAGGATCGCTGGAGACGCCGAGCCGCATCGCCCTACAATGGGCGCGTGATGGCGGCACTCTCTCCGATCGCTGCGCTCCAGGCTGCATACACCGCAGGCACGACCGATCCGGCAGACCAGGCGCGCCGGGCCGTGGCCCGAACCAGCAGCAATGCCAGCCACAACTCCTACATCTCCGTCCGGCCCGACTGGACGCACAGCGAAGCTGCGCGTGTCAGCCAACGGGACGCATCGGGCGAGCGGCTGCCGCTGTATGGCGTTCCCGTGGCCCTGAAAGACTGCTTCGACCTTGATGGCTTCGCAACGAGCAGCGGCTCGAAGTTTTACGCTGCGCACCTCCCTGCTCCGCGCGAGGACTCCTGGGTCGCGGCCCGCCTGCGCGCCACGGGCGCTGTGATCACCGGGAAGACACACCTGCACCAGCTTGCGTACGGCATCACCGGCGAGAATCCCGACTACGGCGACTGCCTGCAGCCGGCCAATGCCGCCCTGCTCACCGGCGGCTCCTCGAGCGGATCGGCGGCCGCCGTCCAGGAGGGCTCCGCTTTTGCCGCGATCGGCACCGACACGGGCGGCTCCATCCGAACACCCGCAGCTCTCTGCGGCCTCGCAGGGTATCGTGCGTCTCTCGGCCTGGGAGATTGGCGTGGCGGCTGGCATCTCTCCGAAACGTTCGACACGATCGGCTGGCTCTTCCGCGACCTGCGCGATGCCCCGCTTCTCGCTGAGGCCCTCTTCGATTTGCCCAACGAAACGCGCTCATCCCAAAAACTGAAAGTCGGCGTGCTCTCCGGAGCCATGCTCGACGACTGCGACGACGCCGTCCGCCACGCGATGTCCGAATGGGAGCAGCGCCTCGCGCACGCCGGGGCAGCAACGCAGGGCATTATTCCCGAGTGGTGGCGCGGCGCGTGGGACATCTACGCGCCGATTCAGGCGCAGGAGGCGGCCCGCATTCACGCCGGATCCTACGAGCGCTTCGCTCCGGCCATCGCAGCGCGCCTCGCATGGGGGGCTTCCCTCAGCGACGCGACCGTCGCGACATCACGCGAGCAGCACACTCAGTTTCGTGCGCGGATGGACGCGCTCTTCGCCAACCTGGACTTCATTCTCGCTCCGGCAACTCCGGTGAGTCGCCTGGCCGCGGGCGCGGACCATACGGAAGTGCGCGCGCTGATCCTGCACCACACCACGCCGGGGAGCTTGGGCGGCAATCCAGCGCTCGTGCTGCCTGGTTGTCCCTGCGGCGTGCAGCTCATGGCCGCCCACGCCGACGACGGGCGGCTGTTGCGGTTCGGCGCGCAACTGGGAGATTTGCTGGCAACGGAGTAAAGTGGCGAGCGGGCCTCCAGCCCACCAGCCACGCACACCAGCGGAGATAACCCACGATGCGAGTGCAGCCGATCGTAGCCGCCGCGACACTGTTGGTCCTGTCCACGCTTCCAGTGCACGCGCAGCAGACCCAGCAGCCCAAGCTGAATCCCGCCACCATGCGCAAGCTCGGAACCGTCGATCCGCGCTACGTCTCGTACAACATTGAGATGGTCGAAGTTACGGGCGGCCGCTTCTGGAAGCCCTACGCTGCGACTGAGAGCGAGCCTGCGACCACGCCCAGCAATCCGAACCAGCAGGTCGGCATCAATCCGAACCTGTTTCAGTACCGGCCGCCTATCCATCTCGATAACCCCCGCCTGCGAAAGCTGGCCACCGCCCTCGGGCCTGCGTATGTGCGTGTCAGCGGAACCTGGGCAAACACCACGTATTTCCAGAACGACGATAACCCTCCCCTGCAAAAGCCGCCCGCAGGATTCAACGGCGTGCTTACCCGCGCCGAGTGGAAGGGGGTGGTCGACTTCGCACACGCCGTCGACGACAAGATCGTCACCTCCGTCGCCGTCAGCGCCGGCACCCGCAAGGCGCAGGGCGTGTGGACGGCCGACCAGGCCGCCGCGCTCTTCAACTACACAAAGAGCATTGGCGGCAGCATCGCTGCGAGCGAGTTCATGAATGAGCCGACCTTCCCCGGACCAGGCGGCGCTCCGCCGGATTACAACGCGGCCGCCTTCGCGCGCGACGCGAAGCTCTTCGGCGCCTTTCTCCGCCAGACCTCGCCGCAGACCACCTATCTGGGTCCCGGAGGCGTCGGCGAAGGTGTCTCCCTCACCGCAGGGGCCGGGCGCCAGATGAAGCGTCTTGCCACCGAAGATCTGCTGAAGGCCACCGGACCGATCTTCGACGCATTCTCGTACCACTTCTACGGAGCCGTCTCGCACCGCTGCATGGGCAAGATGACGGTCGATGAGGCGATAACGCCCGAATGGCTTGACCGCACGGACACAGTCGAGGCTTTCTATGCGGACCTTCGCGACAAGTATGTCCCCGGCAAACCCATGTGGCTAAACGAGACTGCGGAAGCTGCCTGCGGCGGCGACAAACTGGCCGCTCAATTCGTCGACGTCTTCCGCTACCTCAACCAACTCGGCACGCTGGCGCAGAAAGGTGTGCAGGTTGTCATGCACAACACGCTCGCCGCCAGCGACTACGGCCTGCTTGACGAGAATACCTTCAATCCGCGCCCCGATTACTGGGCTGCGCTCCTGTGGAAACGCAATCTGGGCAGCGTTGTCCTTGATGCCGGCGTGCCGAATTCGGACACTCTGCGCATCTACGCGCATTGCGCCACGACGGGCAAAGGCGGTGTCGCTCTGGTCCTGCTGAATACCGACCGGGAGCGCGCGCAGACCCTCACCATTCCCGTCGGCGCGGAGGACTACACGCTGACCGCTGCGAGCCTTACCAGCGAGACCGTGCTGCTGAACGGAACGGAGCTGACAGCGAACACAGACGGCACGCTGCCGGCCCTCAAGCCGCGTCCCGCACCTCCGGGGAATTTTCATTTGCCGCCGGCGAGCGTTGCCTTTCTCATCTTTCCCGCAGCTGGCAACGAGAGCTGTCGCGGCCAGTGACCGGGCAGGCGCCAGGCGGTGTTTCCCGCAGTCACAGCGATGGCGCCTTCTCTCGTCTACCGGAGCGGCAGAAGCAGCGCTCGGATTGCCATCGCGAGCGATGCCGCTACGGCGGCGACCCGCACCCAGTTCAGCACGACCCAGCGGTGTGCCTCCGCGCCCAGCGCTTCCGGCGTGCGACCGGCTCCGTGGTGCACGACCATGCCGATGATTGCCGGCCGATAATAAGCCAGTGTCGCGATCGAGACGATGAGCAGCAGCGCGCTGGCCGCCACGCGCCACGCCAGTTGCCGGGGCGGCACCCCGAAGCTGGTGACCAGGGCAAGCAGAGCGATCAGGGTTAGCGCCGGCGTAAAGAACGGCCAGAAGACCTGCCCGGAACGCATGGGCACCCGCAGCAGCGGATTCCCTTCTGCGAGCGACGCCGGCGCTCCGGCCGACCAGAACGGCACCACCACGAGGGCTTCATACAGACCGGCGCCGAGAATAAACGCTGTTCCGATGACGAAGAGCCACAGCGCAAAAGACGCAACAATTCGCACCGATTTGCCTCCTTATATTCAATAGAGTGCCACTATAGTTAATGAAAGGCGAACGATGCAAGCCAAGCGATTACCGCGTGCCTACAATGCGCCCCGCCGCCGCGCATCCGCCGAGCAGCGGCGAGGACGCATCCTTGAAGCTGCACGACAACTCTTCGGCCGCCATGGCTATGGCGCGACCTCGATCGAGCGGATCGCGCGCGAAGCCGGTGTCGCAGTACCGACCGTCTATGCCATTTACCGCTCGAAGCGGGCCCTGCTGTTTGCTCTGCTCGACCAGGCGGATGCGCAGGCCGATGTCGCGGGTCTCCAGCGCGACCTCCGCTCTGCGGCAGGAGACCCACGCAGGCAGCTGCGCCGGCTGGTCTCCTTCACCTGCCGGTTCTTCGCGCAGGCGGCGGACATTGTCGAGATCGCACGAGGCGCCGGCAGTACTGACGAGGACCTGCTGGCTTTGTGGCGAGAAGGAGAGGAGCGGCGACTGCGCGGCCAGGCGCCCCTGACGCGCGCGTGGGCTCGCTCCGGGGCGCTCCGCAAAGGACTCCGCGCAGACAGCGCGCGCGACATCCTCTGGGTCATGACCGGCGCCGATCATTACCGACTCTTTGTCGTGGAACGCAACTGGCCGCCGGATCGTTATGAGACTTGGCTGCGAGAGACGCTCGAGCGCCTGCTGCTGCGCTCCTCGCGCTCGGAGCATCCCTGAGCTTGCTCTCTGAAGCGGACCCTACCGATACTCCGCCGCGAACCGGTCCGCTTCATGGTTCAGCGCCTCCGGCGTGGCCTGGTGCGAGACCAGCAGCACACGATACCGGAACGTCGTCGTCTGCCCCTTCTCCAGCGTGTAGTTGAAGGCAGGCTGTTTCGGATCGAAGATGCTGCGTCCCAGCGGATTGGCCGCAAACAATCCATACCCGCGCGCATGCCAGTACGTCGGATACCCAGGATTGAGTGGGTGATCGAGAATCGCCACCGTCACGGTGTGCCCCTGCGTGTGTCCGGTCAGCGAGCACCAGCGACCCCGCGTGCTCCAGACCGCGCCGCCTTTGATGCCTTCGCTCGTCAGATAAACGCCGGTAGCATCGCTGTTATCCGCCGCCGCGACTTTCGTCGGCCGGCCGTTGGCGTCCAGAAACACTCCGCCCTTCTCATCGGGGCTTTCGAGCCAACTCGCAACACGCATGCCGAAGGCTCCTTCCTTGTCATCCCTGAACACCGCCCGGTCCAGAGCCTTCAGCGTGATGATCTGGTCGATCACCCGCTCGTGCGGCCGGCGCGAAAAGATGTAGCGGGTCGTTTGATCGACAATCCGATCGCCTTTACCCGTCACCCAAACCGAGTCGACAACCAACTCGCCGCGATCCGCGCCGCTCTTCGCCGACACGATCTTCGTCTCGAGGATGGTCCCCATCTTCGAGCGATCTTCCGGCTTGATCGCGTCAGAGTTATTCCAGAAGTCGAACCCATTCACGTTCCCATAGTTGAACCACAGGCCGGCGTGATGTGGATGATCGACGCGCTCATGCGGACGCGGCGCCAGCGGATAGCCGCGCGTCACCGTGATGCCATCATCCGTGATCAGCGGATAGAGTACCGGCTTCTTTAGCGTGGTCGGCCAGATGTACGACGTGAACGGCTGGCCATCAATGGTGATGTCCACCCGCCGATGCGCCTCGTCCGGCACAACCTGCACGCCCGACTTCCCTGCCGCGTGCAGTTGATGCGCCGGCATGAGCATGGCTGCAGCCAGAGCAGCGACCAGAGCCAGCCTACGCATAGACCTTGCCCCCGACCATCACGCTCTGCGTCTTGTCGTCGAAGGTAACCTTCTCGCCGGTTTGAATCGCGGCCACGTTCATGCACAACGCGATGGAGTGGCTGTACCCTGCCTCGATCGGCGCATTCGGCGTCTTGCGCGAACGCACACACTCCATCCAGTTGCGCATGTTGGCAGAGGTCTGCGGGTCAGCGTGCGTGTCAGCGGCGGTGGAGACCGCGTCTTCCGGGTGGTCCAGCAGAGAAATGCTGGGCAGAAGATTCGGTTTCATCTTCATCTCAGCGGCATACTTCTCGGTGAGACCGCCGGTCGGCGTGACCGTCTTCTTGTCCATGTCGATCATGCCGCCGTTCGAGTAGTAGAGTTCCTTCACCCCGCCGGCGGAGTTGGTGAACCGGGACGTGTACTGCACCTGGAATCCTTTTGTCGGATCATCGAGCGGACCGTAATCGAAGACTGCGGTCATCGTGTCCCAGTTCTCGCGGCCGTCTTTCCAGAGATAAATCCCGCCGTTCGCGACCACGCTGCGCGGGTGCGGCAGTCCGGTGAACCAGTGCACGGTGTCGATCTGGTGCACGAGCCACTGATCGGGAATGCCCGACGAATATGGCCAGAACAGGCGGAACTCGAGATACTTGCGCGCGTCGAACGGAACCCTGGGCCGGTTGAGCAGATACCGATTCCAGTCTGTGTCTTCTTCCTTCAGGAGCGGCACGACATCGGGGCGGCGCCAGCGGCCCGGTTGATTCACGTTCCAGGTCATCTCGACCATGACGATGTCGCCGAACTTGCCGGACTGGATGTACTCGGCCGCCTTCTGATAGCTCGGCGTGCTACGCCGCTGCGTTCCGACCTGAACAATCTTCCCCGTCTTCTTCACGGCGGCAAGGAATTTGCGCGCGTCGTCCATCGTGTGCGCCGTCGGCTTTTCGACGTACGCATCGCGGCCTGCTTCCACCGCTTCCACGCCGTGCAGCGCGTGCTGGAAGTCGGCGGTCGCGATCAGAACGGCATCGACATCCTTGCGCGCATAGAGTTCGTCGTTATTGCGCACGGGGTCGATTTTCGAGCCGCTCAGTTTCTGTACGTAGGCCGCGCCCTCTTCGCGTCTGCGATTCCAGATGTCCGACACCGCGACAAACTCGAAGTTCAGTTCTTTCGCGTGCTGCAGGAATGCCGGGATCAGCGCGCTTCTCATCCGATCGCCGCAGCCCACCACGCCGACTTTCACGCGATCGTTCGCTCCGGCAATCGCCGCGTAGCTTTTGGCATTCCACGAAACCGCAGTGGCCGCCAGAGCGGCGCCTCCTGCCTTTACAAAGTCTCTGCGTGTACTGGCCATCTCTTGTCGATTCTCCTGGCAAAATGTTGCCGCGATCTGTCGGGCCATGAAGCTGATGCAGAAGCGCCTCGCTGCAAGTGGTCAGACCTCTTCGCCCGCGGTCAAATCCTGTCAGGTGGCTTGTGTGCTTGTCAAGACGAGTGGCGCCGATCGCGTCTCGCCCGCCCAGGCGTTCCCTCGCTCAGCGCAGCCGCACGGGCACCCGCCGCCAGCCGCCCAGCGGGTAGGTTTCGCGCACAGGCTCCGCGTCCTTTGCCAGTTCGACATGCGCGGTCATGCCCAGCAGCGTCTCGGCCGCTACGACCAATTCGAGAGTCGCCAGCGGACGGCCTGGGCAAACATGCACGCCCGTTCCATACACCAGATTGTCCGCCGCGTTCTCCTCGGGCCGGTACGCAACGGGATCCCCGAAGACCCTCTCATCGCGATTCGCCGACGTCCAGTTCAGATAAATTCGCTTCCCAGACTCGATGACGAATCCGTCCACTTCCGTCGCGGCAGTTGTTACGCGACGGCTAACGAGGAACGGATCGTCGATGCGCAGCATCTCGTCAATCGCCCCAGCGAGATTGGCGCGGTGTGCCCGCAGCGCCTCCTGCACCTCCGGATGCGTAGCGAGGAAATACACCACCACGCCGACTGCCGCCGCAATCGAAGCAAGGTCGCCCGCCGTCCAGTTGCGCAGAATCGAAACGATCTCATCATCCGATAACAGCGCACCGTTCACCGTCACCCCGAGCAATTCGGTCGTGGGGTCCTGCGGAGCGGAACGGCCCATCGCGCGCCGGCGCCGCACTTGCTGGAGGACAATCTCGTCGAAAGCGCAGGCCACCGTGGTTGTTCGCGATCGGTCCGCCGATCGGGTCGCCGCATGATTCTCGGCCATCCACGCGAGCAGTTCGTCTTCGATTCCCTGCCAACCCAACCAGTCAACCTGCGCGCGCACGGCGAGCGGATATCCAATCTCCGTCACAGCATCTACCGCAGGCCCCCGCGGCAGCGCACCCAGTATTTCGCGAGCGATTCTCCGCAGCCGCGGCTCCAGCGCCTGCATGCGCTCCGGTGTAAAGAACGGGTCGATGGCCGCGCGAAAGGCAGTGTGCTCCGGAGGGTCGAGGGAGTTGGGCACCTGGCGATGCGCGGAAACTGCTGACGAGAAGGTCGCCGGATCGGCCGCAGCCGCGATTACGTCAGCATGCCGGAAGAGAGTGACGCCACGCGGCGACTCGGCCACGGGACACGCCCTGCGCCTCCGATCGTAGGAGCCGAGCTGATCCGCGAGCACCGGCTCAGTCAACGGTTCCCAGCGAGGAATCGGTGCGCTCACATCCCATGTTCGCATCTGCAACAATGTGCGTGCAACGTGGGTTCGGCAGAAGAAGCAGCGTTTCGGCCACGCGCAGTGGCGTTTCCTGTCTGCTTCTGCTGCACGCTGCGCCGAAGGTACTCAGTCCAACACATTACCTGTGGCGTCGCACTGGCCTGCCCACACTTACTTCCCCGATGTCATCGGCTTGACGATCTCATCAAGATAATCCGTCGCCCCGTTCACCCGCTCCAGATGCGGGAAGCGCGGGCCGTCGTGGTAGTCGATCCCGACCACCCGATATGTCCCTGTATTGGTAACGATCAGTTCGATGGGCGCCTGGTTCCCCTTCGCGTTCCGGACTGCGTCGTTCAGCAGCGGGCCGCTGAACTGCCGCCCATTGACCGCGACAATCTGCATGCCTGGACCGAGCTTCGCCTTGTCCGCCGGCGATCCGACCAGCACATCGGTAATGTGCCCATCCGCGGTGACGTTGAGCCCGATGGACCACCACTCGGTGACGCCGCCGCCCGCGCCTGTGCGTGCCAACTCGATCTCATTCGGCTGGTCGGTGTAGACCAGCTTGTAACCGCCGCGCTCAATGCCCTCGAGCGGCGCGTGGGCCGAGAGGCTCGTCAGCCGCTCATGCAGCAGCCCCGCCCAGTCGTACGGCACGACATCGTTGAGCGCCTTCACCACATCATCGAAGGTATAGGGCACCACCTTCGGCGGAGTATTCCCGCCCAGTCCCTCAAACAGACCAAGGAAGTCGTTGAGGCTCTTCTGGTCGTGGGTCAGCTTGCGGATCTGCGTGTCCACGTCGAGCCAGACCAGGTCGCCTTCCTGGTAATAATCGGTGCTGCGCCGCCAGTTATCCCAGCCTCCGCCCGATTCATAGAGGATCTGTGCGGCTGTGGCGGTGTCCTGCAGGTCGCGCCAGGTGCGCCCCGGCCGGGCATCCAGCATGGCCGCGTCGTCGGCCAGGTAGTCACGATACTGCGCCGCCGTCTCCAGCTTGCTGCGTGCCGCCAGGACATTGCCCATATAGTCGGTCAGCCCTTCATAAACCCACAGCAGGTTGCCGATCATCGGCGACTCGTAGTTTCCGGTCGCGAGGCCCGCAGGCCGCCGGTACTTTCCGTTCCATGAGTGGGTGAACTCGTGCGGCAGCAGGTCGGCCGAGAGCAGCAGCAGGTTCTCGTCGACGAAGGTTTTCTCCGGCACGCGGTCGTCGCTGGACTGGTGATGTTCGAGCCCGAAGTGGGCCACCTGATCGCTGGCCGTGACGAGGAAGTGATAGCTCGTATAGTGCCGCGACTTATAAACCGCTCCTGTCTCGCGCACGAGGTTGCTGAAGCCGCTGATGGTCTCCGGATTCAGGTTCAAATCCTCAGGACCGTCGGCTGCGATGTCGAGGTAGTGCTTCGGCGTTACTTCTGTCGCCAGCGGAATCTCCGCGAAGTACTTGCCCGTCAGCAGCGGCGAGTCAATCAGCTCTTCGAGGCTCACGGTTTTAAATGCCGGATGCGTCGCATCGCCCCCGGTCTTCTCCAGCGCCGTTCCGTATTGCCAGCCGGTGGGGATCACGACGGAGGGCTGCACATAGACGTCCGCCGACGGATGTCCCTGCGGATACCAGATCAGCTCATTCCAGCTCAGCAGCGCGAGATTGGCGCTGGTGGAGGCGCCGGCGGAGAAGCCGTTTGCCGGCGCGGTCGCCAGGAAGTCGTCCTTCACCTCAATCTGCGAAACGCCCTCCGGCACGGTGATATGGATGGCGTACATGTTGACGTCATCGCGGACCCAGCGGATCGGCTGGCCGTTGCCGGTGATGAACAGCCCGGCCAGGTTATCGACGGGACCATTGGGCATGTGCTCGCCCGGGATCCACTTCGGGTAGAGCAGCGTCTGCGGTCCCGGCTGGACGGGGATGGTCATGTCGGCGTGGATCCACTTGCGGGGCGCCTGGGTAAGGTCGACGGTGATGCGGATGGGGTTCTCGGCAGAGGTTTGAGCGTGCAGTGCCATGCCGGCGGTGAAAGCCAGGCAAAGCGCGGGGATGCGAAGGTGCATAGGCCTCCTGGGGAACGGCGCAACGTCTTAGTGTAAATACGAGTGCGGCGCACGCGCGTTTCAGGCGTATGCTGGGGCGCGAGAGGTCATCCGCCATGCTGCACTGGAACTTCGGCCTGGCGTGGATTGCCTTCGCCCTCGCTGTTGCGCTGCACGTTGCCGACGAAGCCAGCCACGACTTCCTCGCCCTGTATAACCCGAATGCCCGGGCGATCCGGGCGAAACTGCACCTCCCGGTGCCGGTTTTCACCTTTCGCGGATTTCTTATCACTCTCGGCCTGGGGGTTGCGCTGCTGCTGGCTCTCTCGCCGGTAGCCTTTCAAGGCGCGCGCTGGTTGCGCGTGACAGCTCTGCCCCTCGGGATCCTCGTCGGCATCTTCAACGGGCTGCTCCATATTGTCGGGTCGCTTTTCTATCGGAGAAAACTGGCCGGAGTGCTAACTGCGCCGGTGCTGCTCGCAGCGGGAACGTGGCTGCTGTGGAGCGCCTCCGCGTAGTGGTAAAAAGAGAGCGACGATCCACTCAACTCTCCGGGGCTTCACGCCATGACCATCCCGCTGCCCGCTCTCAGCTACACCGCGAACATCCTCAGCTTCTTCGTGACCGCGCCCATCGCCGCCGCCAGCTGGTATCAGGCCCTCCGCGCGCGCCAGGAGGTGCGCCGCTCTCGTGAACTCGTGATCCACAGCGAGAACTGCCTGGAGTTTGTCTCTGAGGATGGTCACTGCGTCAATCTGGTGCCGCTGGAGACGCTGCACACGTTGCCACGCCCCGGCGACGTGGTGCTGCTGCCGGGTGAAGGCGTGGCGAGCGCCGTAGCCGGCACAGGCGCGTGGCGGATCGAACGCATCGAGCACATCTACACCGGCTCGATGCACAAGACCGCGCGACCGCAGGAGGCGCGGCTCAC
>DATEPN010000623.1:0-3141 GCA_035273225.1 Acidobacteriaceae bacterium | reverse complement strand
CCCGCGTCCTGCGACCAGCAGCCACGACGGTCTGAACGCGTCCTGCGATGCTCGCGGGTCGATTCGTTCCGACCGGTCGGCATCGGCCCAACTGCCAGCCCTGCACGCTAAATGCTGCACGCTATACCCTATCCGGTTATGTCCGAACCGCTGCTGCTCTCTGGCCAGCGCCTGACGCTGGAAGAAATCACCGAAGTCTCTCTCCACGGCCGCACCGTTGCGCTCGACCCCACTGCCCTACCCGGCATCCGCTCCTCCCGCGCCATCGTGGACGACCTCCTCGCCCGCGGCGGAACGGCGTATGGCATCAACACCGGCTTCGGCAAGCTCTCCGACGTCCGCATCGAGCCCGATCAGGTGCAGACACTCCAGCGCAACCTCGTACGCAGCCACTCCTGCGGAGTCGGCGACCCGCTGCCGCAGGAAGCCGTTCGCGCCATGCTGCTGCTGCGCGCCAACGTCCTCGCAAAAGGATGCAGCGGCGTTCGCCCCGAGCTGATCGAGGCGCTGATCGCCTTCCTCAATCGCCGCATCCATCCCGTCATTCCTTCCCGCGGATCAGTCGGCGCCAGCGGCGATCTCGCCCCCCTCGCGCACCTTGCGCTGGCTCTCATCGGAGAAGGCCAGGTGAATCTCGAAGGCCGCCACATCCCTGCGGCCTTCGCCCTGCTCCAGTGCGGACTCGCTCCGCTCACGCTCGAGGCCAAGGAAGGCCTTGCCCTGCTGAACGGAACCCAGGCGATCACCGCCGTTGGCGCGCTGGCGCTCGTCCGCGCGATCCGGCTTGTGGAACTCTGCGATCTCGCCGGAGCCATGACGCTGGAAGCGCTCCGCGGCACGCCCACGCCCTTCGATCCTCGCATCCACGCCGTCCGCCCGCACGCCGGCCAGGTCGCCGTCGCCGCCCACCTGCGCAATCTGCTCGCCGACAGCGAGATTCGCGAATCGCACCGCCACAACGATCCTCGCCTGCAGGACGCCTACTCCCTCCGCTGCATGCCCCAGGTCCACGGAGCCGTTCGCGATGCGCTGGCGCATGCGCGCGCTGTGCTGGAAGTCGAAACCGGAGCCGCGACCGACAATCCGCTGATCTTCCCTGAGGGCGACATTCTCTCCGGCGGCAACTTCCACGGAGCGCCGCTCGCCCTGGCGCTTGACTACTCCGCGCTCGCCCTCACCCACCTCATGAGCATGGCCGAGCGCCGCATCGACCGCCTCGTCAACCCTGACATCAACGAAGGACTGCCCCCGTTCCTCTCGCGCACGCCCGGCGTCTCCTCCGGCCTGATGATTGCCCACGTTGCCGCCGCCGCGCTGCTGAACGAGACCAAAGTGCTGGCGCATCCCGCCAGCGCCGATTCCGTGCCCACCTCCGGCGGCAAGGAAGATCACGTCTCCATGGGCATGACCGCGGCGCTGAAGTTCGAGCAGATTGTCGGGAACGCCGAGAAAACGCTGGCCATCGAACTGCTCTGTGCGGCGCAGGGCCTCGACTACCGCCAGCCTTTGAAACCGGCGCGACGTGTCGGAGAAGCGCACGCTGCCATCCGCAGCCTGATTCGCCCGCTCCATGAGGACCGCGTCCTGGCGCCCGACATCGAAGCTCTCTCCCATGCGATCCGCACGGCGGCGTTCGACGCGTGGCGCGCCTGACCACCGGGCGAGCGCGTTCGCGGACAGTCGGGAAAAACTGTCAAGCCCCCAACGGCCCTCAAAGTGCTGCGCCGCTGATTCTAAAGCGATCCGGACACGCGGCCTGGCCCAAAAACCTGGCACGGAAGTCCAGCCGGCTTGGTATTCTGAAAATAGAGAGAGAAGAAAAAAGCCTCCCCATCGGGTGAGGCTTTTTCTTTGGCTGAAGGCAGCACCCTGCCGCAAGCATTTGAAGGCAAAGTCACGCACTTTGTTTTCAAATGCTTCCGGAGGGATGGTCTTGCATCACTCTCTTTAGAATCAAATGCTTCCCGGGGGATGAGGGGTGGATTTTAAAAAACCGGAACCGGCACCCCCGTCCGGCTAGTACTCGATACCCCGCTGTGCCAGCACGCCCTTTTCATAAGCGTGCTTCACCTGCTTCATCTCAGTGACGGTGTCGGCGATCTCGATGAGCGACGGATGCGCGTTCCTCCCCGTCAGGATCACGTGCACCATCTCCGGCCGCTCGCGCAGCGTCTCCACCACCTTCGCCGGATCGAGCATGCCGTAACTGATCGCATAGTTGATCTCATCGAGGATCACCATGTCCCACTCGCCGGAGAGGATCGCCTGCCGCGCCTCTTCCCACGCCGCTTCGACCAGGCGAATGTCCTCGGGATCCGTCTCCGCCCCGCCGATCTTCACGAAGCCGCGGCCCATCTGCCGCAGCACGAAGTTGTCGCCGAAGGCCTTCGTCGCGTCGAGTTCGCCATAGTGCCACGAGCCCTTCAGGAACTGCAGCATCAGCACGCGCATGCCGTTGCCCACCGCACGCAGAGCCGTTCCCATCGCAGCCGTGGTCTTCCCTTTCCCCGCTCCTGTGTTGATTAGAACTAATCCCGTCCTGCTCTCTGACACTCGCTCTCTCCTCCTACCGGCTACCCGCTCTGTGATACGGATGCCCCTTGAGAATCGTCAGCGCCCGGTACACCTGCTCGCACAGGACGACACGAGCCAGCTCATGCGGCAGCGTCATCGGCCCGAGCGACAGCAGCATCGCCCCGCCCGGCTTCTGTGCCGCCGACCAGCCCTCCGCGGGACCGACCGCGAAGATGATCAGTTGCCGCCCAGCATCCCGCTCGCGCCCAAGCCAGCCGGCAAAAGCTTCGGAGCCCATCTTCCGTCCTTGCTCATCCAGCAGCACCAGCCCCGGTGCGCTGCGCCCGCGTTCCCGCTCAACGGCTTGCCAGAACGCCTCCTCAGTGCGAAAGAGCGGCGCCTCCACGCCGGACTTGCCGCCCGACAGCAGCGGCCCAATCCGCTCCAGGTACATCCGCGCCAGATCCTCGAATGCCTGCCGCGGACGCGCGCCGATCGCCGCGATCCAGATCCTCATGCGATCAGTGTAGGGGGTGCTCGCTGCTGGACCGAATGGCGTCCATCACGTTCGCCTGAAGTGTCATTTTCCTGCGCTGCGCGCCTGCTATATTGAATGAAGCAAGTCCC
>DATEPN010000622.1:0-16119 GCA_035273225.1 Acidobacteriaceae bacterium | reverse complement strand
CAAGCCGATCCACTTTTCGGGCGAATACAGAGTGGACTTCATTACCGGGCTGGCGAAGAAATTCCTTACGTCGGTGCGCGAGCCCTTCCTGCTGGTGATTTCGCAACTCGAGGTGCATCACCAGAACGATTGCAACTGCTTCGTCGCGCCGAAGGGGTATGCCGAGCGGTACGAGAACCCGTTTGTCCCGGAAGATCTGAAGTTCTTTCCCGGTGACTGGCAGAAGCAGCTGCCGAACTACTACGGCAGCGTCGCGAGTATCGACGAGTCCATCGGCGAGATTCGCAAGACACTGGCGCAGCGCGGCCTCGAAGACGACACCATCTTCGCCTTCGTCAGCGATCACGGCTGTCATTTTCGGACGCGGAATGAGGAATACAAGCGAAGCCCGCATGAAAGCTCGATCCATGTGCCGCTGGTGATTCAGGGGCCGGGATTCGATCGATCCATCAGGATCGAAGAGCTAACGTCCCAGATCGACATCACGCCGACTCTGCTGAGCGCTGCGGGTGTTGCTGTCCCCGCAGGCGTGCAGGGGCGCAGTTTTCTTCCGTTGCTGGATCGGAAGGTTGATGATTGGCGCAACGAGGTGTACATACAGATTTCGGAATCGCAATGCGGGCGTGCGCTGCGAACGCCGGAGTGGACCTATGCGGTCGCCGCTCCGGATCCCGCTGGACCGCACATGCCGGCGAGCGACCGCTACCGCGAGGAGCAACTCTATAACCTGTTGGCCGACCCGCATCAGTTACTGAATCTCGCGGGCCGGCATGACAATCCGCAGCTGGTTCACGGCTATGGAACTCCGCCGCAACAAGCTGCTGCGGAGTTGCGCGAGCGGCTGCTCGCGCGCATGGCGGAGGCCGGAGAGGCGCGCGCGGAGATCGAGCCGCGACTCATCTATCCCTGATTTACCGCTGGGCCCTCCGCAGGATGACAGAAATGCTCGAAGGTGGCCGGAAGTTCGGACCGCGGGACGGATCCGATCCGTCTGGCGCGGGTCCAACGGCCGGCGCTCCGGCCGGCTTTTCAGGCTGATTCCTGAATCGCGCGGGAATGGTGACCGCCTGCTGGAGCTGCATCTGGTCGCCTTCGATCGTGCCGGAGTACGTCGCGTTCCCCACCTTGAAGAACACGTTGTTCCCGTCGACCTTTCCGTCTTCGATGGACAGAGGCTTTTCGTTGCCGGAGTAGCCGCCGCTGCGCTCCACGTTTCCGGTGAGTGTGTTGCCGGACTGCTGGAGGGTGAACACGGCGCCGCCGCTGCCGCCCATCAGGTAGGCCATGATGCCGGTGAGGCCGCCTTCTCTCTGAACAGGACGCCAGAGACCGGTGACTCCGGTGCCCACCGGAATCTTGCGCTGCCACACGGCAACCTGCGGGCGAAGCTGAACGGCTTTCGAGGGAAGCGTCAGCGTGGCCGAGGTCAGCCCGGGCGAGGAGGCTTCGACGGTGATGCTGCCGGACTTTTTCGTGGACTGGACGAGGCCCATGCAGTATCCGGCAAAGGCTTTGCGGACGTCGCCCTTATCGGGGTCGTGATCCGTGGGATCGCCGTTGCCGGTGCCGATCAGCTTGCCTTCGCCGGTCACGCGGAAGGTGACGGCGTTGTCGGTGATGGGAACCACGCGGCCCTGACTGTCGTGGACGGCAATGGCAAACATGCCCACGTCTTCGCCGTCGGCGGAGAGGTCGCTTCGGTCGGCGGTCATGACGAGTTTTGCCGGAGCGCCGGTGGTTTCGCGGCGCTCGGTCAACAAGACTTTGCCGTCTTTGTAGGCGCGCGCTTCGATAGTGCCCGGCGCGTACTTCACGTTCCACGCGACGTGGGAATCCTTCGGTACATCCTTGGCGCCAAGGCTCTGCCCGTTCAGGAAGAGCTCAACGCGATCCAGGTTGGAGTAGGCCCAGACGGCGATTTCCTTGCCTTCGAGCCCGGGCCAGTTCCAGTGCGGGAAGAGGTGCAGCAGCGGTTCCGGTCTCCACCAGGCCTTGTAGTAGTAGAAGGAGTCCTTCGGGAAGCCGCACATGTCGATGATTCCATACTGTGAGCTGATGTTCGGCCAGCCGTTGGGAGAGGGCTCACCGCGATAATCAAAGCCCGTCCAGACGAAGCCGCCAGAAAGCCAAGGCTGCGCATCGCAGAACTTCCACCAGCCTTCGGCGGAGGCGCGGCCGGTCGTGGTGTACGGATCGTAGGAGGCGACGTAGCCCTTCTCGAAATCCGTGATGTATTGTCCGCGCGTGCCCACAGCGCTCACGGTTTCGGTGCCGATGACGGGCTTGTCGGGATGCGCTTTGTGATAGGCGAGGGCGCCCGGGTCCATGTAGTTGTAGCCGATGACGTCACACTCAGCCAGGCCTCCGGTGCCGATGGCGCCCGTCGGCGCAATCGATACGGGACGCGAACCGTCCAGTTCGTTAGCGAGGGCTTTCATCCCGGAGAGGATCAGCACGCCGCGCTCGGTGTTCGCTACCGGCTCTTCGTTCCCCATGGACCACATAAAGACGCTGGGACGATTGCGGTCGCGGCGCACCAGATCAGCGAACTGGGCGAGGCCCTCGGGAACCGTGGACATCATGCGCGTCTCGTCGAAGACGAGCATGCCGAGCTGATCGCAGGCGTCGAGCAGCTCCGATGTGGGCGGATTGTGCGAGGTGCGGAGTGAGTTGCAGCCCATCTCCTGCAGCTTGCGGATGCGGTAATACTGCACGGCGTCGGGCAGCGCGGCGCCGATGCCGGCGTGATCCTGGTGATTGCAGGTTCCCTTGATCTTGACGGGCTTGTCGTTGAGGAACAGGCCCTGTTGCGGATCGATGCGGATGGTGCGGATGCCGAAGGGCGTTTCGTAGTGATCGACGACATCTCCGCCGACGCTGACTTCGGTGACCAGTTTGTAGAGGTTGCGCTCTTCCAGCGACCAGAGTTTCGGCTGACGCACTGTGAGTTGTTGCGTGAAGGTGTTTTCGCCGCCCTGGCTGATCGACGTGGGCGGCGTCGTAGCCTTACCGACTGGGTTGCCGCTGGAGTCGAGCACGGTCGAGGTGACGCGCGCCGTTTGTGCAGCGTGGCTCTCGTTGTTCACCTCGGTGCGAATGGACAGGGCTGCATTGCCGCCGTCCACTTTGGACGAAACGAAGGTGCCCCACTTTCTGACGTGAACCGGATGGGTCTTGACGAGCCAGACGTGGCGATAAATGCCGGCGCCTTCGTAGAACCAGCCGTCGCTCAAGGTGGCGTCGACGCGCACGAGGAGGATGTTGGTCCCGCCGGGATTGACATAGTCCGTGACGTCGAAGCTGAACGGATCGTAGCCGCCGCTGTGCCGGCCGATGTAGAAGCCGTTGCAGACCACCATCGATTCCCGGTAGGCGCCGTCGAACTCGACGGTGATGCGCTTGCCCGCGTCCTCGGCAGGCAAGTCGAAGACGCGGCGATACCAGCCGACGCTGGTCGTCGGATAATCGCGGCCGAGCGGATAGAAGCCTTTGCTGGTGAGCCCAGGGTCGTTGGTGAAGGGAAGCTCGATGGCCCAGTCGTGCGGCAGATCGATCGCGCGCCAGTCGCTGTCGTCAAAGGCGACCGAACTCGCAGGCAGGAAATCACCGGTCTTCTGGAAATTGCCGGTGCGGCCGCTGCCGTATCCAAAATCACGGTCGGGATTGTTGGCGTCGCCGAAATGAAAGCGCCAGCCAAAATCGAGAAGGAGACGCTCGCGCCCGCCGGCCGGCAACGGAGAGGCGTTCGGAGCAGGGGCGGAAGCGGGAGCGTCCAAACCGCCTGGGAGAACGGCGGCGTTGAGAGGAATCATTCCATGTGCAGCAGCCGCCGCAGCAGCAGGGGCGAGCAGCCCGGCCTTCAGGACATCACGACGTGATACCGGTTTCATTTGTTCTCCTGAATCGAATCTGGCAGAGGACCCGCCACTCCCCATTTCGCCGATTGCTCGACGGATGGTTTTGAAGCCACGCCAGTATATGACGGAGTACGCGACAGGCGGCAAGCTGCCGAGAGGCGGTGAACAAATTGCAGATCATGGAGTGAAGAACGCCAGAGGCGTGCGCTAGACTGCCACAGAGCTTCTGCGGCATGCAAGCGAACGCCGGACGGGCTCCTGACGAGCAGAGATATGAAGGCCCATTTTGCATTCGGAAAGACGGGACTCACGGTTTCGTTGCCACCAGGACCGCAGTACCAGGTGCTGACGAGTCGCAGCGCCGTGGCTCTCGAGAACCCTGCATCTGCCATTGAATCGGCGCTGGATCAGCCGATCGCTGGCCCTCCGCTGCGAGAGCTGGCAGCGGGGAAGAAGAGCGTGGCCATTGCGGTGTGCGACATTACGCGCCCCGCCCCGAACCGCCAGACTCTGCCGCCGCTGCTGAAGCAACTGCATCAGGCGGGCATCCCACCGGAAGCGGTAACGATCCTGGTCGCGACGGGGCTGCATCGTGCGGCGACACCGGCGGAGCTGGACGTCATTCTTGGGCCGGAGATTGCGGCGCACTACCGTGTGGAAAACCACCACGCTCGCCGCAAAGAAGAGCAGTGCCCGCTCGGGCACACGCGCCGGGGTACGCCTGTCTGGATTGACGCGCGATTTGCCCACGCCGACCTGCGGATCACGCTGGGATTCATCGAGCAGCATCTGATGGCCGGGTTTTCCGGAGGCCGCAAGCTGGTTGCGCCCGGGCTTGCCGGGGAAGACACGATCAAGGTGCTGCATTCTCCCCTGTTTATGCGCAAGCCAGGTGCGACGGAGGGGTCGATCGAAGACAATCCGTTGCACGCTGAACTGCTGGAGATCGCCGGCATCGCGCGACAGGATTTCATCCTGGATGTAACGATGACGCTCGAACGGGAGATCTCGGGTGTCTTCGCCGGCGATCCGGTGGCGGCGCACGCGGCGGGTGTCGCATTCCTGCGGGAGAGTTCTCTCGAGCGCCTGCCGGAGCTGGCCGACGCTGCCATCACGAGCGGGGCCGGTTATCCGCTGGATTTGACGTTCTATCAGACCGTGAAAGGTATCACGGCCGCGCAGCACGTGGTGAAACCCGGCGGCAGAATCCTGCTGCTGGGAGAATGCGCGGAAGGGATCGGCTCGCCGGAATTCGCGGAGATGCTCAGGAGCTTCACCGGAC
This sequence comes from Acidobacteriaceae bacterium, assembly GCA_035273225.1. Taxonomy (GTDB): domain Bacteria; phylum Acidobacteriota; class Terriglobia; order Terriglobales; family Acidobacteriaceae; genus Palsa-343. Next base: position 10,980 of record DATEPN010000622.1, on the reverse strand, counting down.
CTGAGCCGTTCCTGCGCGCGATTACGGATGCCGAGGTGGTGGTGGACCAGTGGCAACTCGAAAAGCTGGCACTGATGGACCAGCGGCACGAGCTGTTCTTCTACACGCCGGGAGCGGAGAAGAGCCGGCTGGGATCGCTCGCGGGAAAGAGCTATCACGACATCGATCTTGCGGTGGAAGCCCTCGTACAAGGCCTGCCAGCGCAGGCGCGGGTGGCCTTGATTCCCGAGGGGCCGTATGTCTTTGCTGCTGGCCCGGTCCCGGCTGAAGCGATACGGAACGCGTAGCGGGCAGCTCGACGAGTTACGAGAGGAACGGCCGTTTGGATGGTTTCCCTGCAGAACGCGTTCCGCCAGTGGTCGGAAGCCCGGAGTTGCCGATCGCTGGCATTCCTGCTGCGGAGGCCAGTACTGCTGATCCGCAGCCCGCGACGCAGATGTCGGGTCGCGAATGGGCCGTGGTTGCGCTGCTGGTCATCTCCGCGCTGATCAACTATGTGGACCGCAGCGACCTGTCGATTGCTGCGCCGGTAATTCAGAAGCAGTTTGCGCTTACGCCGGTGCAGCTGGGCGCGCTGCTCGCTGCGTTCTTCTGGACCTATGCTCTGCCGCAACTGCTGGGAGTGGCGGGCTGGCTCTCGGATCGTTTTGCGGCGGGCTGGGTGATTCTCTGGGGCTACGTGCTGTGGTCGCTCGCCACCCTGGCTACGGGGCTGACGGCGGGATTCGCCACGCTGTTTGCCATGCGGCTGGTGCTCGGTGTCGGCGAGTCGGTGGCCTATCCGTGCTACTCGCGGATCTTCGCCCTGATGCCGCAACAGTGCCGCGGACGCGCCAATGCCTTCATCGATGCCGGAACGAAGCTTGGCCCCGCGGTCGGAGCGTTTCTGGGCGGCGTGCTGCTGATCCACATGGGGTGGAGGATGTTGTTCGTCGTGCTGGGGCTCGGCGGCATGCTCTGGGTGTTGCCCTGGTGGAAGATGATGCCGCGGACGGGAGCGGCGGCGGAGCAGAAGGAGGCCATGCCGGTCACGTCGCTGGGCCGCATCCTGCGCCTGCGTTGCGCGTGGGGGACCTTCATCGGGCATTTCTGCGGGAACTACTTCTATTATTTCCTGCTCGCCTGGCTGCCGGAGTTTCTGGTGGAAGAGGAGCATCTCTCGATTCGGTCGATGTCGCGGCTGACGACGCTGGTGTTTCTGCTCATCGGCGGAACGACGCTCATCACAGGATGGGTCTCGGATCGCCTGATTGCTCGCGGGGTCTCGCCCACCCGCGTACGGAAGTCCGTGGTGACCGGCGGGCTTTTGCTGGCAGGGTCTTTGCTGCTTCTCGGCGTTTTGCCTGCGGACAGCAGCGCGGCGGGGCTGGTGGTGCTGGCCGTTGCGTCGGTCGGTTACGGAGCCTTCTCTTCGAATCATTGGGCCATCACGCAGACGCTGGCTGGTCCGGCGATGGCGGGGCGATGGTCGGGTCTGCAGAACGGATTCGCGAACCTCTCCGGCGTCGTCGCGCCCTGGGTCGCGGGCTGGATCGCGCAGGAAAAGGGCAGCTCGCGGATGGCCTTCGTGGTCTCCGGGGCCGTGGCATTGGTGGGCGCGTTTGCGTGGGGCCTGCTGGTGTCGCGGGTGGAAGCCGTGACCCTGGAGAGGCCCGGCCGGAGCGCAGTGAATCTTCAGGAATCCTGAGGGTATTCTGGCTGCCATGCCCGGACGTCGACGCTTTCGGGGCACTCTGGAATCGGATCACAGCGCCCTCCGCTGGACTCTGGTTCGGGTCCCCTTCGAGCCGACTGAGGTGTGGCCGCGGCGTAAGGGCTTGCGCGTCCGCGGAACGCTGCGTGCGGCTCTGGCAAAGGACAGTCCCGCAGTAGCCCTTCGGACTTCGCTCTTCCGCGGACGGGACAGAGTCTGCGTCCTGATGGTGAACAAGCGGATGCAGAAGGCGGCAGGCGTCAGCCGCGGCAGCGTCGTCGACATCACCCTCGAGCCGGATACCGAGGAGCGGCCCGTGGTGCTGCCGCCGGAGCTGGATCGCCTGCTTCGCCAGGACCGTGCGCTGCGCAAGTGGCATGACGGGCTGAGCGCATCCTGGCGGAAAGCCATTGCCGAACAGATCATGCAGCCGAAGAGCGCGGCAGCGCGAGCCTCGCGTGCGGAGCTCTGGGCCGAACGCATGCTGCTGGTCATGGAGGGCGAGCGGATCACGCCGCCGGTTCTGGAGGTGCTGCTGAACCGGACGCCACGAGCACACCAGGGCTGGCTGGCGATGACGCCCCTGCAGCGCCGGGGGCATCTGATGGGGATCTTCTATTGCCAGGGTCCTGAGTCGCGGAAGAAGCGGGCGGAGAAGGCGGTTGCGGAAGCCCTGCGCGTGGCAGATAGAAAAGATACGGCGCGGAGTTAGTGAGCAGGCATCCCGGGCCGAGGTGGGATGAATCTGAGGCAGTAAGCAAAAGCCAGAGAGGAAGAACAGGGAGCCTTGCGGCGAAAGGTACCGGGGTAACTTACTTGTTGTATACTTCAATAATACGATGCAATGTGAATAAATTGCAGCATGACAAGTATACTCCGTCTTGTCAGCACTTCAATACAACTTTTAGGGATTTTCCCAAGGGGACTAAGACTATGAAATTCGCCGTTCGCGCTTTCGCTCTCGGACTCTTCGTTGCCGGTGCTTCTGCTGCTATGGTTTCCTCGCACGCGTCCAACGTGGTTAAAGCAACTCCCAGCCATCAGACTTCTGTTTCTGCGATGCCGATGCCGAGCTGCTCACCGTACGGCTGCAAGTAATTCGGACAGTTCCCGATTACTCAGGTCACCACGGTACCACAAAAGTTGCACCGGTCAAGCTCTGTTTCTAATTATTTTTCTTGAGCTGGTGAACACCGTGCGCTATCCTCGGAGTCCTTGAGGATCTCGTATGGTTCACCTACAAGAAGCCCTGATTAATTTGGAGCCGGTGCTCCTGCTGCTCGCTCTGGTGGCGTTCGTTAAGTCGGGTTCCGTGCGTCGGCTACCCGCGCTTACAAGCTATCTCGTCATCCGCCTTGTCTCCCTGGCTTATCTCCAGGTGATCTTTCGGCTTGGCGGATCCCCGCCCCAGTGCGGCACTCCGTGGTACACCGCTTATTTCTTCGGATATTGGATTGCGTATATCGCCGCGGCGGTCGCGATCTTCTTTGTGGTCCAGGAAGTCTTCAACAAAGTGATGGAGCCGGTGCCTGGCCTGCGTCGGCTTGGCCTTCTTGCCTTTCGTTGGGTCAGCATTGTTTCTGTAGTCGTGGCATTTGGTGCGGTAACACTTCCCGCTGCCATGAAAAGCAGCGGCGGTGAGGCCTTCGCACTGCTTCTGGGCTCCGTCGGTATGCAGATGGCTCGGTGCGTGAGTATCCTTGAGCTTTGCCTGCTGGCCTTCCTCGCTCTTTCGATCCACACGCTCGGCCGCTCCTTCCGCAGCCGCCTGTTTGGCGTTGGGCTTGGGTTTGGTTTCCAGGCCGGTGCGGAGCTTATCACCTCTGCCATGCTGGCGAAGTACCCCGGACTGCAGTCGCCGTCCAATCTGGTTCTTCAGATCTCCATCTCGGTCGTTCTCCTTACCTGGACCGTTTACTTTGCTATTCCGGAACCAGAAGCCGAGCGCAACCTGATCGTTCTGCCGCCGAGTTCGGTCATGGCGCGCTGGAACGGTCTGGCTGGAGGCATTGGACAGGCTCCGACATTGGCGCCTGCGACCACACCGACTGGCTTCTTCCTCCAGGACATCGAGGGCGTCGTGGATCGCGTCCTGGCCCGGAATCCTGTTGCGGTTGGAACTCGCTAACCAGGTACTCACCTATAGAAAAGCCCCGGCGGATCGCCGGGGCTTTTGCTTTGTTCTCGATCGCCGTCCCGAGCTGGATCTCGCACGTCCTGGTTGCTGAGGTGCGGCAGCGCTTGCCGGAAATAAGAAGGGCCGGACTCGATGAGTCCGGCCCTTCTTGGAAACGGATCCGCTACTCGGCCGCGGCGGCCTCCACGGCCACAAATCGGCCGGTCTTGCCGCGGTCGATGAACTTCACGCGGCCGTCGATCTTCGCGAAGAGGGTATCGTCGCTGCCGCGACCCACGTTGAGGCCGGGCTTCAGCTTTGTGCCGCGCTGGCGCACGATGATGGAGCCACCGGTGACCGTCTGCCCCGCGAAAACCTTCACGCCGAGCCGCTGCGCATTGGAGTCGCGGCCATTCTTCGAGCTGCCTAATCCTTTTTTATGTGCCATTGCTGTATTCCTGAGGTCCGCTCAGCGCGGACGGAAGATTCCGCGCCTACGCGGTGTAGCTGTTGCCGTCGATCTGGATCTCGCTGATCCGGACCGCCGTGAACGCCTGCCGGTGACCCTGGAGCTTCTTATACTGCTTCTTCCGCTTGAAGTGGAAGACCAGCACCTTGTCGCCGCGGCCCTCGCCGACGACGGTGCCCAGCACCCTGGCTGCCTGGGGTTTCACGACCGAACCGCTGTCTCCGGAGAAGGCCAGAACCTCGGCGAACTCCACCGAGCCGTCGTCGGCCGGCTTGACGGACTCGACCTTGACCACATCGCCGGGGGCCACCCGGTACTGCTTACCACCTGTGCGAATCACCGCGTACATAAAACCTCCGGCGCGCAAAAGCTGGCTCCGGCAAATGGGGCCGCGCGCAAACCTGATCTAAGCTGGGCGGAATTCCTTCGTGCTTTTCGGCCACGTTGGAACGCGCCGAAAAGGTCCCGGAGACACACGGGACGGGCAGAATCGCCGAACTTAGCCAGTGTACAGGGGGCAGCAGCACACGGTCAACGAGCCAAAGGCGATTCGTCTGCGAGGCTTGTGGATGCGGTAAGGGAGGCATACCCCCGGGGGGGTACCCCTCAAAACAGCAGGGGGTAGCTCGTGATCAAAATGAGGGACGCCTGGGGCCTTGCTGATTGAAAAGGAAGCAGAACGCTCGCTGGGGCTACCCCCTCCCTTCAGGGTCGTGATTGATCAGCAGGAGGACGTCTCCGTGATCAAGTTCAGGGTCGCCTGGTGGTCAGGCGGAGGGGTCACCAAGGGCCTTCCGGACAGGAAAGGCCCTTCGAGAGCGAGACCGTTCGGCGACGGCAACGTCCGCGAATCAGAACGCAGCGAATCAGAACGGCTGCGGGTCAGAAGGACAAGCGCGCGCTGAGCTGGATCTCGCGTCCCGGCGTTGCTGCTTCGGTGATGCTGCCGAAGCTGGAGGTGTTCACGAAGCGGTTGGGGGTGCCGAGGTTCGTGTGATTCAGGGCGTTGAAGAACTCCGCCCGCGCTTCGAACCTGGTCTTCTCCGTCACGCTGAAATTCCGAACCACGGCGAGGTCGGTGGTCTCCAGCCCGGGACCGTACACCGAATTGCGGGTGCTGTTGCCGAAGGTGTACGCCGGCGGGGCAGTAAAGGAGTTTGGATTCAGCCATGTCGTCGCGTTCCGGGTTCCGGAGGGGAAGACCCGCTGTCCGGTTCGGTTCGCGCGGATCGGGTTCTCGCCAACGACGGTTCCGGCATTCGCAGTGTCTCCGAAGACGGAGACGGTGAAGGGGAAGCCGGTCTGCGCCTGGAACTCGATCGAGCCGGTCCAGTTCCGGGTCATGGCCTCAAAGAAACGATTGCCGCCCACGGCCGACGAACTGGCGACCAGGCTGAGGGCAAAGCGGTGCCGAACGTCGCAGCCCGGCCCTTTCTCAGCGTTCAGATCGTAGTTGTTCTGGGGAGTGGCCGCTTCGAACATCGGGGAGCGGAAGTCCGGGGCATTATCCAGCGCTTTGGCGAAGGTGTAGTTGCCGAGAAAGCTGAGGCCGTGCGCGTAGCGGCGGCGGACGTTGACATAGCCGGCGTCGTACCAGCTTTGCGCTGTGTTCTCGAGCAGGTTCATCGTGCTCACCGGAAAGGTCGTGGCGGCCACGTTCGTCTTTGACGGGAAGACCGAGTCATTGACGAAACTGATCTTCGGGAAGGGCCGGCGCGGCTGGATGAGGCCCGGTCCGGGTTGCGCGTTGTTGATCAGGTGCGCGCGCTGGAGGTGGAATCCACCGGCACCGAGATAGCCGACTTCCAGGGTGGTTTCGCTGCCCAGTTGCTTTTCGAGCGACGCGCTCCACTGCTGGATGTACTGCGGGGAGGCATGGAGCTGTAGTCCGGTGAAGCTGACGACCGTCGACCCCAGGACCGGCGAGGGGAAGTTGAGGGTGTTGATGCTCGGCAGGAAGGGATCGCTCTGCGAGGTCATGGGGAAGACGTAGGGGACGTTGTGGCGCTGGTTGCACCAGGTGTTCATGTCCACCGGCGTGAAAAAGACGCCATAGGCGAGATGGGCGACCATACCCAGGTGCGGCAAGCTGTGCGCCACACCGATGCGTGGTGCGAAGCGCGCGTCGTTGGGATACATCAGCCCGCGCGGATAGCCGTTTTGTCCGCCGATGAAGACCTCGGGCTTGCCGCCGATGAACACCAGGTTGCTGTTCGTGTAGTCGACGTCCACGAGCGGGCTCATGAACTCGTAGCGAATGCCGTAGTCCAGCGTGGTGTTGGCCGTGATGCGCCACGTGTCCTGCGCGTACGCATCGGCGTACCACTGGTGGAGATTCATCTGCGGTATGCCGGCCTGGCCCTGGCGCGCAGCGGGCAGTCCCAGCAGGAAGCTGGCCAGCGCCGATCCTGTGCTTCCGTCATTCAGCGCGTGTGCCGTGGTGAAGCCGTTGGTGAACTGGTAGTAGCCGCGATTCTGGAAGAAGCCCCACATGGGCCAGATAAATTTCTGGTACGCCGCGCCGTACTTCGTGCTGTGGCGGCCCACCTGCCAACTGAAGGAGTCGCGTCCTTCGACGATCGTGTCCCAGGCTTTCATGGGCGTGGCGCTGAAGTTGTCGCCCAGGGGCGAATAGCCCTGAATGTTGAAGTAGGGTGCGCCCCACGCGCCCGGACCGCCGAAGCCGGTGCCCTGCAGGCCGAGCTGCGTGACGATGTCCTTTTTGTTCGCGCTCTCGGTGGTGTGCGCCATGTCGAGCCGCGAGACGGCCAGCGAAGCCGTGTTGACCATGTGCGGCGAGATGACGCGCGTCCAGGCGAGCGTGCTCTGGAGGGAGAGATTGTCGTGATACATGCCGAAGCCGGGCAGGCCCCAGGGCATGAATCCGTTCTCGGTTCCAATGGAGTAGCGGAGGAAAGCCGAGTCGCCATTGCTGAAGCTGTGGTCGATCCGGACCGTGCCCTGGTTGTCGAACATGCGCTGCTTGCGGGCATCGAGGTAGTTGTTCGCGTCGTTGCCGGCGCCGATCACCGTAGGCTGGCCCATCATGGTCATGCCGCCCATGGACATCATCAGATTGGGCCGCGGTGTGTACTGGTTGAGCATGATGAGCGCGGCTGAACTGAGCCGGCTCGGCGGAATCACGTTCTTGACGCCGTTGTATTCGAACTGCTGCCGCAGGTACTGCGGATTCGTTTTGCTGACCGGCAGCGCGGGATTGAAGTTCGGATTGGGGGCCGTGGTGGTGGGGTCGTAGATGTCCACGCCGCTTTGGCTGAAGTCGCCGCCGGCCTCTGCTTCGGTTGGGACGGTTTCGACCATGTTCATGGTTTCGATGTGCCGCAGTCCCTCGTAATTCAGGAAGAAGAACGTCTTGCCCGCACGCCAGACAGGGCCGCCGAGCGCGGCGCCAAAGTTGTTCTGCACTAAAAAGTTGTTGCTGGTCATCTGAGCGAAGGTGCGCGCATCCATGGCGCCGTTGCGCAGGTACTCATACGCGGTGCCGTGCAACTGGCTGGTGCCGGAGCGGGTGACGATGTTGATCTGACCGCCACCGGCGCCGCCCATCTCCGCCAGATAGCTGCTGGTCTGCACCTGGAACTCCTGCACGGCGTCGGGCGAGGCGCTCAGGTTCTGGGTGTTGAAGGTGGGATCGGTATTGGTGGCGCCATCGAGCAGAAAGTAGTTGGCATTGGGACGGCTGCCGCCGATGCTGACCGCGGAGCGCTGGCCGGGACGCCAGTAGAGTGCGTTCATGTCGCCGGTGCCTGCGCCGTGACTGATGTGGGCTCCGGGTACGGTGAGCACCAGATCGATCATCATGCGGCCGTTCAAGGGCAGCGACTCGACGGATCGCTGGTCGACAACGGCGCCGACGCTGGCATCCTGCGTTTTCAGAAGCTCCTCGGATCCCTGGATGTGGACCGTCTGCACGGCACCCGCGACGGCAAGCTGCACGTCGATGGTGGCCTGCTGACCGACTTCGAGATTGAGGCTCTGTGTCGCCTCGCGAAAGCCGGCACTTTCGACGCGCAGCGTGTAGGGGCCCGGCTGGAGGCCAGCGATCTCGTACAGTCCGCTGGAGTTCGAAACTGCGGAGCGTTCTGCACTGGTGGCAATTTCGGTGAGATGGAGATGCGCATTGGCGACGGGCCGATGCTGCGGGTCCAGAACCGCTCCGCGCACGACGGCATAGTTGCTCTGGGCATGGCCGGTGGACAGTGTTGCCAGGAGGCAGGCGCATCCTGCGAGGAACTTCCTCATTGGGGCTCTCCAAGAAATCGCGTTCATGGCCGGAGCATGCGTCGTGCAGTGGCCTGGTTTGTCGAGCGGGAACGAGGTACTCGTTCCGGGTGGGGTGAAGCTGGGGACCGCGGTTCTGAGAACTGTATCTGCCGGGATGGCTGCTGTCATGGGAGCAGGGATGGAGCCGGGCCTCCATCTTTCGGTGGACCCGGACCGGGCCTCTCGCACCGTAGACTGGTCGTTCGGTGCTTCCCCAAACGGCGCCGCGCGCGGGCTGCAGGCATGCGGCAGACGCGTGGAGCCGATGCAAGCTACCGGGCCAAGCCACCGGGCCAAGTTACCGGGCGGCTGCTCCGGTGCGATATGTTCAAAGGAACCTCAGCCATTCCGCATTCGATGTCGATTCCCGGCTCCCCATCCAGACGTGCGGCCTCGGTGGCCGCGCTTGCGTCCGCCATACTGATGGCGGCCGGCTGCCATTCCGGCCTGCCGAAGCCGCAGTCGCGGAAGTACGCGCAGTTTGTGTCCGCGTTTTATGTCGGTTTGGGAGCGTTTCAGGTAGGCAACGATGCGCGTGCGGACGATTCGCTGGGCGAGGCGACGCAACTGGCGCCTGGGGAGCCGGCCGCGTGGGCCGACTGGGGGCTGCTGGCACTGCGCCAGCGGAATTACGACCAGGCCAAGCAGCGGCTGGACCGTGCAGAGTCGCTGGCCAAAGACAACGGCCGTATCGAATATATGCTGGGGCTGCTGGAGAGCGACCGCGGCAACTCCGCGGCGGCCATTGGCGCGTTGCGCCGCGCGGCTGACCTGGAGCCGCACAATCCACGGGTTCAGTATTCGCTGGCGATGGAGATTGAGCGCCAGGATGCTCCGGATGCGACTGCGCAGTTTGAGCAGATCCTGCAGCAGATCCTCACCGAGCAGCCGAACAATGTAGCAGCCCTGCTGGAACTGAGCCGGATCTCTGCCAAGCGCGGAGACACGGCCACTCTGCGCTCGACGGTGGAGAAGATCGGAGCGCAATCCGCCAGCTGGCCGCAGGAGGCGAAGCAGCGTCTCGCCGATCTGCAGACGGCTGCGACGAGCGGTCCGCCGCAGATGGCGGCGACGCGGAGCATCTTTCTGCGCAATGTGCTGATGCAGCTGCCCGCGTTTCGGCAGGATTTGTCGGTGTTGCGGGCCGAGCCTGGCGAAGAGGCGCCGCCGTTCGTGACGTTTTTGCGCCTGCCAGCGCCGAAGTCGGAGCCCGCCGCGGCTGATCGGGCGATGACCTTCTCTACGGAGCCGCTGGCGAATGCCGGCAACGGACCCTGGGACTGGATCGGCGCGGTGTCGCTCAGCGACGCGGGAGCGCCGACGGTGATCACCGCGAATGCGAAGACCGTGCAGATTGCCGGCGGACCCGCGTATCCATTTCCGGGGGGTAAACAGGGTGCAGCACCCGGGGCGGAGTCGGTTCTTGCGGTGGACTTCAATTACGACTTCAAGCCGGATCTGGTGCTTGCGGGAGCAGGGGGCGTGCGGTTGCTGCGGCAGGATTCTCCGCAGCAATTCACGGATGTGACGGCACAGACGAAGATAGCTCCGGGCATTGCGAATGCTGCGTACACGGGCGCGTGGGCGGCGGACGTTGAAGCCGACGGCGATCTGGACATCGTGCTGGGCTCGGGGTCGGGAGAGGCCACAGTCCTGCGCAACAACGGCGATGGCACTTTTACGGCGGTTCATCCTTTTGCCGGAGTTTCCCGGCTGCAGCAGTTTGTGTGGGCCGATCTGGACGGCGATGGGCTGCCGGATGCGTCGCTCATCGACGGAGCCGGCACGCTGCACGTGTTCCGGAATCAGCGCGGGGGCGTTTTCCGGGAGATCGGAGTTCCGGCGAGTCTCGGCGTGGTGAAAGCTATTGCTGCAGCCGATACGCGCCACAGCGGGACGCTGGACCTGATCGCGGTACAGTCGGGCGGAGCGATGGTGCGGCTGGGGAACGAGAACGGCAACTGGAGCACGGCGGGACTGGGGCAGGTTCCTGATGCGGCGAAGAACCTTGCTGGTCCTGTGAGGCTGCGCGTCGCCGATCTCGATAACAACGGCGCAGTGGACCTGGTGCTCGCACAGGTTGGGACACCAAGCCAGGCGGTGGGTGCGCTGGTGTGGCTCGGGAATCCCGATGGCACGTACAGCGCGCTGGCGCAGATGGCGGGGTCGGATCGCGTTTTTGCGGCGGCTGATGTCGGCAACAACGGGCATCTGGATCTGATCGGCCTGAGCGGGAGTGGGGCGGCGGTGCGAGCCGTATCTCACCGCACGAAGGATTACCACTGGCAGGTGATCCGCACGCGCGCTGTGCAGGCGACGGGCGATCAGCGGATTAATTCGTTCGGCATTGGCGGGCTGCTGGAGGTCCGCTCCGGGCTGCTGCTGCAGGCGCAGCCCATTACCGGGCCGGAAGAGCAT
>DATEPN010000621.1:0-6676 GCA_035273225.1 Acidobacteriaceae bacterium | reverse complement strand
TGGTGAGTTGCCCGACGACCGGGCCCATCAGCTGGAGCAGCACCTGGCGCAGTGCGAGCGCTGCCGGCAGGAAATGGAAGCCGTCGCGGGTCTGCAGAAGGCCATGGCGGTCCTCCCCGTGATTGAACCGTCGCCCAGTCTGGTGGCTCGGGCGCGTCTTCGACTGGACGAAGCGCTCGACGCCATGCCGCACGGCGGGTTCTTCCTCCGCCGCTGGCAGAGTTTCCGCCGCGGCTTCGGCCGCCTGCAAAGCGCTCCGGTAATGGCCTCCGCGCTGCTACTCGCCGGTCTCGGAGCAGGCGGATGGGGCGGCTACCACGAAGGCCTTCGGACAGCCGCGAAGCAGATTGCCGCAGCGAAGCCCGCGACCCCGGCGCCCGTCCCCGTGCTCGCCGATCTGGACGCCTCGCAAATCATCGGAGTCAGCAGCATTACCCGCGAGCCGGATACCGAGAACGTTGAAGTCCGCTTCAACCGCATGGTCCCGGAGACCGCCTTCGGCACCCTCGACGATCCGCAGATTCGTCAGCTGCTGCTCCTTGGTGTGCGCAGCCCGATGAATCCCACCGTCCACAACGACTCCGTGGATCTCCTGGCGCAGGAGTGCCAGAACGGCCATGCCTGCAACGGTGCACCCATTCGCGGCGCCCTCATGGTCGCCCTGCGCTACGACAAGGACGCCGAGGTTCGCAGCAAGGCTCTGGCCGGGCTGGAGCCTTACATCGCCATCGACACCCGCGTGCGGGACGCCATTCTCGAAGCGCTGCTGAAGGATCCCGATCCGCAGATCCGTGAGAAAGCCATCGGCTTGCTGACGCCGGTCGAAGCCGACTCCAGCGTGCGCGATGTGCTGCACACCGTCGCCACGCGCGACCAGAGTCCACAAATCCGGAACGTATCCCGGCAGTACCTGGAGCAGGTTGCTCTGCAGTAATGCCGAAGCGCCGCCATTGTCGCTAAGATAATGGCGGCCACTCGGTTGACCTTGCGCACTCGTTCCGGTCAAAAAATCACGGATGATCGAGGCGCAGATGGAATGAAACGTTTTCGAGGCCGAATATGAGGTTGCTTCCCCTTGCGGCAGTTGCCGCCAGTCTCCTGCTTACCCCGTGGTTGAAAGCCGAGCAGCATTTGTACCTTCTCGGCGACGATCCTGCCTACCTGGCCCACAGCGCTCCCGGCTATCTGGGAGTCGGCACGCGCGACATCGACAACGACCGCGCCTCCAAACTGAAGCTGAAGAATCCCCGCGGCGTTGAAATCATCACCGTGGACCACGACGCGCCCGCCGCCAAGGCCGGCCTCCGCGTCCACGACGTCATCCTGCAGATGAACAGCCAGGCCATCGAAGGCCAGGCGCAGCTTGGACGCCTGCTGCGCGAAACGCCGCCCGGGCGCACCGTCACCTTCCTCATCAGCCGCGACGGCCAGGAGCAGACCCTCAACGTGACTCTGTGCGACCGCTCGACCCTTGAGGCGGACGCCTGGTCGCAGCACATTCCCGTTGAGCCGGACGACGACGACCCCATTTCTCTGCCCAATGGGTCGTCGGGCGTTGGCAGCAGCTTCCTTTCCGCGCTGGGCATGAACTCGGCCTACACCGGCCTCGAACTCGACATGCTCGGCCCGCAGCTGGCCGACTACTTCGGCATCCATGACGGCCAGGGACTGCTCGTCAAGCGCGTCGACGACAACAGCCCCGGCTCTGTCGCCGGCCTCCGTGCAGGCGACGTGATCACCAAAGTGAATGGCAAGACGATGGCCACCACCAGCCAGTGGATGCGGACGATGCATTCCAATCGCGGCAAGCCGGTGCAGCTGACCGTCATCCGCGAACACAAGGAAAACGTCGTCACCATGACCGCCGGTCATGGCAAGAACAAAGGCTCCGTGACCTGGCCCGCCGGCATGGCTCCGGAGCTGATGTTCCACAGCATGGCCAGCGGGATCAAACAGTTCGGCAACGTAGCCGCCAACGAAATTGGCGCGTTGCCGGGCCAGCTCGCCGCTGTCTACCATCACGATCTGCCGTAAGAATCCGCCACTCACCCCTGCCCACGCACCATTCAGTCCTGCCGGCTCGCGGCGTGTCATCCCTTGTGTTTCAATAAGAAGAGATGCCTTCGGCGCGCAAACTCACCCTCTCCCGTCGCCTGAAGGCGGCCTCCCGCAAGATCCGGGAAATCACCCTCGTCGGCCACGCCCTCGCGTCCACCCGCCACGCCGTCATGGCGCAGATCGTGCCCATGCGCCGCTGCAATCTCTCCTGCGCCTACTGCAACGAGTACGACGACGTCTCGAAGCCCGTGCCCCTCGACGAGATGCTCCGCCGCATCGATCACCTCGCGCGCCTCGGCACCAGCATCGTCACCATCTCCGGCGGCGAGCCTCTGCTGCATCCGGAACTCGACGCGATCATCGCCCGCATCCGCCACCACGGCAAAATGGCCGGCATGATCACCAACGGCTATCTGCTCATGCCCGAGCGCATCCAGCGCCTGAACCGCGCCGGCCTCGACCACATGCAGATCTCCATCGACAACGTGAACCCGGATGAAGTCTCGAAGAAGAGCCTCAAGGTTCTCGACAAGAAGCTCGAGTTCCTCGCGGAATACGCCGACTTCCACGTGAACATCAATTCCGTCGTGGGCGGTGGCATCAAGCATCCGCAGGACGCGCTCACCATCGGCCGCCGCGCCATCAGCCTCGGATTCACCTCGACCATCGGCATCATCCACGACGGCGGCGGCCAGCTCAAGCCGCTCGGCGCTGAAGAACGCGCCGTCTGGAACGAGATGCGCTCCTGGAAGAAGAAGAACTACTCCCGCTTCAACAAGTTTCAGGAGAAGATCGCCAACGGCCAGCCCAACGAGTGGCGCTGCCGCGCCGGCTCGCGCTACCTCTACATCTGCGAGAACGGCCTCGTGCACTACTGCAGCCAGCAGCGGGGATACCCGGGGGTCCCGCTGGCCCACTACACCCGCGAGGACCTGCGCCGCGAGTTCTTCAGTGAGAAGGGCTGCGCGCCCAACTGCACCGTCAGCTGCGTCCACCAGATCAGCTACATCGATCACTGGCGCGCCCCGCAGCGACCCTCGCAGCCGTCGAGCACCGCCGACGGCCTGGTCAACATCGAGTTCTAAGCACAAAGGGCCGCGCCGCCCGGGCGCAGCCCTCATGTACTCCGTCCCGCGTTTACGAAGCCTTGCGCCGCTTCTCTTCCATCTTCTTCCGCTCTTCCAGCATGCTCTGCTGCTTCTTCCGCGCCGCGCCCAGGAATTCCCCGACCGGCGTGGAGTCCACAGGCGACGTCGCTTCGGTTCCGGGCTGCGGATCGTACGGCTGATTGTTGATCCCCGCTCCGTCTTCCGCTTTCGGCCGAACAATCTGCAGCCCCTTGCTGCCGTCATTCCACGGACCCTGCTGGTCGCGGCCCTCCTCGCCTTCTCCCGTCGATGTGTTCGCGTACTGATCCACCAGCGTCGGTGTCGGCTGAATGATGCCCACCGCGAACGGCGGCTTCTCCATGCTTTCCAGCGCCGCCGCAAAGGCGCGCATGTGCGTAATTTCGCGCGTCATCAGGAACTGCAGCGCCTGCCGCGACCCCTGATCCTGTGTGAATCCGATCAGCCGCTCGTAGACAATCTTCGCGCGGGCCTCAGCCGCGATATTGCTGCGCAAATCGACCGCCAGGTCTCCCGTGATCTTCAGATACGTCGCGGTCCACGGATTGCCGACAGAATCCTGCAGGCAAACGCCCCCGCCACCGGCAATGGCGACCAGCGGATCGGAGTCCGCAGCCTCGCGACTGGCCTTCAGCGGTTTCAGGTGCATGCGAGCCAGCGCGCCGATGACCTCCAGATGGCTCAACTCCTCGGTGCCAATGTCCATCAGCAGGTCCTTGCGCGCGGGGTCCTCGCAGTTGAGCCCCTGAATGGAATACTGCATGGCGGCTGCCAGTTCGCCGTTGGCGCCTCCGAACTGCTCCAGCAGCATCCGGCCGAAGCGCGGATCCGGCTCGTCAATGTTCACGGTGTACATCAGCTTCTTGACGTGGTGGTACATAAGCAATCGCTCCTTTGCGTAGGCAAAACGCTCCACGGCGCGTGTGAATGAGGGATCGCTGGTCGGGCTGGCGATGCAGGATGGTCTTCTAGTTGGGAGGCGCGCCGCAGGGCACAGGTTGCAGCCCGAAAAACTTGCATGCCGATGTTCAGCGTGGCGGGCCGGTGCCCCATCGCCAGGCCTGAGCGCGCCCGAGTCGCTGACTGACGCAAAATCGGCCTGGAGCAAGGATCAGGTGCCAAAGCGGGGGTGCTTTCATTCGCCGAGTTTCCCAGGTCTGCCATAATGGCCGGTACGCATGCCCCGCGATCCCGGCCTGGAAGAACTCGTCCGTGACGCTCTCGCCGGTCCGGCTGGACTGACCGAGAAGCCTATGTTCGGCGGATGGGCATTCCTTCTGCAGGGCAATCTCCTCTGCGGAGCCCGCAGCGGCAGTCTCATGCTCCGCGTCGGCCGCGACAATGAAGGCTGGGCTCTGGACCTCCCCGGCGTCGCACCGGTCGTGATGCGCGGCCGCCGCATGCACGGCTACGTGCGCGCAGCTGCGGAAGCCTGGGGCGACGACGCAATCCGGCAACGCCTCCTCGCCGCCGCCGTCGCCTTCACCAGCTCATTGCCCCGCAAGTAACCCGCTCCACGCTGAAAGCGATCGCTGGTCGGGCTGCCGATGCAGGATGGTCTTCCTGTTGGGAGGCGCGCCGCAGGGCACAGTTGCGGCCCGAAAAACTTGCACGCCGATTCCTGCTGCTTCCCGTCCGGACGCTCCATCGCCTGATTCATCGGAAAGCAGGCGCGCGCATCTTCCTGACGCAGGAAGCGTCAACCACTCCATCCTCCAGGAATTTCACCGTCATCGTGTCGTAGCAATCGCCGCCGCTCCACAGATCCAGGTCAAAAGGACCGTGACCGAGATCGGGAATGATCACGAGATGACAATGTTCCAGCCGCGAACAAAACTGCTCAGCATAGTCCGGCGGCGCCACGTGATCCATTTCTCCGCTGACGACCAGCAACTCCGGACTGCTCGCAGGCGGCTGGAAAAAATCGCTGCCAGGCTGATACTTTGGCCATTCCGCGCAGGCGTCGAGTTCCTCACGTACCCGATACTCGCGAAGAAATGTTCCCTCTGTGTAGCGCTGAACGTCGGCCGGCTCGATGCGGCTTCCTCCCTCCGAACACGCGATGGTCAGATACAGCCCCATGGCGAACGGCGAGGAGCCCTTGCGCAGCAGATGCAGAAAGGGTCCGAAATCGCCGCCAAACGCCGCATGCACCAGGGCGGGAAATCCGCGTTGCCCCGCCGCGGTGGACAACGAATTGCGCACCTCTTCCGTGAAGCGGCCGCGCCCCAGCGATGCCGGCGCTCCGTTCCACTGCACCTGGGCAGGAGAATGGTCCAGCCTCGCCAGCACGGTGGTCCATTCCTCCTCGAGATTGGGATAGCTGGCGCTGCAGGCCGGATCGGCACGGCACTTATAGATCAGGAGGTCCACAACCCGCTGTGCGTTCATGGCGTGGAACAGCGGCGTTCTGTAATCGAGAGGAACAAACCCCGCCATCACGGCCCGGCGAACCCGCGTGGGAAATGCCTTGATGTACTGCTGCGCGAGACGCGTTCCGTTAGAGATGCTCCAGATATCGATCTGCTCAGCGTGCAGGGCTTCTCGCACGCTGTCGACGTCTTCGGCAGTACGGACGGTGGAATAGTTCGCCAGGTCCGCTTGCGAACTCAGTTCCCTGCGGCATGCGATCACGTCCCGCGCCACCAGTTCGTCAGCCAGTGGCGAACGGTTCTCGATAGCCGCGCAATGAAGCGGCCCAGAGCCCCCGGTGCCTCGCTGGTCCACCAGCACCACATCCTGCGATTGGCGATACGTGCTTCCCGGACCTGCGTAGAACAGCGCAGCGGTGGTGGCGGCGATACCCGGCCCTCCCTCCAGATGAAACAGGGGAGGTTCACCCGGCTTCGGGTGCAGCGCGGGAACAATTACAACGTTCAGCCCGATCTTACGATCGGGTTTGGCCGGATCTTCGCGCACCTCGACGACTCCGCACCGCGCGCCGGCCTGGGTCAGCTCCGGCGATGGGCACGCGCGCGCGGCCAACGATGGAGCCGCGTACGCCGCCCCGCTGAGCCCCAGCATGGCAATTCCCGCACAAACACCCAGCCTGTGAAGGTCCATTCCATCTCCTGTACGAGCCGCAGGACATCATAAGTCGCGTCCCTCTCACCGGCAATACGCAGCGCAGGAGAAGCCTAACCCAGTCCTGCTTTTCGTTTCACGGACGATTGTTGGTCTACGGCTCAGGACTGTGACATTCACACGCGCTGATCGGTGCGGCTCACTGCAGAATGGTCGCTGCCGGTCCGGGGAGCATCATCGGACTTCCTGCTGCCATCAAGGGGACCTACAGCGCCGGCGATGGCATTGACGGATTCCGAACGGGGATTCATCAGCGCAGGCCGTGTTCTCGAGGCGCTTGCGAGCAACCCTGCGCTCTGCCGGGCAGCCATGCGCAGGATGAGCCAGGAAGTCGCCAGGATGCGATCGTCCATCGCGGAGCATTGAACCCATATGGAAGCGGAATAGCCACCGCACGCCCGTTCATG
>DATEPN010000620.1:0-6786 GCA_035273225.1 Acidobacteriaceae bacterium | reverse complement strand
GTCGAGCCGCATTCCGGTGATCTTCCGGCAGCGGGATTGGGTTTCGATCAGCAACTGGCGGCGCCAGCCCGGTGACAACCTGGTCGACGTGCTGCTGCACGACCGCAGTCTCGCGCGGCTCTACTGGGCCGTCTCGAAGCTCGACGGAGAAACCCAGATCGCCCTGCGCGGCACGCCCAGTCTGAAGGCTCTGCTCCCACTCGCTCCGGCTCTGGACTTCTATGGCGGACAGCTCTCGATTCGCTCCGGGCGCGTCGTTCTGCCAGGCGGACCGGACGCGGACAAGGCATGGGAACAACTCGTCGGCGCCAACCCAGCCTCCCCCGGACCGTTCGTCAAAAAGTTGCTGGGCGACGACCGCGGATGGCTCGCGGCCTGGTTCGATGCGGTCTCGCACGCCAGCCTCGCCGAGCAGAAACATCTGATCGCAGGCGACCGCTTCAAGTTCGTCTACAACGTATATAAATCGAGCGCCGCGAAGAGCTTCGCCACCCTGGGTGTCTTCCCCAGCCATGGCGACCTCATCGTTCTGCTCAGCCGCCTGCGCTGGCAGCCGAACGGCGACGTCTACGTGCCCGGGGACCTGAAACTCTGGCGCGAGATTCTGCTCCAGAAGACCGATTCGAAGCTGGTCCGCGACTGGGTTCGCCGTGCGAAGACCTGGGACAGCGCCGATCAGCTGTTGGGCACGCTCATCGCCCTCTCGCACTTCGAATCCGATAGCGGCCCCCTGCAAGTCTATCTGTTGCTGAACGAAATCGACCGGCGGCGTCCGGACTCCGGCCAGCTCTCCGAACCGACCCTGCGGCTGATTTCCACCCACTTCGCTGAACTGCACGCCTGGTTCCCGGTCTTTGCCGAGTTCCCGGCCCTCAACGATGCCTCCATCACGCAATTCATCAACACCGCGGAAGCATTGACGGCAATCGACGATCCGACGCTGCGGTCGAACGCTCTGGGCGCATTCCAGGCGAACATCGGCATCTGGGAAATCCTGGCCAGGCAGCAGCAGATTCCGCCCGCGACCCTGAACACGGCGTGGGTGCAGGCAATCCAGCCGTTCACCGATGCCTCCTCGCCGACGAAGCTCTTCGATGCGACCCGCAGTTCGCTCTCGGCGATGATGCTGGCCGCGACCGGCAGCAACGATCTGTCCGAAGACCAGCTGGTAGATACACTGGCAGGTCCGCCGCAGCAAACCGCGGTGGGGCGGCAGGTGCACCAGGCCATTGCGGCCAGAATCCGCTCCGTTCTCGACGATCAGCGTCTCGTCTCGCTCGACACGCTCTTCGGGCTTTACGACGGCCTGCACGAACTGGCGCACGGAGGCAGCAGCGATGCCCTGATTCCGCTCGCTGAGTCCTTGCGGGAATTCGAGATGCCCCGGCCCATTCTCACCAGCAGCGAGCGCATCGAGTGGCAGCCTGAAATCTATACCAGCCGCCACGCCGAGCTGCAGGTGAAAACCGATTTGACGCGGATCATCCGCCATCCTGGCTCACCGGCGCAGGTGGATGGAGCGCGCGGGCAGCTGACGCCGTTCCTGCGAGACACGCTCGTTGGACTGAACTACGCCTACTACGAACCGCCCGGTGCTGAGGTGCTCCACCACGATCCGCTCTTTGTCCGTTCGCACGACTTCTCGGCGCGATCCGTCATCGGCCTGGGAAACGTGTGGGGCGAGCCGCAACTGATGGGCATTGGCGTAAACGGTGGCGGCGGCGCGTATCTCATCGGATCGCTCGCCGGGCTGCCCTATGCGCTGGCTTCGGCGGAGGAGAACTTCATCCCGCCGGCGAAGGTGCAGGCGCTCATCTGGCAGGATCTGGTTCCATCGCTGATGGTCGACGCCGTCGAACCCCGCTGGTGGGGGATCAGCGCTCCGGAAATGCACGCTGCCGCCCTCTATCAGCGCGCCGGAGAGGAGATCCTGAAGCAAGCCGCCGGCAATGCACAAATGACAGCCGACGTCGTCAGCATCCTTTCCGAGCGGCTCTCCGCGAAGCGGCTGAACGTCGTCGAAGCGGCGCTGCAGCATCCTGCCGACAACTCCACCCTGACAGCAGAGATGCTGCCCGCTGACCTCTTCTATCTGGCTGCGGCCTGCCGGCAGGATCATCCCGACGCCGCGGCAGGCTGGGGGCCTGCCAATAAGGAACTGGATGGGCTGGTGCGGACGGATCCCTCGGAGACCAGCGTCGAGCGCCTGGCGCGGGACTTCGGCGGCCCTCATCCGACGCTGGAGCAAAGCGAGGTCCGCACTCTGGAGAACGTGAAGCCCTTCCCGGCGCTCGCCGGCGCTGCCAGCCGGCTCTTCGGCGAGTCCTGGGATTCGAACACGCTGTACTGGGCGCGCGTCGCAGACGAGCAGGGCACACCTCCCGAGATGCTGAACGTGCTGGTTCCTGCGCTGACCCAGCACATGATCTCCAACATCTTCGCCACCGACATCGAAGATCAGCCGGCGTTGCTGCGCGCTCTGCAGCAGACCGGCGACCAGTATCGCAAGGGGCAAATCAGAGTACGGATGGCGGGCACGCCGGTGCCGCCGGGCAATCAGGGCTGGTAAGGACAGAAGGAGCGTTATGATACCGAAAATTCTCTTTACGCTCGGATTAGGGTCGAGTGTCGTCCTGCTCATGGGGGCGGCCCCACAAATCCCGCAGCGCAGTTCTCCCCCGATTAAAGTCAACGTCGTTCTGGTTCAGCTGAACGTTGCCGTCACCGACAAAAAGGGTCACTACATCAGCGGGCTGAAGCCGGAAAACTTCGCCATCTACGAAGACAAAATCCCCGAGAAGATCGCCTCCTTTGAAGAGGGCGACCAGTCCGGTCGCAGGATCATCAATCTGGCCGGCGGAAACCCGGCGGGAGACGTCGACGCCGCAAAATCGGAAGCCGCGAACACCGCGGTGTCCCAGGATCCCTCAATGCCCGGCGCCAACGTCTTCATCCTCTTCGACACCAGCAACTACATGTACCGTGGTTTCGTCTTTGCGCAGGATGCCATTGCCGGATTCGTGCGCTCGATGACCGGGCCGGACAAGATCGCCTTCTACTCCTACAGCCGCGATCTGTCGCGCGGCACCATGCTGACCGGCGACCGGCCGCGCATCCTGAACGCCGTCCGCAGCAGTGTGGCCGGCGACGACGCGGCGCTCTACAACTGTCTGCTCATGACCGTGCAGGATGCGGCTCCGCTCCGCGGACGCAAAGCCATCGTCGTCTTCTCCAACGGACCGGACAACGCCAGTTCCGTTCCTCCTGAGGACGTGGAGGAACTCGCCCAGTCCACCGGCACCATCATTTACATCATCAGCACCCACGTGGCGGAGCAGGAATCCGTCTCCGAAGCCGTCTTCGAGCGCATGAGCAAGGCCACAGGCGGCAAGGCCTACTTTGCCAAGAACTGGGAAGACGAGGGGCGCGCCTTTGCTTCGATCCACGAAGATCTCTCGCACCTCTACACGCTGAGCTACTATCCGCGGGCAAACTCGAATCACGGATGGCGGCGAATCACGGTGAGGCTGGTCGGCCCGGGACTGCAGAAATACCACGTCCGCACGCGCGACGGGTACCGTCTGCTGGAGCAGCCTACTCCCCTGACTGAAGCGGTCAGCGCCGAGCACACGGGCGACCGCGGTCCGACGATCGCCGCGGATCCCGGACACCGGTAATCCTTCAGGCGCTGCTCCTGCCGACTGCCTCGCGCAGCCGGTCGAGCAGCGCCTCCTGCCCTTTGAAGATCCGCGGCCGCGCCTCATCCACCGGGAACCATCCGCCGCGGTCTGCCTCGGGAATCATGATTTGCCTGCCGGAGCGTGGCGGCCACTCGATGGGACAGCTGTTACTGACCAGCGTGGCCGGGTCGAAGTCCCCCTCGACCGCCCATGCCTGAACCAGTTTGCCGGAGGGCTGCCGAATCTCGCCCAGAGGGAAGAACTCGCCATCCACGGGCGAGCCGGTTTCTTCCTCGAATTCCCGTCGCGCGGCAGCCAGCGGGTCTTCGCCGGGCTCGTACTCGCCCTTGGGAATCGACCAGGTGTCCTTCTTCGCGTAATAGGGGCCGCCGGGGTGAACGAGAAAGACCTCCAGGTCCTTCCCGGTCCGGCGGTAGAGCAGAATGCCGGCGGAGGTTTTCGGCATGATTCCACCATATCGCTCGACCAACGCCGACGCTACCGCACAGCCCAATCCGCTCACTCGGTCCGCGGCAGGACCCGCATAATCCCAAGATTACCAAAGTACCAGATGTCCTTTCTGTCAACTTCCTGCCCGTCAAGGAGTTGGCATCCCGCCCGTACTTGTCGGGCCGTACCACTTCCGTACTGGCATCCCCCAACTTCTGTACCATTGTTTCCACTCGAACAGGGCAGTACACTCCGTTCCTACGCTTTCGCTGCGCCGCATGGCCAGCCAGATGTGGAGGTGTGCGTTGCACTTTGCTGCTACTCGGAACCCGTCGGTCATCGACTGGACCTTTCCTGCCACCTTGCAGGAGGTTTGGAATAACCTGAACCCCTCGCGCCGCCATGAGATCGCCCTCGACTGTGCCAGCAGCCCCGAGCGCCGCAACCTCCTCCCCCTCACTCTGCGGCACCTGGCCAACAACCTCGGCAGCCGCTCGCAAACCATGGCCGCCCTGCGCGAGCAGGACTTCGCCGCCCACATCGTCGCCTTCATCAACAGCGACCCCGACGCCCTCGACGAACTCTTCCGCGTCTACTTCTCGCTCCGCCACAAGAAGATGGTGGCGGCCTTCCTCGAGTGCATGCCCATCCGTCCCACTGACGGCACCGTCAGTTCGAGGGAACTGGAAAAGTCCCGCTCCGAGTTTGTAAAGGCCATCACCACGCTCCTCCGGGACTTCTCCCACGACGACGTGGCCCTCTACACCCAGGTCCTCGCCTGCCAGAACCCGAGTTTCTGGGGCGAACTGCCCAAGGGTAATTTCCAGACTATGGATGCGGCTCTGGGCAGCCGCACTCCGCAGCCGCCGCCCTCGACCGCTCCCAGAACCTACGCCTCGCGCGTCCTCGAGCCGCTCAAGTCCGAGGAGCGCCCTGCTGCCGAAGAGCCGCGCGTTGCTGAACAACCGTGCTCGACGCAGGACCTCCAGGTGGAACTGCAAGAGCTCACCGATCTCTTCACCCGCACCGCGGATGAGCTGGCCGCCGCCACCGCCGAACTCCGCGAAGGCAAGCTTCCTTCCTCCGACGGCAGAAGCCTCGGCAGCCTCGCGCCGGCGTTTGCAAGGCTGGTCGCTCGCGTCCGCGCCAGCGGGGAAGCCCTCGGCATCGCCTCTTCCGGACAGGCCCTCTACTCGGTCAAGGACATCGCGCCGGCCATTGCCGGCATTGAAGAGGCGGAGAAAGCCCAGGCCGAGGCGCAGCGCACCGCAAAGCTCATCGAGCAGGTGCTCAGCCTGGCCACAACCGATGGCCGCGACTTCCCGCCGCTCGCCTCCCTAAAGGCAAGCGCGCGCGCGGTTCAGCAGGAACTCACCGCGACTCCAACCGATGCCAGTCTTCACGACAAGCTCCGTGCCTTCGAACTGGTCCTGCGCATGGTCGACGCGCATGGCACGCCCGGCGAAGACGAGGACGCGGAAGACGTCGTCGCCGGCCAGTTCGGCGCCAAGCTGCTCTTTGCCCTCGGCAGCGGCAGAATCGTGCGCTCCACCGTTTCCGAGCCGGAAGTGCAGGTCGCTATGGTCGCCTCCCTGCCGCCGCTCTCCGAGCCGCAGAGCGTGCCCGCGCTGGGCCTCGACTCCGCCGATCTGGCGGACGAGACCAGGGCCGCCTTCCAGTCGTAATCCGGTAGGGGCCGTAGGGGCGATCGACCCACGGCCCTCGCCTGATCCCTCCCTCAGCCGCCCCGCTGACTCTCCCCTGTCCGTTCCACGCGAAATCTTGCCCTGCCGTTGCCTCCCGCGCACCTTGACAGCGGATATGGTTGAATCGAAACTATGCCGCCCCTTTGGAAACCGGAGAGCTGGGAAGAACGCCTGGCCGAACTCGAAGCCCGCTCCGGCGAACGCAAGGAAGCCCCTCTGCGCCGCGACGTCCGCTCTCTCGGCCTGCTGCTGGGCCGCGTCCTGCGCGAGCAGGCCGGCGACGCCCTCTTCGAACGCGTCGAGCAGCTGCGCCAGTCCGCCATCCGCCGCCGCGAGGCGCAGACCCAGGGCCGCACCCGCGAAGCCGAAGATCTGATGCAGATGGCCGTCCTCGCCGTCAGCGCCCTGCCCGTCGACGAAGCCTATCGCCTCAGCCGCGCCTTCGCCTTCTACTTCGAGCTGATCAACCTGGCCGAGACGAACCACCGCAAGCGCCGCCGCCTCTCCCTCCAGATCCGCGGCGACGTCGACCACCGCGAAGCGCAGCGCGGCGAACTTCGTGGCACCCTGCGTGCCATGCGCGAAGCCGGCATCTCCGCCGAGCAGGCCCTCAAATGGCTCAGCAAAGTCCTCGTCGTCCCCGTCTTCACCGCCCACCCCACCGAAATCGCCCGCCGCTCCGTGCTGATGAAGCGTCGCCGCATGGGCGAGCTGCTCGAAAAGCTCGACCGCATCCCCGTTCCCGACGAAGAACTCTCCGCCCTCGAAGAAGCGCTCACTGCCGAGATCACCGCGCTCTGGCAAACCGACGAAGTCCGCAGCCGCCGCCCCGCCGTGACCGACGAGATCCGCATGGGCCTCGACTACTACGACGTCTCCCTCTTCGAGACGCTCCCCGGCCTCTACGAAGAGGTCCGCGCTGCCCTCAAGAGCGAGTACGGCCTGCATCT
>DATEPN010000619.1:0-4506 GCA_035273225.1 Acidobacteriaceae bacterium | reverse complement strand
CACATTCTGGACGCGCTGGAGTTGCTGCTGGAGCCGGAGGGCTATCGCATCGAGAAGGCCACGTCGCCCTACATGGTGCTGGACGCGCTGCAGTCCTCGAGCTTCGACGCGGTGCTGCTGGACCTGAACTATACGCGCGATACAACGTCCGGCCGCGAAGGTCTCGATCTGCTGTCGCAGATCCGCTCGCACGAGAGCCAGCTGCCCGTCATCGTGATGACGGCGTGGGCGAACCTGGAGCTGGCGGTGGAAGCCATGCGGCGGGGCGCGAATGACTTTATCCAGAAGCCCTGGGACAACGCCCGCCTGCTCACGGTGCTGCGCACGCAAATCGAGCTGTACGACGCGGTGCGGCGGGCGCAGCGACTCGAGGCGGAGAATCGCATGCTGCGCGCGGCCAATCTGCCGGAGATGATTGCGACCGCCCCGGCCATGCAGCCGCTGCTGGCGACGATTGCGCGCATCGGACCGTCGGACGCCAGCGTGCTGATCACCGGTGAGCACGGCACCGGGAAGGAAGTCGTAGCGCAAACGCTGCACGCGCTGTCTGCGCGGGCGTCTCGCTCGATGGTGGCCGTGAACACGGGCGCGCTGCCGGAAGGCACCTTCGAAAGCGAGCTGTTCGGCCATGTCAAAGGCGCATTCACCGATGCGCGGACGGAGCGGATTGGCCGGTTCGAACTCGCTGAGGGCGGCACCCTGTTTCTTGACGAGATTGCGAATATCCCGCCGCGTCAGCAGGCGAAGTTGCTGCGCGTCCTGGAGACAGGCGAGATGGAGCGCGTTGGCTCATCGAAAACGCGCAGGGTGAATGTGCGGGTGCTCTCGGCGACCAACGCCGAACTGCGCAAAGAGGTGGAAGAAGGGCGCTTCCGCGCCGACCTTCTCTTCCGCCTGAATACCGTCGAGATTCACCTGCCGCCGCTGCGCGAGCGCCGCGAGGATATTCCGCCATTGGCCGCGCATTTCCTCTCGCGGTATGCGCAGCGCTACCGTAAGCCGGTTCAGGGAATCGATCCGGCGGCGATCCAGCTGATGCTGCATTATTCCTGGCCGGGCAATGTGCGGGAACTCGACCACACGATCGAGCGCGCTGTGTTGATGGCCCGGGAGAACGTCATTGAAGTCTCGGATCTGGGGCTAAGTCCGGCGCGGGTGCCGACGCAGGCGCTCGAGGAGATGAGCCTCGAGTCGGTGGAAAGCATCCTGATCCGGAAAGCGCTCACGCGCTGTAATGGCAACGTCAGCCAGGCCGCCGAAGCGCTCGGGCTCAGCCGTGGGGCGCTCTACCGGCGGATGGAGAAGTACGGGATCTGACGCCAGGGCACAGAGCACGGAAATCCGAGGCTGCAGCTGAATCCGGAGAGTACTCGCTCCTGTAGCCTGGACCGCTGTACGCTGATCGCTAAGCGTTCCGGATCATGCCCAATCACCGCCACCCATCGCGGAAGCCCAAACGCCAGAGCCTCTCGTTTGAGGCACGGCTGCGGGTGTCGTTTACCATCGGCGCGGTCATCCTGATGGGCGCGCTGGCGGCGTTGCTGGCGCTGCTGCATGTGTCGACCGGGCCGATGCTGGCGACGCTGGGGATTCTGCTGCTGGTCCTCCTGCTGGTGCTGTCGGCGCTCATCGAACAGGCGGTCCGTCCGATCCAGACTCTGGCCAATGTCGTTGCTGCCCTGCGCGAGGAGGACTATTCATTCCGCGCCCGCGGCGCGAACCGCGAAGATGCGATGGGGCAGCTTTCGCTTGAGATTAACGCTCTCGCCGACACGCTGCAGGCGCAGCGGGTGGGCGCGCTCGAGGCGGTGGCACTGCTGCGGCGCGTCATCGCGGAAATGGATGCCCCGGTGCTGGCGTTCGACCAGGACACGCGGCTGCGGCTGCTCAATCCGGCGGCGGAGCGGGTTTTTGCGCTGCAGCCGGCGCGCGACCTGGGCCGGACGGCGGAGGAACTGGGGCTGCCGGCGCTGCTCGACCAGCCAACGGAGAATATGCTTCCGGCCGATGTGCAGAGCGGGCTGCGGAGGGCGGACCAGCGCAGCGGAGTGGAGCAGTCGGCCCGGTGGATGATCCGGCGTTCGACATTCCGGCAACGCGGCGTGCCGCACACGCTGGTATTGCTGTCGGATGTGAGCGTCGCACTGCGCGAAGAAGAACGGCTGGCATGGCGGCGGCTCATCCGCGTAATCGGGCACGAGATTTCGAATTCCCTCACGCCCATCAAATCCATCGCAGGGAGCCTGCGGTCCCGGCTCGCGCCTCAGGGTGAGACACACGGGTCAGGCAACGGCATGCTCCAGCGGGATTTTCAGCGTGGTCTCAGCGTCATCGAGAACCGCGCGGATTCGCTGAACCGGTTCGTGCAGGCTTATCGGCAGCTGGCGCAGCTTCCTGCGCCGGTGTTGAAGCGTGTTCCCCTGCTGCCTCTGCTCGAGCGGGTCGCCGGCCTGGAGATCCGGCTTGACGTGCGGCTGCTGCCCGCGCCGGATGTGGAACTGCTGGCCGATCCGGACCAGATTGAACAGCTGCTCATCAACGTGGTGCGCAATGCGGTTGAGGCCGCGATGTTTTGCGCGAGCGAGGATCCGGAGATTGCGAGCCTGGCAGAGCAGTGCGAACCCGAGGTGACGATTCGTGCGGCCGAGGAGGAAGACTTCGTCGCCATCCGCGTCGAGGACAACGGGCCAGGCCTGGCGAATCCCGACAACCTGTTTGTGCCGCTGTACACGACCAAGAAGTCCGGTTCGGGGGTGGGACTCGCGCTGGCGCGGCAGATTGTTGAGGCGCACGGCGGCAGCATTAACCTGCGGAATCGCCAGGGCGGCAGGGGCTGCACAGCGGAGATTCGTTTGCCGATCGCCGAGAAACTGCAGAGCCCGGATGCCAGGACGCAGAGCTCAGCATACCGGGCGCAGCCAGCCGAGAGCAGGAATCAGGAGAGCGGGAGCATTTCTCAATCCGCAGGCCGAGCGGGTAGCATGGATCGCAAAGGATGATGCGCTTCCACTCCCCTCGCCTTCTTTTCCTTGCTCTCTTCGTTTCTCTCCTCGCGCCTGCTCTGCACGGGCAGGAAAACCAGCAGAATTGGCAATCGTTGTATCAGCTCTCCGGCGGGTATAGCGTGCTGTCGAACGCTCCCAACGGTGTAAAAGGCGCACGGCAGCCGCTGAATGGATGGGACGCGGACCTCGCCATGCTGCGATGGCACGGGCTGCGCTTCAAGATCGCAACCGGTGACTATCGAGGAACCAATCTGAATGCGCAGCAGCATCTGCTGTTCCTCACGGGCGGCGGCGAGTACGATCATCGCCTCGGCCGGGAGATCCTGTTCACCGAAGCGCTGATGGGCAATGTGGCCATCAACAAGAACTGGATGCAGAACGGCGCGGAGGGACAGACGGCGTCGTTTCTCGGAATCCTGGGCGGCGGTCTGGATACGCCGATCGGCCACAACCTGGCAATCCGCATGAAGGGTGATTTTCTCTACATGAACCTGCACCCGGCGCAGAACACGAACATCGGGCATGTTGCCTACATCAATGCCGTGCATGGGCTGCCGAATTACTATGCGCGCGCGGGTGCCGGTCTGGTTTGGTATTTCTAGGGTCCGAATTTGTACGGCGGAATTCACAAAAGACCAGCCGCACGGGTACGATGGTCGGCGCGAATGATGCGGCCCGCTTTCTCTTCCCCAGTTCTCTTCCTTCTGCTGGCGTGCATGGCGCCCGCTGCGCGCGCTCAGCAAACTCAACCTTTTTTTTACAAGCTTTCGACCGGATATAGCCTGCTGTCGAACAGTCCCAATGGCGTGCGTGGCGCGCGCCAGCCGCTGAGCGGCTTCGAGGCGGCGCTGGGAATGTTTCCCTGGCGCGGCTGGGATCTGAAGGCCGATGTCGCTCATTACCAGGGAAGGAACCTGAACGCGAATGAGCACCTGCTGTTTCTGCTGGGCGGCGGTGAATATGAGTCGCACGTCCGGCGGGAAGGTGTGTTCGGCGAAGCGCTGCTCGGCGCAGTGAACGCCAACCGCAACTGGATGCAGAACGGCAACCGTGGCCAGACCACGTCGCTGGCCTGTGTGATCGGAGGCGGGTTGGACACGCCAATCGGAAAACGAATCGCGCTGCGCGTGAAGGGGGACTTTCTTTATGCGAATCTGCACGCGGCGCTGGCGCAGATACCCTCACCCGCCCCGGTTTATCCCATCGTTGTGCATGGGCTGCCCAATTTCTACGGCCGGTTCAGTGCAGGACTGGTGTGGACTATTCACCTGCCAGGCGCACGCCAAAAATAAAGGGCAGGCTCACGCCTGCCCCTGTTTCAGAACGGAGTAGCCCGCGATTAGTGAGCCTCGGTCGCCTCGTTGCTGCCGGCGCGGTCGACTGCGCTGGCGACGGTGTGCACAAACTCAGTCGCTGACGTGTCAGACGGCATCTCTACCTTGCCGTTCAGGATGCTGGAGAAGGGAGTCTCTTGTCCGTAGAGGGCCTTGGTTTCTCCATG
>DATEPN010000618.1:0-7920 GCA_035273225.1 Acidobacteriaceae bacterium | reverse complement strand
GGGTCCAGTTCCCGCGCCTTCTCGGCGTATTGGACGGCCAGCGTCCCGTTGTACTCCTCCATCGCCGCCGTCGCTGCATACAGATCGGCGACCGCGTTCTTCGGATCCGCCGCCAGGACCTGCTGAAAAATGTCCAGCGCCTCCTTAGGCTGCCCAGCCCGGAGAGTCGCAAGTCCCTGATCGATAGTCGGAGCGGTGGCTGGATTCGCCGCCGGAGTGGCTTGCGCGGACAGAGAAGCACAGGCGAGGACGATGAGGACGGAAAGCAAAGGACGCATGGGGTGGATGCCTCCACTTTACGTCATCGGCGGCCCTGCAGAAGACGAGGTACCCCGCATCGGGGTATGCTGGTGCGAACACTTTTCCTCAGCAAGGAGTACGACCGTGGTCGTTGTCGTGGTAGCGGGATTTGCCGTTGTCTTTCTCATCACCATCATCTGGGCCACCAGCCAGAAGGCCGGCGAGCATCACGAAGGCTAAAAACGGCGTCGCAACCCGGGACTTTTTGGCGGCGTCTGGCCTATTATTTTTCATAGGCCCCAACGGGATTCGATAGGTCGCGGCGACGGCCTCGTTCAGAGAGAAGAGGAGTGAGCCGCCCGCCTTTACCTATCTGCCTGAAGGCATTTGTTTTAGCAGCGGTCGAGGAAAATCCTGGAATTCGGAGGGTCATGGCAGTCGGCTTGCACCATGACCAGCTGAACGCCGTTTCTCGCCTCCGACTATAACCAGCATTTCGTCCAAACATCCGGAGGTGGCTTTAACCGAAGCTCCTTCACCCCGTGTTTATGGAAAGGTCTTTCCAAACCCGCATCACGGCCGTCCTGCTGGCGCTCTTTACCTGTGCCGCGGTCGTCTTTGCCGGTTTCAACCTGGCCCAGGAGAGCCGGTATCAGAAGCCCATCGACGGCGTCTGGTGGGTGGAAGCTCAGGGTGGCTTGCGCGCCGCCCGCGTTCCCGCCAACACGCCGGGCGAACGCGCCGGCGTCAAGCCTGGCGACCTCCTCGTTGCCGCAAATGGCCAGCCCGTCCCCCGCTGGGCAGCCCTGGTCGAGCAGATCTGGCGCACCCGCGCCTATAACGTCATCCACTACACCCTGGTCCGCGACGGCGTTCGCATCGTCGACGTGCCCGTAGCCCTCGAGGCGCAGGACAACAGCCTCCACCAGGGATTCCGCCTCATCGCCCTGGCCTATCTGGGCATCGGTCTCTACGTCCTCCTGCGACGCTGGACCGCCCCGCACTCCACCCATTTCTACATCTTCTGCCTTGTTTCTTTCGTTCTGTACTCGTTCTGGGACACAGGAAAGCAGAACACCTTCGACGAGATTGTCTACTGGTCGAAGATCGGCGCCAACGCCCTGCAACCCGCCCTCTTCCTGCACTTCGCCCTGGCCTTTGCGCCGGAGCGCAGCGAGGGCCGCCGCTGGCTCTCCTCGCTGCTCTATGTCCCGGCCGTCTTCCTCATCGCGTTACAGCTCATCTCGATCGAGTACTTCTCCGCGACCGAGCAGCTCCGCCACTTCCTCGATCAGCTCGCCACCGGGCATCAGGCTCTCTTCTACGTCCTCGCCGCCGCGGTCTTCTACTACAAGTACCGCCGCGCCGACGCTCCGCTGGAGCGGCAGCAGCTCAAGTGGCTCACCCGCGGAACCATCATCGCGGTCGCCCCCTTCACGCTGCTCTGGGCCATCCCTTACCTGGCCAACGCCGCCGTGCCCGATGTCATTACCAAGCTGGCCAGCATCTGCCTGCTCTTTCTCCCGCTGACCTTCAGCTGGGCCATCGTGCGCTACCGCATGATGGATGTCGACCTCATCTTCAAGCGCGGCGTCACCTACACCCTGGCCACCGCCACCCTGGTCGGCGTCTACTTTGCCCTGGTCGCCGTCTCGGCGGAATTGGTCCACACCCACCTGCCCAGCGCCGGAGTCTGGGGCCTCATCGCGGCCATCATCATCGTCGCCCTGCTCTTCGATCCCCTCAAGCGCACCATCCAGGGCCAGGTCGACAAGATCTTCGACCGCCAGAGCTACGACTACCGCACCACGCTCATCGACTTCGGACGCGGCCTCAGCTCCTTCACCAACCTCGACGCGCTCCTCCACGCCATCGTCGATCGCCTGCCGCGCACTCTGCTCGTCGATCGCGTTGCCGTGTTCCTTGCCGAAGCCCCCGGCCAATACCGCCTCGCCGCCGACCACGGACTGGCCGGACTTCCCACGCATGACCTCGACCTCGGCTTCCTCGACTTCGACGGCCCCCACTCCGGCACGCACCTCTTCCTCGAGAACCCGCAGCGCGCCATGCACCTCTCCGACGCACAGCAGCGGACCGTCTCCATGCTCGACATGAATTACTTCCTGCCCTGTCGCATCGGTGTCCCCGGCGCCCGCGACTGGCAGGTGCAGGACCGCACCATCGCCGTCATCGGTCTCGGCCGCCGCGCCGGCGGCGAATTCCTCTCCAGCGAAGACATGGAGCTGCTCGAGTCTCTCGCCGGATACATCGGCATCGCGCTCCAGAACGCACGCCTCTACGCCAGCCTCGAAGAAAAAATCAGCGAGTACGAGCGCCTCAAGGAATTCAACGAGAACATCGTCGAGTCCATCAACGTCGGCATCCTCGCCGTCGATCCCGAAGAGCGCATCGAGAGCTGGAACTCCCAGATGGAAGTCCTCTTCGCCATGGCCCGCCAGGAGGCGCTCCACCAGCCCCTCTCCGCCGTATTCCCGCCCGAGCTCGTCGCCGAATACCAGAAGGTGAAGGACCAGCCCGGCGTCCACAACCTCTACAAGTTCCGCCTCGAGACCCGCGCCGAAGAGACGCGCATCGCCAACATCGCCATCGCCCCGCTCGTTTCGCGCGATTTCCGCACCGTCGGCCGCATCATCCTCGTCGACGACATTACCGACCAGACCCACATGGAGTCGCAGCTGGCCCAGGCCGAAAAGCTCTCCTCCATCGGACTGCTCGCCGCCGGCGTGGCCCACGAAGTCAATACGCCCCTCGCCGTCATCTCCTCCTACACGCAGATGCTCACCCGCCAGCTGCGCGGCGACGACCGCCTCGCGCCTCTGCTCGAAAAGATCACGCAGCAGACCTTCCGCGCCTCGGAAATCGTCAACGGCCTGCTCAACTTCTCGCGCACCAGCGGAGCCGAATATCGCGAGACGGACCTGAACGCGATCATCCGCGAAACCCTGGTCCTGCTCGATCACCAGTTCAAGACCGCGCAGATCAGCGTCGAGATGAATCTGATGTCCGGCCTGCCGCCGATCCTCGGCAACTCCGGCAAGCTCCAGCAGGTCTTCCTCAATCTCTTCCTCAATGCCAAAGATGCCATGGCCACCGGCCGCGTCCCGGGCGAAGCGCGCTCGCTGCGCGTTTCGACGGAGATGAACGGCCACGTCAGCGTTTCCATCGCCGACAACGGTTCCGGCATCGCCCCCGAACACCTGCGCCGCATCTACGACCCGTTCTTCACCACCAAAACTTCACGCAGAGATGGCCAGCCCCGCGGCACCGGTCTCGGACTGGCCGTGACCTACGGAATCATTCAGGAGCACTCGGGCAAGATTCACGTGGAGAGCCAGGTGGGACAGGGGACCACGTTCTATCTCGAGTTTCCGATGCTGAGGAAACCCGCGCATGTCTGAAGGCACGCTCGTCGCCCCCTCGAATTCTCAGGCCTCGGGTCAGGACGCGCCCCAGCGCATCCTGATCATCGATGACGAAGCCGCCATCCGCGAGTCGCTGGAAACGCTGCTCACCCTCGAAGGCTACGCCGTCGAATCCGCCGAGAACGGCGAGCAGGGACTGGACCGCATCGGCGAGCAGCTCTTTGACCTCGTGCTGCTGGACCTCGCCCTGCCCGGCCGCAACGGCATTGAGATCCTCGGCTCCATCCGCGAACGCCAGGCCGCGCTGCCGGTCATCATGATCACCGCCTTCGGCACCGTCGGCAATGTGGTCGACGCCATCCGCGGCGGCGCCCAGAACTTCGTCCAGAAGCCCTGGGACAACGAAAAGCTCCTCGCCGACATTCGCGCCGCCATCGCCCGCTACCGCGCCGAAGAAGAAAACGTCCAGCTCAAGCGCGCTCTCCGCCAGCGCTACAACTTCCCCAACATCGTCGGCAAGAGCGAAGCCATGCTCCGCATCTTCGACCTCGTCGCGCAGGTCGCGCCGACGCGCTCCACCGTCCTCATCCAGGGCGAGAGCGGAACCGGCAAGGAACTCATCGCCAAAGCCCTGCACGCCAACTCCCCGCGCAAAGACAAGCCCTTCGTCCCCGTCAACACCGGCGCCATGCCGACCGACCTGCTCGAATCCACCCTCTTCGGCCACGTCAAGGGCGCCTTCACCTCCGCCATCGCCGCCAAGAAGGGCCTCTTCGAAGTCGCCAATGGCGGCACGCTCTTCCTCGACGAGATCGGCACCATGGGCATGGACACCCAGGCCAAAATCCTGCGCGTCCTCCAGGACCGCCGCTTCATGCACCTCGGCGGCGTCCAGGAAATTCAGGTCGACGTCCGCATCATCGCCGCCACCAACGTCGATCTCCGCCAGGCCGTCCGCGAAGGCAAATTCCGCGAAGACCTCTTCTACCGCCTCAACGTCATCGCCATCGAACTGCCCCCGCTGCGCGGCCGGCGCGAAGACATCCCGCTGCTCGCCAATCATTTCCTCCGCCGCTTTTCCGAAGAAAACGGGCTGCCGCTCCGCAGCCTCACCCCCGACGCCATGCGCGCCCTCGTCGACTACGAGTGGCCCGGCAACGTCCGCGAACTCGAGAACGTCATCGAGCGCGGCGTCGTCCTCTCTTCCGGAACGACCATTGGCGTCGACCTCCTGCCCGGCCACCTCACCGGCTCCAGCTATTCCAGCAGCCTGCTCGAGCACAGCCCCGACGCCTCTCTCTTCGACATCATGGAAGACATCGAGCGTCGCATCATCATCGACAAACTCGAGCGCTGCAACTGGAATCAGACCGACGCCGCCGAGCAGTTCCGCATCCCGCTCTCCACCCTCAATCAGAAAATCAAGCGCCTCAACATCGAAATCCGCAAGCGCGGCAAAGAGTGAAAGGTCAAGCGGCGATCACTCTCGGGGGATTACCAAAGTAGGCAACGATCGCTGCATCGTTTCACAGCCGGTCAATGGTATAGTCCCCGCATGCAATCCATCAGACCGTGGCTTCCAGCAGCGCTGCTCGTCGCAGTGTGCCTGATGGCTTGCCCTCGCTCCGCGCACGCCGACGCCGGCATCCCCATGATGCCCGTCCGCTATCCGGTCGTGCTTCTGTACCTCATTCCCGTCATCGCGATTGAGGCTATCTATCTCCAGCGCCACCTGCACACCAACGTCCGCCGCACGTTCGTCGCCGTCGTCGGCATGAACATCGTCACCACCGGCATCGGCTACCCGCTCACCATTGCCCTGTATGTCGGGCTCGATCAGGTCCTGCACTTTCCCAATGGTCTCGGCCCGGCCTTGTACCACATCGGCTGGGTTCCCATGTGGATGACCACGCAGCTCTTCCCTGAATGGAGCGGTCTCCAGCAGTCCGTCTGGATCATGCTGGGGATGTTTCTCGTTCTCCTGTTTCCCGGCTACATGCTCTCCGGCCTGGTCAAGTCCTGGATGCTGAGCGGTTACGATCTGCTGAATCTCCGCGGCAGCGTCAAACCCGCCGTCTGGATGGCCACCCGCCTCTCCTACCTGTTCCTCGCCACCGCCGGCTGCGTCATCCTCTACCTCGTCTATACGACGCAGACCTGACCCGTCAGTGCGACGACTCCGCCGCCAGCGCCGACAGCACCCCGCCATACAGCGTGTAGAACCGGTTCTCATCGAGTGCCTGGCTGTTATTCCAGGTCGCCGCCACGCAGGAGTGATGTCCCTGCTTGTCGGTCAGCTCCGTCGTCAGATTCAGCACCCCCGGCTCCGATCCGCCTTTGAACGCCACCTGCTGCCAGTCCTTCGCATCCGCCAGCCCCGGATTAATGTGCATCGCTCCCAGCTCCCGCACGCTGTCGATCAGGCCGCATAACTCCGTCGCTGTCAGGAACCACTCCACATCCGTCGCCAGCGGATCCCGCACGAAAATCCCCGGATCCGGCAGCGGCCTCCGATCGATCTCCGGCAGCAGCGCCGCCCGTCCCGCCGCATCGGCCGACCGCCACTTCTCCAGCAGCCCGGCATTGTCCGGATCCTTCAGGATGAACGCCTCGCGCGTCGACAGGAACGGCGTATTCCGTGGCGACACGGCTTCCACCTCCCTGCGTCCTGCGATCGCCAGCAATGCATCGGCGGCCGTGTTGTCGCTGATCGAAATCATCTCGTTGGCATAGGTCGCCAGCGTCATCGGCGTCTCATCCGGCCACGTGCGGATCACCCCCGACGGCAGCGTCTTCCACGCCGGACGCAGCGGGACCACCTCATCCCAGCGATGCCTGCCCGCGGCAATCTCCTTCTTCAGCGCCGCCAGCACCGCCAGCTTGAACGCCGAGCCCACCGCCATCGGATCGTCAGCGTTCACCGCAGCCTTCGCCGCCCCGTTCTCCAGCACCAGCAGGCTCACCTTGCCCGGCAGGTTGCGAAACGGCTTCACGCTCTCGTCGAACGACGCATACCGCGGCTGCGCCACGCCAAACCACAGCCCGATGAACTGCCCCTGCGCGTTCAGCGCCACCTTCGCCGGAAAGCTGGCCCGCTCCAGAAACACCGTATAGCTCGATCCGGAACCCTGCACGCTCTGGAACTTCCCCCATTCCCCGGTGTACTGCTCGACCAGTTGCTGCACCTGCGCGACCGGCACTTTGGCGAGGAACGATGGGTCGAACCACGCAGCCTGCACCGGCGACGAACTCAACAGCCGGGTTAATGCCTGCTGCGGCGTCATCGGAGTCTGCGCCGGCACAGCGAGCGAGGCGGCAACCACGACAAGCAGGGTGGCGATACGGCGCATCCGATCGGCCTTTCTCCGAACGACCCATCATATGGGATCATCGAGACGATCGCCGCGCGAGCGAACCAGGGGGATGAGGGATGGCGACGGAACGAACCGTGCAGCGGCGTCGGGGGTGGAAAGCGGTGGCTCCGCTCCTCGCCTCGCTCGCCCTGCTCTACCTCGCCGCCGATCCCAGGCCCGCGCTCGCCTGGACCTCTCTCGTCCTCAGCGCGGCCGTACTGCTCCTCGCCCGCCGCTCGATCGCCGCACTGCTCCTCACGCGCATCGCCGGCATCTATCTCGGCTTCGCGACGGTGTTCTTTGCCGTGCTGCGCGCCTTCGGCTTCACCGTCGACTTCTGGTGGATGGCCCTGCCCGCCATCTTCCTCGCCATCGTCGGCGTGCTCTACGATCTGTTCGTCTGGCAATCCTGGAAAGGACGTTTCGCCCGCGCCCGCGCCGAACGCCGCGGCTGGCCCGAGCAGCAGTAAGTTCCCGCCACTACGCGCACCCCTTGCACTTCGACGCCAGCAGCTTCTTCCGCCCGGCAATCAGCCGCTTCTTTTCCGCGGGAGCCATCGCTAAAGCCTCCTTCGTTCGCCTCGGCAGCTTCGCGTACACCACGCCGTGCGCCTTCCGGAGTTCTTCCCTCAGCTCCGCCGCTGTCAGCGCATCCCACCGCTCCAGCGCCACCCAGTGCGCCCGCGCCAGGTACGGAGCAGGGAAGACCCCCTCCCGCTCCACCAGTTCCGCAAACCGCTCCGGCCCCGCGGCAAACGACAGCACCGCGCCGTGAACCGGTGAAAGGGTCACCAGCGCAAACATCTTTCCGCCAATGGATTTGTCGCCGACCCAGTAGACGAGATTGTCGCCCCACTGCATCGTCTCAGCGACATCCGGCAGGCTCAGCAGGAATCCGCGCAGGCTCTCCGCATCCATCCCTGCCAAGGTAGCGCGACTTCGCC
>DATEPN010000617.1:0-2288 GCA_035273225.1 Acidobacteriaceae bacterium | reverse complement strand
GGCCATCAAATTCTGCCCGCGCCCGGTCGTCGTCGCGCCCTTCGGCCTGACCCTCGGCGGCGGTGCGGAGGTCGCGCTCCACGGCGCCAAGCGCCATCCGCACCTCGAACTGTACATGGGCCTCGTCGAAACCGGCGTTGGCCTCATCCCCGCGGGCGGCGGCTGCAAAGAGATGACCCTGCGCGCCGTTGAACTCGCCACCGCCGCGGCGCCTGCCGGATCG
Organism: Acidobacteriaceae bacterium; assembly: GCA_035273225.1. Lineage (GTDB taxonomy): Bacteria > Acidobacteriota > Terriglobia > Terriglobales > Acidobacteriaceae > Palsa-343. The sequence goes on along the minus strand of DATEPN010000617.1, from coordinate 2,065 downwards.
CGCAGCGACTCCGTCGAACTGCACAACGCGATGCGCACCATCTTCGAAAACATGGCGCTGGCGAAGGTCTCCACCTCCGCGTACGAAGCTGAAGGCCTGCATATGCTGCGACCTTCGGACCCCATCACCATGAATCGCGACCGGCTGCTGCACGATGCGAAAGTCGATGCCCTCGCGCTCGCTGAGAGCGGCTATCAGCCTCCGCCGCCTGTCACGGACCTGCCCGCGCCTGGAGACGCTGTGCTCGCGACCCTCAAGCTCGGCGTCTACACGATGCGCGAAGGCGGATACGCTTCCGATCACGATGCCACCGTCGCAACCCATCTCGCCACCGTGCTCTGCGGCGGCAACGTCACGCCCGGCACTCCGGTGAGCGAAGAGCATCTGCTCAGCCTCGAACTGGAGCATTTCCTCTCGCTCTGCGGCGAACGCAAAACGCAGGAGCGTATCGCGCACACGCTGAAAACCGGAAAGCCGCTGAGGAACTAGCCATGAAAGAAGCCGTCATCGTCAGTGCCGTGCGCACGCCCGTCGGCAAAGCTCCCCGAGGAGCCCTGCGCAGCACCCGCCCCGACGATCTGGGCGCCGTTGCCGTCCGCGGCGCGCTCGATCGCGTGCCCGCCGTCGATGCCCGCCAGATCGATGACGTTATCATCGGCTGCGCCATGCCTGAAGCCGAACAGGGCATGAACCTCGCCCGCATCATCAGCCTGCGCGCCGGCCTGCCCGTTGACTCCGCAGCCATGACCATCAACCGCTTTTGTGCCTCCGGCCTGCAGGCGATCGCGCTCGCCGCTGAGCGCATTCGCGGCGGCGGAGCCAGCATCATCGTCGCCGGCGGAGCGGAGTCCATGTCCATGGTGCCCATGGGCGGCAACAAGCTTTCGGTCAATCCCTGGCTGGCCGAGAACCACCCCGGCTCGTATCTGTCCATGGGCCTCACCGCCGAGCGCGTGGCAAAACATTACAACATCTCCCGCGAAGATGCGGACCACTTCGCGCTTGAAAGCCATCGCAAAGCCATCGCAGCCCGGGAAGCCGGCAATTTTCAGGAGGAGATCGTAACCGTGCCGGTGACACATTCGAGCGTGAACGGCAACACGAAGCCCAGCGTGACCACCACCAACTTCCGCGACGACGAAGGCCCACGCTCCGACACGACTGCGGACGCGCTGGCGAAGCTGCCGCCTGTCTTCCATGCGAAAGGCACCGTCACCGCCGGCAATTCCTCGCAGACCTCCGACGGAGCCGCTGCCGCCGTCGTCATGTCCGAAGAGCAGGCAAGCGAGATGGGGATCCGCCCGCTGGCCCGCTTCGTCGCCTACGCCTATGCCGGATGCGATCCGGAAGAGATGGGTATGGGGCCCGTGTTCGCCGTCCCGAAAGCGCTCAAACTCGCCGGCCTCACGCTCGACCAGATCGACGTTATCGAACTCAACGAGGCCTTCGCCGCACAGTCGCTCGCCGTCATCCGCCAGCTTGGCCTCGATCCGGCCAAGGTCAACGTCAATGGCGGAGCCATCGCCCTCGGCCACCCCCTCGGCTGCACCGGCGCCAAACTCACCGCCACCATCCTGCAGGAGATGAAGCGCCGCAACGCCCGCTACGGCCTGGTCACGATGTGCGTCGGCGGCGGCATGGGCGCGGCCGGCATTTTCGAGAACCTCAACTGAGCGGACCACCTGATTCCCTTCCGCTGCGTCCAACCGGCGTACCATTGCCCTGCGGAGGGCCCATGGCCACAGCTACGACCCCGAACGTCATCCCCGGCGGCTCCTTCCTGATCTCGAACGCCACACCCGACGACATCTTCACCCTCGAAGACCTCTCCGACGAGCAGCAGGAGATCGCCCGAACGACTGCCGAATTCGCGGAGAAGTCCATCCTGCCCCGCGCCGCCGAAATCGAGGCCAAGGATTTCTCCGTCACCCGCGAATTGCTCCGCGAAGCCGGCAGTCTCGGCCTCATGGCCGTCGACATCCCGGAGCAGTACGGCGGACTCGCCCTCGACAAGGTCACCTCCGCGCTCATCGCCGACCGCATCGCGATCTCCGCCAGCTTCTCC
>DATEPN010000616.1:0-5544 GCA_035273225.1 Acidobacteriaceae bacterium | reverse complement strand
TGATCATGATGCGGCGGCAAGGGCTGGGCGCGCGCTCTACCTGGTGGTGCCCGAGTTGTCAGCCGTGGGTGCCGGCGCCCGGTCAGAGCGTCGAACCGCCGCAGGGGAAGCAGAGAGGTCCAGCGGTGGGGCGGCGCAACTCCCGTTGAATCTGCTCGTTCGCTGCGGCAAGTTCTGATACCCTGCTTGTTTCAGAAGTGCGGGGCTCCGCGCTGCCGCTGTTTTCCGCCTACATTCACGACCCGGAGGTTCACCGATGCCTGTCCGAACCGTTATTCGCGTAAACGCTTTCTTGCTCCCGCTGCTCCTCGCCGGCTCCGCAATCGCTCAGGGACCCGACACTGCCGTGCTGACCATTCACCCCGGGCAATCTCAGGGCAAAGTGAGCCCGACCCTCTACGGCCTGATGACCGAGGAGATCAATTACTCCTACGACGGTGGTCTCTACGCCGAGATGGTGCGCAACCGCACCTTCGGCAGCGACTGGAGCGGCATCCTCGACTGGTATTTGCTCGAGAAGGGTAACGCGCAGGCCGCCATGTCGGAGGACAAGAGCACGGGGCCGAGTCCGGCGCTGCCCAGCAGCATGAAGCTCGACGTGCAGCAGGCCGATGCGAGCGACCCCGCGGGCGTCATCAACATCGGCTACTGGGGCATGGCCGTTGGCCCGAACACGGCTTACAAAGGTTCGTTCTACGCAAAGGCCGAATCCGGCATTGATGCAGTGACTGCCAGCCTGGTCGGCAATCAGTCGGGTGTGACCCTCGCGTCCGCGACTGTCACCGGCATCAGCGGCGAGTGGAAGGAGTACACGTACACGCTGAAGACCGGCGCTGCTCAGCCCTCCGCAGCCAATCACCTGGAACTGACGGTGAAGCATGCAGGCACGCTTTGGCTGAATCTGGTGTCGCTGTTTCCGCCCACCTACCACAATCGCGCGAACGGCAACCGCATCGACCTGATGGAGAAACTCGCGGCGATGCATCCGGCCTTTCTCCGCTTCCCTGGCGGCAATTATCTCGAGGGCAACACGATTGCGGAACGATTCGAGTGGCAGAAGACGATTGGACCACTGGTGGACCGGCCGACACACCCGAGCCCATGGGGTTATCAATCCACCGACGGCATGGGTCTGCTCGAATTCCTCGAATGGTGTGAAGACCTGCACATGAATCCGCTGCTGGCCGTTTATGCCGGATATTCGCTGCGCGGCGAGCACGTCAATCCCGGCGCAGACCTCGAGCCGTACGTGCAAAACGCGCTCGAGGAGATTGAGTATGTGACAGGCGACACGAATACGAAGTGGGGCGCAGAGCGTGCCAAAGACGGCCATCCGGCGCCGTTCCATCTAACGTATGTCGAAATTGGGAACGAAGATCAGTTCGACAAATCGGGCAGTTATGGCGAGCGGTATCAGCAGTTCTATAAGGCGATCAAGGCGAAATACCCGGACCTGCAACTGATCGCGACCGCACCGATCACTACGATGAAGCCGGATGTCCTCGATGACCACTATTACAAACGGGCTACGGAGTTCTTCCACGACGTCCACCATTACGACAATGCCGACCGCAACGGTCCGAAGATCTTCGTCGGCGAGTGGGCGACACGCGAGGGCCTTCCTACACCGAACTTCGGGGCCACGCTGGGCGACGCCGCGTGGATGACCGGCATGGAGCGCAACAGCGATCTGATTGTCATGGCGTCGTACGCGCCGCTCTTCACAAACGTGAATCCTGGCGGTTTGCAGTGGGATACGGACCTGATCGGCTATGACGCGATTCATAGCTATGGCTCGCCCAGCTATTACGCGCAGGTGATGTTCTCGACCTATCTCGGGGACCAGCTACCTCAGTCCAGTGAGCAGGGCGGGGGATCGCGATTCTTCTACTCCATCACGCGCGATTCGAAAAAGAGTCGCGTGTACGTGAAACTGGTGAATGCTGATTCTATTCCGCAGCCGGTTGAGATCAAACTGGACGGCGCCAGCTTAGCAGGCACCGGGAAAGTTGTAACGCTCAGCGCCAGGGACACGCAGGCCACGAACACTCTCAGCGAGCCGCGCAACATCGTGCCGGTGGAAGCTCCGCTGCAGGCAGCAGGCAGCGACCTGCACCACACGATGCCGCCCTATTCGATCCAGGTGCTGGTGCTTAACGAGCGATAGGCCTGGGGTGCTCGTTACACTGGCAGGGAGGGAAGCCGATGACTTCGCACAAGCGCATCAGCACGCTTCTCGGCGTGCTGATGCTCCTCTTTGCGTCTGTTCTGCGCGCGCAGTCCTCCGATCATGTCAGCGCGACGACGATCCCGCACGACCAGCTGATTCAGCCCGCCGATTTGAATCGCGCACTCCAGGCCCACCCGCACGATCTGCTCATTCTGCAGGTCGGGTCACGTGTGCTTTTCCAGGAATCGCATATTCCGGGATCCGAGTACACCGGTCCGGGCTCACGGCCTGCCGGACTCGATGCGATCCGCGCCCGGGTGGCCAATCTGCCCCGCACCCAGGAGATCGTGGTCTACTGCGGATGCTGCCCGTGGGACAAATGCCCGAACATCGCGCCCGCCTGGCAGTTGCTGCATCAGATGGGTTTCACCCAAGCCCGGGCGCTGTACATCGCGAACAACTTCGGCGCCGACTGGGTTGCGAAAGGCTACCGTGCCGAGAAATCGCAGTAGGGTGAAAGGGGCTTTCCGGGCCGTCGCTGCTGCCGTCGTGCTGACCGCGCCGCTCCCGTTGCTGGCGGCGACGCTCGTCAACCGTCCGGCACCGCCCTTCGCGCGCAGCGACCTCAATGGCTCTCGCATCACGCTGTCCGCCTACCGTGGCAAGGTGATCCTGCTCAATTTCTGGGCGACCTGGTGCGCTCCGTGCCGCGTCGAGATGCCCCGGTTCGTTGGGTGGCAGACCCGATACGGTCCGCGAGGATTGCAGATTGTTGCCGTTTCGATGGATGACGACGTTGATCCGGTTCGCACCTTCCTGCGCGGGGTCCAGCCAAATTATCCGGTGCTGATGGGGGATGCGAAACTCGGTGAGCTCTATGGCGGGGTGCTCGGATTGCCCGTGACATTTCTGATCGATCGCACTGGGATCATACGCGCGCGCTTCGAAGGGGAGACGGACCTCAGGGCGATCAAAACGAGACTGTGTGCTCTGCTGCATTCGCAATAAATGCAAACGGCCGCAGTCGCCAGGCTGCGGCCGTCCACAGTAGGTGCTACTTTTTCTCGAGCCCCCGCATATAGGCGACCACTTCCTTAATCTCCGCGTCGGTCAGTTTGCCTTTGTACGCCGGCATCTTGCCTTTGCCGCTTTCCGTGGCAGCCACCATTTCCGACTCGGAAAGCTTTGTGAAGTCCTCCGACTTTACGGATGGGACCTTCATCGCCTTGGCCATGCCCGACGTGGCGAGCCCATCGGCGCCGTGGCACATGGCGCACTTGGCTTTGTATGTGGCTTCACCGCTTTGCGCAAACACCGGCATTGCCATGGATAGCGCCACAGCGGCGACCGCCCACAACCTGGTTCTATGGATCACAGTCATTCTCCTTTGCGAGGTGCAGCATTCTGAATCTCGGGGACCGCACGGACAGCCTGGAGCCGTGCTCGGCATGCGTGATCAGAGTATAGACATTTCCGCTACAGCCGATTCCATGGTTGGATGCAGCCGCAGCGCGGCCACGTAACCGCGCCCGCGAAGGATTGAGCTTACAGCCCTATCATCCGCTTGACATGTGTGGCCGCATTGCTATATAGCTGCAAGGATCACAGGTGACGTGTGCTTTGGATTACGCGTGACGCTGTGATATCTCCAGTCGGGCCCTGCGTTTCAGAATTACCGTTCCGCGATACACCGCCGCATTTGCCGGGCTAGTGCCGGGCGGTTCGCTGGATTGCCGTATCGCCTTGAGAAGCCGCTCACAAAAGCGGCATTGCTGTATAGCTGTCAATCTCTTTTGGAGGTCATGCTCATGAGGACGCGTTCGTGCAGTGCAATTGTGTTTGGATGTCTGCTGCTGGCCGCTGCGCTGTTTGGCACCAGCGCGGCATACGCCCAGACCATCACCGGGAGGATTACCGGCTCGGTGCTTGACCAAAGCGGCGCCGCCGTTCCCGGCGCGTCAGTCACTGCCCTGAATGTTGCAACGGGTGTGACCACCACGACCCGATCGGACCAGAGCGGAATTTACAACTTCCAGTTCCTGCCGATTGGGAACTACACCGTTAGCGCCACCGCGGCGGGATTTCAAAAGACGACGGTTGGTCCCCTCACGCTGGAGATCGATCAAATAGCGCGCATCGATGTGAAGCTTGCTGTAGGCCAGGTCTCGCAAACCGTAAGCGTCTCTTCGGAGGGGGCGGTCCTGCAGACGCAGAATTCCACCCTGGGTACGACGGTCTCATCGAACACGATTGAGAATCTTCCGCTCAGCGGGCTCAATTTCCAGGTTGCGGCGGTGTTTGTCCCGGGCGCCGTCCTGCCCCGCTACGACACGCAGGGCGGGCAAAACGGCTATGAGCGCGACACGAGTCCCGCCAGCCAGCCATCGTTCAACGGCAATCGCCAGCAGGGCAACAACTACGTCATGGATGGCGTAGAGATCAACGAGACGACCAACAATCTGGTTGGTTACAACCCCGCACCGGAAGCGATCCTGGAGATGCGGACCATAACGGGGAACGCCGATGCCGAATACGGAGACGTGAACGGCGGCGAGATCATTCTGGTGACAAAGGCGGGAACGAACCAGTTCCATGGCAGCTTGTACGATTACTACGAGAACCAGGCTCTGACAGCGAACCTGTGGAGCAACAACAATCACCCCACGCCCATTCCCAAAGGCGTCTTCCATCAGAATCTGTTTGGTGCGACGTTTGGTGGACCCGTCTTCAAAAACAAGCTCTTCTTCTTCGGCGATTACGAAGGCGCCCGGAACATCTCGGCGGGCACCGGTACGGCAAGCGTGGCCACGGCGAAGATGCGGAACTGTCCCGCGACCAACGGGGTTCCAACCTGTGATTTCTCCGAAATCCTGACGACCCCTGGTCGCCAGCTTTACAACTCCGCCATGTCGGCGACTAACCCCACCGGCGGTTATACGAACGCGTCGCCGTATCCAAACAATCAAATCCCACTCAGAAACCCGGTAGCTGCGTACCTGTTCGCGCATCCTGAGATCTACCCCATGCCGAACCGCACACCGGACGCCGGCACCCCGGATCGCAATAACTACGGCGCTCCTACATCCCAGGTTGTCCATAATAATCAAGGCGACCTGCGGGTGGACTGGAACCTGAGTTCGAAAGACTCGCTGATGTTCCGCTATTCCGATGGCGAAGGCTATGACCTCTTCACAAAGGTGGTCCTGCCCATCACGTTCCCGGCCAACAATGACTACCCGTTCCACAGCGGCGTGGTGAACTGGGTTCACACGTTTTCTCCTTCTTTGGTCAATCAGGCCCGCGCCGGAATGTCGCGGGTCCAGTGGTTCAACGGCATTCCGACGGACGTTTCGGGAAAGTTCGCACTCAAGGGC
>DATEPN010000615.1:0-2290 GCA_035273225.1 Acidobacteriaceae bacterium | reverse complement strand
TTTTTCAGCGTGACGTAAACATGTGCCTTCATTGTGGCCGATTATAAATCCAGCCCCTTCCGCGCCTTTGCCCGGCTTTCCCACGCATCTCAAACATCAGCGATACTGGAAACGAGATGATTAATTACCTTGAACTCCCCGTCGGCGACAGAGCGCCTGAAATCTTTAACGTCGTGATCGAAATTCCGGCGGAGGGCATCAACAAGTACGAATACGACAAGAAGCTGCACGTCTTCCGTCTGGACCGCAACCTCTACTCCCCGGTGCATTATCCGGGCGACTACGGCTTTGTGCCTTCCACGCTGAGCGACGACGGCGACCCGCTGGATGTGCTGGTGCTGGTGGACGCGCCGAGTTTCCCCGGCTGCGTCATGGAAGTCCGGCCCATCGGCCTGCTGGAGATGCTCGACCAGGGCGTTCTGGACGAAAAAGTGCTGGCCGTCGGGCGCAAGAATCCCCGCTACACCGACGTGTGGAATTATTCGGAGATCTATCCGCACATGCTGAAAGAGATCACCCACTTCTTCTCCATCTACAAGGATCTCGAAGGCAAGCGCGTGGAGATCAAGGGCTGGCACGACGCCGGATACGCCCGCGATCGCGTCATGTACGCCGTCCGCAATTACCAGGAAACCAATGAGCGAAAGCTGATTGAGGCAGGAGCGCAGCGGTAATCAATCCGCCGCGGAGACCGCCATGATATCCCTGGCCCACAGTCTCCGCGAAATCACATAAAACAGGGGCCCGCCTGCGGCAATGATCGCGCCCAGCAGAAGCGCGGGGACGTGCGCCATGCGTTCGCCCCGCGCCGCGTCCATGGCGTAGACGATCAGTCCCGCAGGCGCAACACCCAGGATGCAGGCCATGACGAAGTTCCCTGCCCGGAACGGACGCTCGAGTTCCGGCTCGCGGATGCGCAGAGCGATCAGCGCAACGAACTCAAGGATCAGGCTCACGCCGTAGAGGATCAGGTCCAGCGAGATGAGTCGCTCGAAGTTGAAGGGCAGCGCCAACGCCCAGCCGACGGCGCAGGCCAGAACCGCCACCCAAGGCACGCCGCGCGCATTGGTGCGCGCCAGCACCGGCGGCAGCAGCCCGTCCTCGGCCATGGCCATAGGCAAACGTGCGTACGACATCGTCAGCGCATTGAACATCCCGAGTGCCGTCAGGGTTCCCCCCGCGACAATCGCCAGCCCCAGCCAGCCGCCCGCCATCGAACGCGCCACATCGGCCCACGATCCGGTGGTGAACGCCGCGACCGGCACGCGCGCCCATGCCATGGCGGCCAGCGGGATCACATACGAAAGCGTCACGATGCCGGCCGCCATCAGGATGGCCCGGGGATAGTTCCGCTGCGGATTGTCCACCTCCCGCGCCACGGTTGAGGCGTTGTCCCATCCCATGTAGTTCCACAACGCGACCAGGATGGCAGTGCTCAGCCCCGCATGTTCGGTCGCAGCAGGGATGGCCGGGGCCGCCGGATGCGCTCCGCGCACAACGGCAAAGGCCACCAGCACGGCAAAAGGCGAAAGGAGCAGAACGAACAGCCCAAGCGAGCCGTCTCCGACGGCAGGGGCGCCGAGCAAGTTCCAGATACAGCAGATCGCGATGAGGCCCAGTTCCCATGCCGCCCCATGCCATCCGGCTGTCCACGCCGGAGCCAGGCGGCCGAGATACAGCACGAACAGCGTGGGGTAGATTGCCATGTCGAAGATGCTGGCGGTCAGCGACAACCAGGCTTCCTGGAATCCCCAGAACGGCCCGAGCGCGCGCCGAACCCACACGTAGAAACCACCCTCCTCGGGCAGCGCGCTGGCGAGTTCGCCGATCATGAGCGCTGTCGGCAGACTCCAGAGGATCGGCACGGCCAGCAGCAGAATCAGCGCGCGGGCGTAGCCCGCATCGAGGATCTCCTCAATTCCATACGGCCCGCCGGAGACCATGAAGTACGTGGCCGCCGCCAGCGGCAGCAGGCGCATCCCTCGACCTGGAATCGCTTTTCTGATTCTGATTCCCCTCTGTGGTGAAAATCAGAATTTATCGTGGAGAGGATCGGCTGAACAGCAAAAACGCCACCGAGGTTTCGGTGGCGTTTGTCTGGTCGTTGACCGCAGCCTACGATGCCATGCGACGAGTGCTGGCATCGGGACGGTAGTAGTTCCGCATTCGCCCGTAGACCTCAACCCGGCTGCCTTCGCAGACATCGCCGGTCGTCTCGAGGTTCTCGAAACGAACGCGCCCGCGGTTGCGCTCGATGATGCCCTCCGCCAGCGCCGCGCGCGTGCCGGGC
>DATEPN010000614.1:0-3572 GCA_035273225.1 Acidobacteriaceae bacterium | reverse complement strand
TCAGCTGGGGGAAGCAGATTGCGTCGGTTTCGCTTTACGCCGCAGCGATTCCCGCGGCCTGGTACCGGCCCTTTCTGTCTCTTGTATTGATCGGGGCCGTGGCGGTGCTGTGGCTGCTGCCGCCGAAATCCGAGGTGGGCGCGGAATGAGAGGAGTGCGAGACCGTCGCGATGGACAGCTAAGGAATCCGCGCCGGCCAGTGAGCAGGCATGGTTCGATCAGAGCAGGGTCCGGTGTGTGCGCCGGACCGTTCGCCGGACCGCGTGGCGGCGGTAGTGAATGCGCCTTGTCCTTCGGTGGGGCGTTGCCTGCCCTTCCGCGAATCGCACGGCGCGCAGAAACGGCCGCGCTCCGGCAGGGGGAGCGATGCGGCCCAGCAGAGCCTCGCTGCTGGTCACGCGGCGTCCGTACATGGCGCGCCGGGCATCGTTGTCGGTTTTGACGACGGCACCGTCGAAGGTCATGCCCACGAAGGCGCCTTTCGCGCGGGAGTAGGTGAGGATGAGCGCATTCAGCGCGACGTCGGTGTTTTCAGAAGAGTGGCGGCCGACAGGACCGACGGCGGCGGATGCATCGCGTCCGATTTCGAATTTGCTCGCGAGCAGCTTCTCCATGCCTTCGCGGCCCCGGACCACCATGACGAGATCGACCGCTTCGACGCCGAACTGCGTGCCCCAGCTGCCGCCGCCCATCTGGATGAACGCGGGCGCGCTCCAGCCGCGCGCGGTGCGGCAGGTGGCGACGCCCTTGCCCTCTTCGGCTCCGAAGACAAACCCTCCTTTGACCAGGTGCGGCACCACCGCGATGCATCGGGCTTGCCGCAGAATGTGGTCAGGGATGCGTTGATCGGGCGCACGCACGGTTTCTTCGAGGACTCTGGCGGCGCGGTCGAGGCGCTGCATGTCTTTGGCGCGTTCGGATTCCGCCGAGCACGTGACGGCAACACTCAGCAGAGTGAGTGAGAGGATGACGGTCTTCACCGGATTATTCCCTCTGGTGTGCTTGTGCGCGGGTGAGCGGCGGCGCGGCGACGTCCAGAGACAAAGCACAGTGAGGTTGGATTCCGGATTGTGGCGGGACGGTCGCTCGGGGATTGGAGTGCGGCTGCGCCGGTGCCGGTAACGGCGCCGTTCGGTTTCGCTTTCTCAGCGCTTTTTGCGGGTGCGTGGGACTGGGGGAGGCAACTCTTCGACCCGGCCGTTGCGCCAGATGTAGACGGGCACACCGAGTTTGCGGTTTTCGGCGATTGCTTTTCTGACCGCCACGCGCAATGCCATCAGCGCACGATCGTGCAGCGGGAGGTCAGCGATGTTTTTGGCAGTGCGTTTCATACAGGCACTACGTTCGTTTGCCATGTGCTCCGAACGCGATGGCCGGAGTGGTTCCCAATGCTAGCGGCGTCGTCCCATGGGGCGGCTGGGGCGGGAAGCGGAGGCCTCGTGCGCGTGGCCCTTCGGATAGACCACGACGTAGCGGTTGAGGCCTTCGCCGCTGGAGGCGGTCTCGAGCTGGTCGTAGTCGCGGAAGGCGAGGTGCAGCATGCGGCGCTCGCGGCTGCTCATGGGAGCAAAGCTGTAGGGCTGGCCGGTGCGGCTGACGCGCTCGGCGGCGGTTTCGGCGGCCAGATGCAGTTCGCGCGCGCGCAGCGCCTTGAAGTTCTCCGCGTCGAAGGAGACTTTGTCGTGCTCTTCGTTTTCGAGCCGGAGGATTTTGGCGGCGACGTGCTCGAGGGCGCGCAGCAGCTCGCCGCCGCGCTGGGTGAGCAGGCCGGCATCGGGCCCGGCGAGTTCGACGTAGATCTCGCGGGCTTCGAGTCCGGCGGGATCGGCGGCGCCGGGACCGGCGGTGATGCGGTATTTCAGGCGCAGTCCGCCCAGGGTGGTGAGGGTCTTGAGGAACTCTGCGATTTTTTGTGCGGCTGCGGAGTAATCTTCGATGGGCATCGCTGGGTATATCGTGTCCCGACGTAATTAAATCACAGTTTGCGCGGTCTACGGCACGCGCCTGAGAACTTGCGTGGTATTCCCTGCGGGCCTTACTTTCTGGCGGCTGCGCGTTTTTTGGCGGCGCGCCTGGCAGCGATTTCCCGCATCTCGCGTCCCATGCTGGTGCGGTTCATGACCATCTGCGTGCCCACGCCCATGATGTTGCTGCCCACCCAGTAGAGGTCGACACCGGAGCCGAGGTTCCACATCATGAAGCCGAAGATCACCGGCATCATGAAGGCCATCATGCGCTGCTGGTTCTGATCCATGCCGGGCGAGGGCGTGAGGAACTGCGACAGGAACATGGACACGATGACGAAGACGGGGAGGATGTGCCACGGATCGGCCGCGGAGAGATCCGGCAGCCAGAGCCAGTGTGCCTGGCGCAGTTCGATGGAGTACTCCAGCATCTCGTAAAAGCCGTAGAGCAGGGGATACTGGAGCAGCATCGGCAGGCAGCCGCCGAACATGTTGACGCCTTCCTTGCGCTGCAGGTCGAACATCTCCTTGTTCATTTCCTGGCGGCGCGGGTCGGTCGTCTTGTACTTCGCGTATTTGGCCTTAATCGAGTCAATCTGCGGCTGGATGCGCTGCATCTTGAGCGAGGACTTCATCATCATGACGCGCGTGGGAATCATGGCGAGGTTGAGGATGAAGGTGAGGATCAGGATGGACCAGCCCCAGTTGCCGACTCCGTGCACGACGAAGAAGCGCAGGACCAGCAGCATGGGCTTGGCGACCCAGCTAAACCAGCCGAAGCTGACGACGGGTTCGAGACTCTTGCCGTTGGCGGTGTGAACGGAAGTCAGCAGGTCAATCGACTTGGGTCCGGCAAAGAGGCGCGTCTTCAGCACGCCGGCGCTGGAGCCAACGGCCGCGCCGAGCACGGATTCCTTGTCGGTCGCATTCGGCGCGGGGTGCTGCCGGTCGCGGGGAATGTCGACGCTGTCATGCAGCGTGACGACGCTGCTGTCGGCCGGAGTATCCGGTATGAAGATGGCTGCGAAATAAAGATCGCTGATGCCGGCGTAGTCGAACTCGCCATGCAGGGTCTCGCCGCCGACGACTTTTTTGGAGGCGATCTGATCGGTCTTGCCGCTGATGGACTGGGAGAAAGCCTCGGTCGCGTACTCATGGGGCGTGCTCTCGTCGCCGAGTCCTCCGGGCCAGGCGAGCATGGCGGCGACCGGAGCGCCGTTGCGCGTGACAGAGACCTCGGCCTGGATCACATAGGTGGAATCGAAACTGAAGCTCTTGTGAACCGTGAGTCCGCCAGAGGAGTAGTCGAACTGAACGGTGGCGGGAGCGGCGACGCTGCCGGTGGTCGACGGAACGTAAAGCGCGGAGTTGAGCTGGGTGCGCAGTCCCGCGTCGTAGGTGAAGAGCGAGAGCGGGACGCCGAGCTTGGCGGCGGTATCGCTGTTGACCAGGTCCAGCGGCTTGCCGGCGTCGTCCTTATATTTCTTGAGGATCCAGGACTTCACGTCGGCGCCGCGATTGCTGAAGACGATGCGGTAGAGTTCGTTCTCGACGATGGTCTCTTTTTCGCTGGAAGCCTGGACGGTGTTCGCTGCGGCAGGAGCCGTG
>DATEPN010000613.1:0-10653 GCA_035273225.1 Acidobacteriaceae bacterium | reverse complement strand
CCCCAGGATCCTCGTTGTCCGCATCGGAGGTGTGCCCATGCGTAGCCCACAGCAGCAGTGCCCCAAACATAGCGGGAAAGGAAAGGACGAGTGCAAGTGTGCCCATAACGGCTCCGGCACGGTTCTGCGCCGGATCGTGCCGGCCAAAACATCCCGGAAGTAACGCTGCTTTGGTGGGGTGAAACCCATCCGCGAAGCTGGCAGCCCCGGCCAGGGTCGGCTGCCAGCAATGAGGAGTTGCTCCCTGGGGAACGGAAGCGCGGCATCAGCGTCCGTTCTGCAGTTCGCCGCGGAAGCCAACGAACGGGAATCGTCGGCGGTTGCTACCTGGCACGAAGTGTAAGCGCAAATGTCCCGGAGTGGGGCAGCTTTCCGGTAATGAGGCCCGGTTCTTGAGTAATCGGCTGACGCGGTACGCGGGTATATAGCAACTTAGCCACTATTCCCCGCCGCTGCTTTTAGCGGGAGCCGAACTTTGGGAGCGGCCCTACTGAATCATCCCGCCCATCTTGCCCAGCTCTTCCCGCACATGGCTCAACCCGTACATGCAGCGCTCGAACTCCTCCGACAACCGTCCGAAGAGCGGCGCTTCCTCCCTGTACTCAAACAAGTCGAATTGCGACACGATGTAATAGCTTTCTTTCCCCGTGCGGACCATCTCGATGAAGCTGGACTCTCCGCTGTGCCGCCACAACTGCGTCGATTCCGGATACATCCCCGTTGCAAAGAGCGCGTAATCGCCAATGTGGCGCCGCACCTCCCGCTCCTCGTCGAAAGACGAGGCCGCCCCGAAAATGGGGTCAGCCGCGACGACCATTTCCCGGATCGCTTTCACCGGCCGGCCCTGAGCGTCGCGGATCCGGTAAAGGTTCTCGGTAGCAGAAAAATCTGTGAGCAGATCGCCGATGTAGCTGGTTAGTTCGGGATCTTCGATTCCGGAATGGGTGGAGTAGCACTCAGCAACAAGTTCGTGGAACAGCTGGCGCAGGGGGTGCCGTTCGGGGATCATTCTCTCCTCCGCGCTTCTTCCCGCGCCGGGGTGGAGAGGCTCCATCGAATTCGCTTCTCCGGTTCCGGCTGAAGAAGCTCGCTGTGTATATTGATCCGGACTCTACCTCATTTGTTGCGCTGGGCAAGCTACTTTTTAGGTACCAGCTATGACTCTGGCGCGTCACAGCTTCCGCGGCGGCCTCAGTCCGCCTCCCGGTGGTCAGGGGAAAAATATTGTCACTGGCTATGGCAACCTGCCACTCACCAGGCGCACAATGCACGGCAGAAGATCAGGGAGGCCCCCATGCGGAAAATCCCCGGATTCCTGCTTCCTGCCCTCCTCCTCACAGGATGCGTCCTCTCCCCCTGTGCTCTGCCGGCCGCGGAAATTGCCGCTCAGGCTTCGGCAACCCTCGGCCTGGCCTCGCTTCCCGCAGAGGAACGTGGCGATCTGATGATGGCGCGCGGTCGCTATCTCGAGGCGGTCGAAGCCTACCGCGAAGCGAACCAGACCGCAGTCGTCCTCAACAAGATGGGCATCGCCTACCAGCACCTCTCGGCGGTTGATCTGGCCAGAAAGGACTACCAGAAGGCGCTGCTCATTCGTCCCGACTATCCGGAAGCCCTCAACAATCTCGGCGCGGCATACTTCGCCAAGCGGGACTACAAGAAGGCGATCCGCCTTTACCAGAAAGCGCTCAAGCTGATGCCCGATAACGCCGTCATCGCCGCCAATATGGGCACGGCCTACTTTGCGCGGCGGGATTACAGGCATGGGCTCGCAGCCTACCAGCGGGCGTTTCAGCTTGACCCCGGAGTCTTCGGCTCCGACGCCAGCCATCTCGTCCCCGCGCCAAGTGACCGCGTGGATCGAGCCCAGCAGGACTTCTGCATTGCCGAACTCTTCGCCCAGTCAGGCAAACTCGACCTGGCGGTGGAGTACCTGCGCAAAGCCTTTGACGAAGGCTTTAAGGATCGCAGCAAAGTCATGGAAGAAAAAGCTTTTGCGCAGCTCCGCACGACGGCACAGTTTGCCCAGCTGATGGCCGAAGAGAAACAGCACTAGCCCAGCGATCGGCGACGCGAATCCAGCCTTTGGGGACCGGAGTGAAGGTGCGCGGGTTTTCCAGCCTCACTCCGGCCGTTTTTCGCCTCCCGCCTGGCCGCGGGAGCGGACCATGCTCCGCCCCAGCGGCGCCTGCAAGCCAAATCTGATGATCGCGTGAAATGGGGCTTCCGGATTGTGAAACCCAATCCGGCCACTCCGCCCGCTCCGACTACATCTCTCCTCTTCGAGGGCACGCGGAGGAGTAGTTTATGCACCGCACGCTCGCCGTCAGGCGAATTGCCTGGACCGTGCTCCTGCTGCTCGGTTGGTCCGGTTGTCACGCACAGTCCGCCGTTCAGGAGGTCCCGTTCGAGACGGCCCTCGCCTCAATGCCGCCCGAACAGCTTGGTGACCTGCTGATGAATCAGCACCGGTACGTCGAGGCGACGTACGTCTACAGCCGCGGGCCGATGAACGCAGTCCTCTGGAATAAGGCCGGGATCGCCTGGCATCATCTGCTCGCAATTGGCAAAGCGCGCAGCAACTACCAGCGAGCCCTGCAACTGGATCCGAACTACGCCGATGCTCTGAACAACCTCGGCGCAACCTACTTCGCCGAGCGGAAATACAAGGCCGCGATTCACTACTACCGGCGGGCATTAGCTCTCGCTCCCCGCTCTGCGGTCTACCTTGTGAATCTGGGAACCGCGTATTTTGCCGAGGGCAAGACGGCCCGCGGGGCCGAAGCCTATCGCAAGGCGTTCGCGCTCGATGTCGAAGTTTTCGATCTGAAAAATCAGCAAATCGTGCAGGGTGGGACCGCCGATCGCGAACGCGCCTCCATCGACTTCTGCATCGCCGAACTGCGCGCGGCCAGCGACCATCCGGAAGCTGCATTACCCTGGCTGCGGAAAGCCCTCAACGAGGGATTCAGGGATCAACGCCGCCTGACGGAGAGCGAAGCCTTTGCGGCTCTCCGCGACACGCCGGAGTTCGCCGATTTGCTGGCTGAAGCTCACCCGCGCTGATCGGGTCACGGCCCCGTTGTGACCTGCCGAACGCCACCATGCGACACCAATGTTCCGGCGCGGGCACTCACGTGTCCCGTTTTCCTCACTCGTGCGTCCAATGGACTGAAATGGTTATTCCCATTTCAGGACCTGGGTGGTAGAGGTAGGTATGGAACCCGTCCCCGGCTCGGATATGAACATGGACTCTCCCGGAACGGATCCCCTCCCGGAGCACCCCCTCACAAGCAACCAGGCCTCCGCCGCCGCTTTGAGTCCTTCCCCCGGGGAAGTCCATCCAATCGTTATCAGCGTCAGGGATCTCAGCAAGGAATACACAACAGGCCGAGGACGACTGGTACTTTTTGACGGGCTGGACCTCGACATTGCAGAAGGTGAAATGCTGGCTATCGTGGGCCAGTCGGGGGCAGGAAAAAGCACTCTTTTGCACATTTTAGGCGCGCTTGATACCCCTTCCAGGGGTGACGTATACTGCGCCTCAATTCAACTGAGTTCTCTGAGCGCCAGGCAGGCCGCCACCTTCCGTAATCGGGAGGTGGGGTATGTGTGGCAGTTTCATTATCTGCTGCCGGAATTTACGGCACTTGAGAATGTGGCGATGCCCCTGCTGGCCAGGGGTCAGGCGAAGGCGGAAGCCTTCAGAAGCGCGGAGCAGTGGTTGAAGGAAGTCGAATTGGGCGACCGGGTTACGCACCGGGCCGGAAAACTGTCCGGAGGCGAGCAGCAGCGCGTTGCGCTGGCCCGCGCGCTTGTCACGTGTCCGCGGGTGTTGCTGGCCGATGAACCCACCGGCGACCTCGACAACCGGACTGCCGATCTGGTGTTTGATTTAATTGAGCGCCTGCATACAACGCACCACCTGACGTCTGTCATCGTTACGCACAACCCGGCGCTGGCGCGTCGGTGTGGCAGGATTTTGCGGCTGGAAAAGGGCCGTCTGGAAAGAGTTTCCCCGCTCGCGGATTAAGCACGCGAGGTTGGAAGCAGGCTTGCAGGGAACAGGTTGGGCGCCCGGGAGAAGCAGCCCGGCGCCGAACCGGAAAACGGGATGGATGCGGACGAGCGCACCACTCTCAGGGGCCACTCAAATTTGCCCTGGATTCAGGCAGAGTGGCAGCAGGGAGCCTGAGCAAGAGAACAGGCTCAAACGAACGAAGGGCCCTATGTGCTCCGCGCAGCTCCGGCATACATGACCGGAATGCCGGGTCCGCTGGAGGCCCTCAGAGGGAACATGTTCGAACGCTACACAGAAAAAGCGCGCCGCGTCATCTTCTTCGCACGCTATGAGGCCAGCCAGTTCGGGTCGCCCTATATCGAGACCGAGCACCTGCTGCTGGGCCTCCTCCGCGAAGATAAAGCCCTGACCAACCGGTTTCTTCGCTCGCACGCCTCGGTAGAGTCCATTCGGAAGCAGATCGAGGGTCACACCACGATCCGCGAGAAGGTCTCCACCTCCGTCGACCTGCCGCTTTCCAACGAGTGCAAGCGCGTGCTGGCCTATGCCGCTGAAGAAGCGGAGCGTCTCTCGCACAAGCACATCGGAACAGAACATCTGCTGCTCGGCCTCCTGCGCGAAGAGAAGTGCTTCGCGTCGGAAATCCTGCACGAGCGCGGCCTCAAGCTGCTCGCCGTCCGCGAAGAGCTCGCGCGTGCCACGCAGGAGAAAGCCCCCCAACAGCAGCGCAATCGCGAGTCGAGCCTGCTGGCCGAGTTCTCCCGCGACCTGACCCAGGCCGCCATGGACTCCCAGCTCGATCCCCTTGTCGGGCGCGATCAGGAGCTGGAGCGCGTGGTTCAGATCCTGTGCCGGCGCACGAAGAACAATCCCGTGCTGATTGGCGAGCCAGGCGTTGGCAAAACGGCCATCGTCGAGGGTCTCGCGCAGCGCATCTCCGATGGCGACGTGCCCAGCTTCCTCGCTGACAAGCGCGTGCTGGCGCTGGACCTGTCGCTGATCGTCGCCGGCACCAAGTACCGCGGCCAGTTCGAAGAGCGCCTGAAGACCATCATGAAAGAGCTGATGGAGAATCAGAACTCCATCATTTTCATCGACGAACTGCACACTCTCGTCGGCGCTGGCTCCGCGGAAGGTTCGCTGGATGCGGCGAACATTCTCAAGCCGGCTCTGTCGCGTGGCGAAATCCAGTGCATCGGCGCCACTACCCCCGGCGAGTACCGCAAATCGATTGAGAAGGACCGCTCCCTCGAGCGTCGCTTCCAGGCCGTCAAGGTGCCGCCGCCGAACGAAGAAGACGCGATCAAGATCATCATGGGCATCAAGGATCGCTACGAGAAGTTCCACGCCGTCAGCTACACCGACGACGCGATCAACTTCGCCGTCGCGCATTCGAACCGCTACATTTCGGATCGCTTCCTGCCCGACAAGGCGATCGACCTCATCGACGAGGCCGGAGCGCGCGTGAAACTGCGCCAGACTTCGCTGCCCGAGGAGATCACCGAAGTCCAGAAGCGGATCAAGTTCATCGTGCACCGCATGGAAAACGCCATCGCGAATCACGAGTTCGAGAAGGCCCGCTTCTATTCCGACGAGGAGCGCAAGGAGCGCGACAACCTGCGTTCTCTGCGCGACAAGTACCACCTCGACGACTCGACCGCCGGCATCGTCGGCCGCGAGGACATCGAGGAGGTCGTCAGCCGGTGGACCGGCGTGCCCATCACTTCGATCAAGGAAGAGGAGACGCAAAAGCTGCTGCGCGTCGAGGAAGAGTTGCACAAGCGCGTCATCAGCCAGGACAAGTCCATCTCCGCTCTCGCTCGCGCGATCCGTCGCTCCCGCGCGGGGCTCAAGTCCCCGCACCGTCCGATCGGCTCCTTCCTGTTCCTCGGACCGACCGGCGTTGGCAAGACGGAAATGGCTCGCACCCTGGCGCAATTCCTCTTCGGCAGCGAGAAATCCCTGATTCGCTTCGATATGTCGGAGTTCATGGAGAAGCACTCGGTCTCCAAGCTCATCGGTTCGCCTCCGGGATATGTGGGCTACGAGGAAGGCGGTCAGCTCACCGAGCGCGTAAAGCGTTCGCCCTATTCCGTCGTCCTGCTGGACGAAATCGAGAAGGCGCACGCCGACGTCTTCAATATCCTGCTGCAGGTGTTTGAAGACGGCCAGCTCACCGACGGCCTCGGCAACACAGTCGATTTCAAGAACACGATCATCATCATGACCTCGAACATCGGCGCTCGCCACCTCCAGCGCAAGCAGGGGCTGGGCTTCCAGAGCGACCGCGAAGACCTGGTCATGGAGAAGATCGAGGACCTGGTGAAGAACGAAGTCAAGCGCACGTTCAATCCGGAGTTCCTCAACCGTATCGACGAGATCATCCTCTTCCAGTCGCTGACCGACGCCGATCTGATCCAGATTCTCGAGCTGCTCGTGCAGCAGCTGAACGCGAACCTGGCGCAGAAGGCGATCACCATCTCGGTCACCGAGGATGCGAAGAAGTGGATCCTCGAGAAGACGATGGTCGACCGCAGCTACGGAGCGCGTCCATTGCGCCGCGCCCTGCAGCGTTACGTCGAAGATCCGCTCTCGGAAGCCCTCATCGCCGGCGGCATCAACGAGCGCCCGGCTTTTCTCGAGGTTTATCTCGAGAACAACCAGCTCTACTACCGCCCCGTAGCCAAGGAAGGCGTGGAGAAGACAGAAGGCGTTCTGCTGGTGACCTAGACCGGCACGATCCAAATGGCAAAGGCCCTGTTCTTCGGGACAGGGCCTTTTCTGTTTCTGGTCACGAACTACTGCGGCTGTGGGTTCGTCGCCGGATTCCCCGCTGGCGGCGTGGTCTGCGGCGGCGGCGCGGGCGTCGGATGCGTCTGCGGCTGCGAGGTGGGCGGCGCAGTCGTCGGCGCGCTCTGCGGATTCGCCTGTCCCGCAGGTGGTGCTCCCGCCGGTGGTGCTCCCGCAGGTGGAGGCGTGCCGCCGCTCGGAGCCGCTCCCGGATGCGGAGTCTGGCCCGGCATCGCCGGCGCTTGCGGAGGAGTGTCGCTCTGGCTGATCAGTTCCACATCAAAGATCAGCTCCGACTTCGGCGGAATCACCGGCGGCCGCCCCATTTCTCCATACGCAAGCTGGTAGGGAACGAACAGTCGCCGCTTCCCCCCAACATGCATCCCCTCAAAGCCCGTGTCCCAACCGGGGATCACCCGATGCGCGCCGTATGGAAACGTGAAAGGCTGATGGTCCGGATGGTCGTACGAAGAATCGAACTTGGTGCCATCCGGCAGATAGCCCGTGTATGCCACCGTGTACCACTTGTGCGGCTGCGCCAGCTCTCCGGTGCCGATCTTCGTGTCGAAATACGTCAGCGCGTATTCAATCTTCGGACAGCCCAGCGTTGCCGGCGTCGTCGGAATCTTCGGCGAAAGCTGCGGCGCCGCCACCGGACAATGAGTAGCATGTTCGACTGGATGATGCGTTTGCGGCGCCGTGGCCGGCCGATGCGACGTGGCACTCTGCCCGCCCGCCATCAGCGGGCTCAGCGACAGGCAGAGAAGAACGCAGCGAATCGTGGGTGGATTCATGTCCATCCTCAGTGTATGACACCACGCTCCGGGCCCTCCGAAGAGAGATGCACCAGCGGCGCACCTCTTTCTCTGTGCTCCTTGTGGTGAGCCATCCTCAGTTCCGCCGGCGCATCCTTAAAGAGCCCTTGCAAACCGGATAAGATCAGAGATTGGTCCTGATCATGCCGAACAGCACTCCCAATCCTCCTCGTGTTCGATTCGCGCCGTCGCCCACCGGCTATTTGCACGTCGGCGGCGCGCGCACTGCCCTCTTCAACTGGCTCTTCGCACGCCACTTCGGAGGTACCTTCATCCTGCGCATCGAAGACACCGATTTCGAACGCTCCTCCGAAGAGATGGTTCAGGGCATCCTCGACGGCATGAGCTGGCTTGGCCTCAACTGGGACGAAGGCCCCTTCTACCAGTCGCAGCGCCTTAACCTCTATCGCGAGACCGCCGAAAAGCTCGTTGCCGTCGGCCACGCCTACTATTGCTTCTGCACGAAAGAAGAACTGGAGCAGCGCCGCGCCGAAGCGACTGCCGCAGGCCGCCCTGCCATGTACGACCGTCGCTGTCGATCCATCGGCGCACAGAAAGCTGCGGCGCGCAAAGCCTCCGGCGAGCCCTGCGCGGTCCGCTTCCGCGTCCCCGATCATGGCTCAACCAGTTTTGACGATGCCGTCTTCGGCAAAGTGGAATTCGCCAACGCAGAGATCGAAGACTTCGTCCTGCTGCGCTCCGACGGCATTCCCACCTACCACCTCAGCGTTGTCGCCGACGATATCGACATGCGGCTGACACACATCATCCGCGGTGCCGATCACATCTCGAACACGCCGAAGCAGGTCCTGCAATACCGCGCACTCGGCGCTGACCTGCCCGTGTTCGCGCACGTGCCGCTGATCCTCGGGCCCGACAAAACGCGCCTTTCCAAGCGCCACGGTGCCACCTCCGTGATGGCCTACAAAGAGATGGGCATCCTGCCCGAAGCCTTTCGCAATTTCCTGGCGCTCCTCGGATGGTCGCCCGGAACGGCGCATAAAGAGCGCGAAATCTTCTCGTCCGACGAACTGATTCGGCTCTTCACCCTCGATGGCATCTCGAAGTCGAACGCCGTCTTCGACAAGGACAAGCTGGCCTGGTTCAACACCGAGTACATCCGCGCCTGCGACTCCCAGCATCTGCTCCCGCTCATCGAGACCGAATGGCGGGCAGCGGACTTCACCCCGAATCGCAGTCAGGAGGAGATCCTGGCGGCCATCGATCTGCTCAAGCCCCGCGCCCGCAGTCTGAAGGATTTTACCGGACTATTCCGCGCCTACTTCAGCGACAGCTTCGAATACGATCCCGCGGCAGTTACAAAATTCCTGGCAGACGATACCCTGCCCCCGCTTCTTCGCGAACTGGCGACGCGTTATTCCGCCATGCCCGATTTCACCGAAGCCTCCGCAGAAGAGTTGCTGCGCGCGTTGGCAGCCGAAAAGGGCCTCAAAGCCGGTGCGCTCATCAACGGGTCGCGTGTCGCCCTCACCGGCCAGGCCGTCGCTCCCAGCCTCTTCGCAGTGATGGCTCTGCTGGGCCGCGACCGTGTCGTGCAACGCCTCACGGACGTGAGCAGGCCCCCGAGCGCCGGCTGAAAGCGCGTTTCCTCCGCAGAGAACCAGTGCACCCGCAGCCGCTCGTCGAAATCACGGCACCCGCTGTACCCGCCGCGCCCTTTCCTGGTACAATCCGAACAGGGAATGGTGACAGTTCCCGACCGCTCGGGCGCTGAGCGCAAGAACGGCGTAAGGCGGCGAAGCGCAATGCTTTGCCGGGCTTTCACAAGGCGAGGGGACGTAGTTCAGTTGGTTAGAATGCTGCCCTGTCACGGCAGAGGTCGCGGGTTCGAGCCCCGTCGTCCCCGCCATGAATCTGAAGAATCTAGGTTCATGACACCCCCAAAAAAGCAGAGGTCGCGGGTTTGATATGCGTTCAATAAGCGCCCAATCCCCGAAATTAAGAGTGCGCGTCATCCTTCATCTCACCCAGATTTGTTGAATTTTGGCAAATTCCAGAACATCGGGAATTCGCTCTCGCTTTGCCGAACGAGCTTCATCGGATTTCGATCCAGCCATTCGTATCGCATCGCGTCTGAAAAGAGCGCACTCGTGAGATTCCGAATCTTTGCCTTCGTTCCTTTGGGAAGGACCCAACTGTCCAGGTAGCACTCGTACGCAGCGCGTGTCGCGAAAGCCTTTCTCCCGTTGCGTTCGCCGGCCAGTTCCTTCAACCTGTAGTGCGCAACAAGTGCGGCCACCGTGCCCGGCCGAGCCTCTGCCTGCGGGGTTTGTTGGTTTGCGTCGATGCGCAACGCTTGTGCTGCCTTCAGAGCGGTTGCTTCATTCGCGAGGGTCTCGACCGTGCCGACGATTGCCTTTCGGTACTTGTTGTTGCCGTCTGCTCCGGTCTCGTACCACCGAATGACCTGCGCCTCTTCTGAAGTTCAGATATTTGTGATCGCCTCTCAGCTACGAATGGGCCAGCACGGGCTGTGCTTCATCGCTTTCGACGGCTGTCGGCCTCGCAAACCAGATTGAATAGAGTGCAGGCAGGAACACGAGGGTCAGAACCGTACCCACGGCGGTGCCGCCAATCAGTGTGTACGCCATCGATCCCCAGAAGACTGAGAAGGTGAGGGGAATGAAGGTCAACACGCATTCGTAGTCCGAATTTAGACGAGCCGATGTGGAAGAACATTCGGTGGATCCTTAGCTGAACGAAATCACGTCACACGCAAACTTTGTACGGGTTTTCCATGTCACAATGGATGTATATACACATACACAGGGTTCAAAAAGGAGTTCCTGGCTTCTGAAACGGGTGGAATCAGGTGCTCCCCAAACCGGCCAGTGTCGAATATTCACTCCTGAGACGGATCAAGTGGGCTTCCCGATCCTTGTGCAGCCACAACGGGGTAGCACGTATTGGATTCGTTCAAATCTTGAACCTCGCTCCCATGCATATACATCTACCAGGCATGAAGAACTCGTCCACTCCAGCCCTCCCCTGCATGTGCGCCAATAT
>DATEPN010000612.1:0-3957 GCA_035273225.1 Acidobacteriaceae bacterium | reverse complement strand
GATGGGGCGAATTTTTCGTCGGACGTGTGGGTGAATGGAACCCAGGTGGGGACGATCCAGGGTGCGTTCATTCGCGGGCGGTTTGATATTTCGAAGCTGGTGCGGGCGGGCGAGCCGGCTGTGATTGCGGTGCGGGTGTCGCCGCAGCCGCATCCGGGAGAAGCGCACGAGCACACGATTGCGAACGGGCTGGGCAAGAACGGCGGCATCACGGCAATCGACGGGCCCACTTTTCTCTGCACGATGGGGTGGGACTGGATTCCGGGGATCCGCGATCGCGACACAGGACTGTGGCAGAAGGTTTGGCTGTCGGCGAGCGGGCCGGTGCTGGTGGAGGATCCATTGGTCAAGACGGATCTGCCGCTGCCGAATACCTCGTCGGCGGACGTGACGGTGCAGAGCACACTGACGAATACGTCGGATAAGCGCGTGAGTGGGGAACTGGAGGGCAGCTTCGGCGATGTGCACTTTACGCAAAAGGTGACGCTGGCACCGAAGAGTACGCAGACGGTGACAGTGGATCCAAAGACTGTGGCTGCGCTGCATGTGCAGAATCCGAAGCTGTGGTGGCCGAATGGGTATGGTCCGCAGAATCTGTACACGCTGCATTTGCGGTTTGTGGAGCACGGGAGCGAGTCCGACGCGCGGGATACGACGTTTGGGATTCGCAAGATCACGTATGGCGGGATGGATGCGCTGACCATCTCGGTGAACGGGGTGAAGGTGTTCATCCGTGGCGGTGACTGGGGGCTGGACGAGGCGATGAAGCGGATCCCGCGGGCGCGGCTCGATGCGGAGATTCACATGCACGCGCTCGGGAACATGAACATGATTCGCAACTGGGTGGGGCAGAGCACGGGGGAGGACTTCTATGACCTGTGCGATAAGTACGGCATTTTGGTGTGGGATGAATTCTTCCAGCCGAATCCGAGCGACGGGCCGAACCCGGATGATCTGAAGGTGTATCTGGCGAACGTGCGGGACAAGATTCTGCGTTTCAGGAATCATCCGTCGATTGCACTGTGGTGCGCGCGGAACGAGGGGTATCCGCCGCCGGAGATTCATGAGGCACTGTCGAAGATGATTCCGGAGCTGGATCCGGACCGGTTGTATCAGCCGAGTTCGACGGCGGGGCGAGGGGTGATTTCGCATGGGCCGTACTACTGGCGCGAGCCGGAGGCGTTTTATGTGCCGGATGCTCCGTTCAAGACGGAGACGGGCAGCGTGTCGGTGCCGACGATTGAGTCGATCCACGCGATGATGCCGGAGAAGGACTGGGAGACGATCAACGACGACTGGGCCGAGCACGATCTGGCCATGGGCGCGCAGCACGGCGACACGTATCCGTATGTGATGGCGGGGCGGTATGGGCGGATTGCGAATCTGGCGGACTTTGTCCGCAAGGCGCAGCTGATGAATTACGAGGCGTTTCGCGCAATGTATGAGGGACGGAATGCGCGGCTGTTTGCTCCGGATACCGGGATCATCACGTGGATGAGCAATCCGGCGCAGCCGAGCTTTGTGTGGCAGCTGTATGCGTGGGATCTGGAGCCGAACTCTTCGCTGTACGCGGTGAAGTCGGCGGCCGAGCCGGTGCACATTCAGATGAATGAGGCGAACGGTCGGCTGGAGGTGATCAACAATCTGCCGCACGCGCTGGAGGGATATACGGCGCATGTGGCGGTGCTGTCGGGACCGGGATTCTGGACGCAGTTTCCGCCGAGCGGCGCGCCGGGGAAATCGACGCTGGGGCTGTGGCAGGCGGGGGTGGAGAAGGACATCCCGGTCGCGGGTGCTGCGGATACGGCGATCGACCTGGGGCCGACGCCGCTGCCGAAGAGCTTGCCGCCGGTGTACTTCATCAAGATGGAACTGAAGGATGCGCAAGGCCAGGTGGTCTCGCGCAACCTGTACTGGAAGCCGAGCCCGTCGCAGGGCAACGATCTGTCCCCGCTGAATGCGCTGCCGACGGCGAAGCTCACGGGCACCATCGCGCGGCACGATGAGAACGGGCGGCTGGGACTGGATGTGACGCTGACGAATCCAGGGAAGACGCTGGCGCTGCTGGCGCATGTGCAACTGCGGCGGAAGAGCACGGGAGAGCGGGTGCTGCCGGTGTTCTATTCGGATAACTACATCTGGCTGGGGCAGGGAGAGAGCCGGACGATCCATATCGACGCGTCGCTGGACGATCTGAAGGGTGACACGCCGCTGGTGGCGGTGGATGGATCCAATGTGGACGTGACGCCGGTGACAAATGCCGACAGCGCGCTGGCTCCGAACGTGGATGCGCAGGTGGATCACTGGCCGGCAACGGGCCTGCATATGATCACGGCGGGGCTGCCGGGGAAGCAGTAGGGAAGGACCCGAGTTTGGGTCTCGAAAAAAATGTGAGACGGCCACCCGGACACATCTGAAAGTGTCTGCAGGCAGGCAATTCCGGCGCCCAGGTCTTATAGCCTGAAAGGCAGGCGTATGCGCACGAACCTCGCCACCTTCATGGACGACTTCCGCCGTCACGGCGATGCCCGGGCCTTCGTGACGCACCGCGGCAACCGCAAATATGCTGCGACCTGGGGTGAACTGGCGAAGCTGGCGGACCGGTTTGCCGCGGAGTTGATCCGGCGGCAGATCGCGATGGGCGAGCGCGTTGTGCTGTGGGGGCAGAACGGGCTCGAGTGGATGGGCGCGTTCTTTGGGTGTCTGCAGCGGGGCGTCATTGTGGTTCCGCTCGATCCTGCGGGAGCGGCGGATTTCGCTGAGCGGGTGATCGCGAATACCTCACCAAAGCTGATCGTCGGAGATGCGGAACTGCTGCAAACGCTGCCGGATGCGGTCGCGAAGGTTGCGTTTGAGGTGTTCGGGTCAGCACTGGCCGCACCGGTTTCGGGTGATGTGCGTGAGCCCGGACTCGCGCTCGACACGCCGTTTCAGATTCTCTTCACTTCGGGTACGACGGCAGAGCCGAAGGGGATTGTCCACACGCATCGCAACGTGCTGGCCAGCCTCGATCCGATTGAGCGGGAGATGCAGAAGTACCTGAAGTACGAGCGCATCTTTCACCCGATTCGTTTTCTGCACACGCTGCCGCTGAGCCATGTATTCGGACAATTCATGGCGTTGTGGATCCCGCCGCTGATGGCGGCGGAGGTGCACTTCGAGAATCGGCTGCAGGCACAGCGGCTCATTGACACCATTCACAACGAGCGCATCTCCGTGGTGTGCTCGGTGCCGCGCGTGCTCGATTTGCTGCGGGCGCACCTGCTGGCGCTGGACCCGCAGTTGCCTGGCAATATGGAAGCGGTCTCGGGGGAGAAGGTGTGGACGCGGTGGTGGCGGCTGCGGCGAATTCATCGCCGGTTCGGTTACAAATTTTGGGCGTTCGTCTGCGGAGGGGCATCACTGTCGTCTGAACTGGAAAGCTTCTGGACGACGCTGGGATTCGCGTTAATCCAGGGCTATGGGATGACGGAGACCTCGGCGCTCATTACGCTGAATCATCCGTTCAAGCCGGGCAAGGGGACGATTGGCAAGGTGCTGCCGGGCCGCGACGTGCGCATCACCGACGAGGGCGAAATCCTGGTGCGCGGCGCGATGGTTTCGCAGGCGACCTGGCAGAAAGGCCGCATGCAGCAGAACGAGGGGGAGTGGCTGGCAACGGGCGATCTGGCGCAGCGCGACGAGCAGGGGCAACTGCGTTTCGTGGGGCGCAAGAGCCAGGTGATTGTGACGCCGTCGGGTCTGAATATTCACCCCGAGGATGTGGAGGCAGCGCTGGACACGCAGCCGGGCGTGCAGGGGGCGGCCGTGGTTCCTCTGCTGACCACGGCGGGAACGGAGCCCGTCGCTGTGCTGCTGTTTCATGGCTCGCGGGACGAGGCACAGCAGGCCGTCGTTGCCGCGAATCAGAAGCTGGCCGAATACCAGCAGGTGCGGCAGTGGCGGCTGTGGCCGGAG
>DATEPN010000611.1:0-4072 GCA_035273225.1 Acidobacteriaceae bacterium | reverse complement strand
CATCCAGACAAACGCTCGCGCCGGCTGCCCGCCGGGGAGCGTGTGCTCCCACGTCCAGATCTGCGGTACCACCTCACCTTTGTGAGTGCCCGCGCTTGGAGTGCCGGGGATGACCGTTGTGGCCAGCATATGAATGCCGGGATCGTGCGCCCAGGTCATTTTGAAGAACGCTTCATCCCAGATCGTGAGGTTGGTCATGCCTTTCATGATGGGATCGGCGGCGTCAACGATGGTGTAGGTTATCGGCGCGCCCAGGGTGTAGTTCACTTCGCCGTGCTTCTTCGCACCGCCAACCAGATTGGCAAAGTACGCCGGATCGGGACCGCAGAGAGAGTCATGCAGGCTGACCAGTCCGCCGCCACGGCGGATATATGCATCGAATGCGGCTTTGTCCTCGTCCGTGAGATAGCCGGCGTCGCCTTTGTAGATGATGACCACGTCGGCATGTTGCAGATCGGCGGTGCGGGGAGCGTGCAGGGCGCCATCGACCACGGCGCCGTGCTCGGTGAGGATCTTGCTCCAGTCCGCCAGAAACTGCGGGTAATCGTGCTGCCCAGCGAAATGCGATTTCAAGCCTGCCCAGATGTAGATATGCATGCCATCAGGATTTTGGCCCCAGGGACGCGGTGCGTGAACATCGGCAGGAGTTGCCGCCTGCGCGCGGACCTGCCAGGCGGGCAAGACACTGAAGAACACCACGAAAGACAGAGTGAGCCATCCAGCAAATGCCACGGCAGCGCCAGAATCTTTGCACCGGTGAGTTACGAGTGCCGGGGCGGGCTGCTCCTGCCCACTCACAGCGGCGCAGCCAATGATCGCGGAGCGCGTGAGCACGAATGAAAGCTCCTGAAGGGGAGGAATCCTGGCTGAGGTCTGGCGACCGAAGAACCAGAGATACGCGTTCCGGGGTGATTCCGTCAATTCGGGGAGCAGTTCATGCCTCCGGCCAGCACGGTCCTATGATGGAGGTGCAAAGTTATCAATCCTGCCCGGCGGTCCATCGCGTGCGATCCTCTGGAGTGTCTCAACGGTTCGATGTCACGATCGCCGGCGAGATCAATCTCGACCTCATTCTCTACGGCCTTCCGGAATCCCTGGCGCTGGAACGAGAGCTGCTGGCGAGTGGATTTGAGGCGACGCTGGGGAGTTCGTCGGCGATTCTGGCTCACAACCTTGCCGTGCTCGGCGCACAGGTCGGCTTCATTACGCGAACGGGGAACGACCCATTCGGACGGCTCGCTCTGGAACGCCTGCGCGAGAGCGGCGTGGATACCAGCAGGACGACGCGCGATGAGCAGCGGACGACCGGGATCACGTTTCTGCTCCAGCACGGAGAAGGACGGCGCATTCTGACTTGGCCCGGAACCATGAGTGAGATGACGCTGGCGCACCTGGACGAGGAGTACCTTGCCTCTTCCCGGCACTTTCATCTGTCCTCTCTGTTCCTGCAGCGAGCGCTCGCGCCCGATCTGCCGGCGCTGTTTCGAAGACTGAAGAATGCAGGATTGACGCTGTCGCTGGACACGAATGACGATCCCGAGGATCGCTGGGATGGCGTGCTGGATGGGCTGCTGGAGCTCGTGGATGTCCTTCTGCCGAACGAGGCCGAGGTGTGCCGCATTGCGAAGCGGACTACGGTCGAGGAGGCTCTGGAAGTGCTCGGCGCTCGCGTACCGTGCGTTGCGGTGAAGCGAGGAAGGCGCGGCTGCATGGTTCAGACGGCAGGCAAGCGCTTTGAGGTACCCGGCGTAACCGTGGAGCCGGTGGACAGCATTGGCGCAGGCGACAGCTTCAATGCCGGCTTTCTGCTGGCATGGCTGCAGGGCCTTGGGCCCGAAGCGTGCGGAAGAGCAGGGAATATCACGGGAGCGCTGTCGACCCTTAAGCCGGGTGGGACAGAAGCCTTTCGAGACAGGCGATTAGTAGCGGGGTTCCTGCGCCAGCATGACTTCCCGGTCGCGACCACCGGTGGAAAAACCGGCTCTGTCGTGGATGGGGCGGAGGCTGATCCCTTCGTCGCTCTTGTCTCCGCGCGCGCTGAGGTGGACCTTCCGCTTGGCCGGTTCCAGCCGGTGTCGATGCTGGCCGCTCCTGGGCACGTAGTGGCAAAGCCGCGTTATCCCGCGATCGACTACCACAATCATCTGGATTCGCTGGATCCCGCGGAGGTGCTGCGCGTCATGGATCGGTGCGGGATCGAACAGATCGTGAACATCACGATGAAGACCGGCGAGGACGGTCTGCGCATGATCGACAAGTTTCGGGCGGCCGACCCGAAGCGCTTTTCGACGATTGCATGGATGGACTGGAGCGGCGTCGAACGCTCCGATTTTGTGCAAAGGACCTGTGAGTGGCTCGAACGGGCGGTGGAACACGGGGCGAAGGGCATTAAGTTCTGGAAGGACCTGGGCCTCAGAGTACGCGACGGCAGCGGTCAACTGCTGCCCATCGACGATGAGCGGCTCGCTCCCCTTTTCGACAAGGCTGCCGCTTTGCGGATTCCGGTCATGTTTCACACCGCCGATCCCGACGCGTTCTTCCTGCCGGTGGACGAGCGCAATGAGCGCTATGAAGAGCTGGCCGCGCATCCTGACTGGAGCTTTTATCCGTCGGAGTACGCGAAGCCAGAACTGCTCGATCAGCGAGATCGTGTGTTTGTGCGCCACCCGGCTACGACGTTCGTCGCTGCACATGTGGCGGAAAGCGGAGAGAATCTCGATCGCGTCGTCAGGCTGCTGGATTGCTGTCCAAACGTGTTCGTCGATTGCAGCGCACGCATTTCCGAACTGGGGCGTCAGCCGTATCGTGCGCGCGAATTGTTTCTCCGCTACTCTGATCGCATTGTTTTTGGAACGGATCTGCTGCCCGAGGAAGAGATGTACCGGTTGTACTTCCGGTTTTTTGAGACGGACGATGAGTACTTCGAATACCCGTCGCATGCCTCGCGCCAGGGGCGCTGGAATATTTATGGCATCTACCTTCCCGACGATGTTCTGCGCAGGGTTTACCGCGAGAACGCGCTGCGGCTGCTGAATCTGTGAGGCCGAGCATGGTCCAATCCGGTGCGTCCACACCCTACAGCCGCTATCTCCTGTTGCTTGCCGGATTGGGCGGACTGCTCTACGGCGCCGACATCGGCATCATCGCAGCAGCGCTGCTGTATCTGGGCAAGACGATCGAAGTGACGCTGGAACAGACGTCTCTGATCGTGGCCGCGGTGCTCGGCGGCAGCATGATTTCGTCGCTCATCGCGGGTGTGCTCGCCGACTGGATCGGACGCCGCCGCATGATGATTGTCAGCGGCCTGCTGTTCGTGGTGAGCGTCGGGATTATCGTCACCTCCCAGGGGTTTGTGTCGCTGTTTACCGGCCGCCTGCTGCAGGGAATGAGCGGCGGGGTGATTGCCGTCGTCGTTCCGCTGTATCTCGCCGAATGCCTCAGCGCCAACAATCGCGGCCGCGGGACCGCAATCTTCCAGTTCTTCCTCACGTTCGGAATCGCCGCTGCGGCATTCGTGGGCTGGTTCTACACGCGGCAGGCGGAGACGGCGATCCATCTGGCCGCTGGAAACGCAGCGCTGATTCGGGCTGCCCAAAATCATGCGTGGCGCTCGATGTTCCTGGCTGTGATCTATCCCGGCGCATTGTTCTTTGCGGGCACATTTCCCCTGATCGAGGCCCCGCGGTGGCTCGCCCGAAAGGGCCGGATGGAGGAAGCGCGAAGGGCTCTGGAGCGTTCCGTATCCGCTGCAGAAGCGGAGCGGGAAATCGCTGAAATGGAGAGCCTGGTGCAACCGGCGCGCGCCGCGCAGGAGGCGCGGGGCTCACTCTTGCGGCGCAAATACGTTGTCCCTTTTGTCCTCGCATGCGTGGTTCTCAGCTGCAATCAGACGACCGGCATCAATTCCATCCTGAGCTTTCTGGTGGTCATGCTGAGGCAGGCCGGCATGAGTGCGCGCCACGCGACGCAGGGCGACGTGCTGGTGAAGGTGCTGAATTGTGCGATCACGCTGGTCGCTGTGTTCCTGGTGGACCGCAAAGGCCGAAGATTTCTGCTGCGGATCGGAACGGCG
>DATEPN010000610.1:0-13323 GCA_035273225.1 Acidobacteriaceae bacterium | reverse complement strand
GAGGAACCGGTGTTCATCGCGCGCAATGTGCGGGTCATCGCGCCACCGCGCATCATGAAAGACAAGCATGTGCGACTGCGAGTCGCGCAAAGCGTGAACTTCTCGGCAGTCGGCTGGAATCTCGCCGAATCCGTTGCCGCGATGGAATTGGCACCGGATTCTGTCATCGACCTGGCATATCGGCTGCGCGAAAACGACCACCCTGAATTTGGCGGCCTCGAACTCGAGATCGCCGCCCTCCGCATCGCCGAACAGGCCTGACCCGTTCACCGCCTGCCTTCGTTCGGAGACGAATACCTCGAAAACGATCGCGCAACGCGGGACGATACACCGCCTTGTCTCGGAAACCGGGACAACATATTTTTCCGCAAGCGGAAAATGGTGCTGATGGAACCGATCGTTCTGAAGCAAGGCGGGTCGCGCTGGGATGAGGTGAGCCTCGGCGAGGTGATGCTGCGGCTTGACCCGGCGGAAGGGCGCATCCACACAACGCGGCACTTCAACGTCTGGGAAGGCGGGGGCGAGTACAACGTCGCACGCGGACTGCGGCGCTGCTTCGGACTGCGCACGGCAGTGGCCACGGCGCTGGCCGACAATCCCGTGGGCCGGCTGGTCGAAGACATGATGCTGCAGGGCGGCGTCGACCTCTCCCTCGTACAGTGGGTGAAGTACGACGGCGTGGGCCGCACGGTGCGCAACGGCCTCAACTTCACTGAGCGCGGCTTCGGCGTGCGCGCTGCGGCCGGCTGCTCCGACCGCGGCCATACCGCGATTGCTCAGACGAGGCCCGGCACCTGGAACTGGGACGAAATCTTCGGACCGAAGAACGGGGCACGGTGGTTCCACACCGGCGGGATTTTTGCTGCCCTTTCCGAGACGACTCCGCTCGTCGCCTTGGAAGCGATGGATGCGGCACAGCGGCACGGCACCCTCGTCTCCTACGACCTGAACTATCGTGAGTCCCTCTGGAAAAGCATCGGCGGCAAGGCCAAAGCGCAGGAGGTGAATCGGGAACTCGTGCGCAAAGTGGACCTGCTGCTCGGCAATGAAGAGGATTTTTCCGCGATGCTGGGCATTTCGCTGCAGGGCGTCGGTGAGGATTTCGGCGAACTCCCGGTTGCCAGCTATGAGCAGATGCTGAAGGACGTTGCGGCCGCGTATCCGAACCTCAAGATGATCGCGACCACGCTGCGCACGGCGCACACAGCGACGCGCAATGCCTGGGGAGCGATGGCTCTGGCGAATGCCGGCAAGGGCGACGAAATGATCCTGGTCCCGCAGCGCGACGTCGAGATTCTGGACCGCGTCGGCGGCGGTGACTCGTTTGCCTCGGGGCTGATCTACGGCATCCTCGCGGGTAAACCGCTGGAGTGGGCCGTGCAATGCGGCGTCGCGCATGGCGCCCTGGCCATGACCACGGCTGGCGATACGAGCATGGCGACGCTGCCCGAAGTCGAACGCGTGATGAAGGGTGGCTCCGCGCGGATTGCCAGGTAGCAGATCGCTGTGAGGTGAAGTTGATGACGACG
Organism: Acidobacteriaceae bacterium; assembly: GCA_035273225.1. Taxonomy (GTDB): domain Bacteria; phylum Acidobacteriota; class Terriglobia; order Terriglobales; family Acidobacteriaceae; genus Palsa-343. The sequence goes on along the minus strand of DATEPN010000610.1, from coordinate 11,794 downwards.
AAGGAACGCATCGAGCAGTTGGGGATCGTGCCCGTGCTGCGCGCGCGATCGGCGGACGAGGGACGCGCGCTCGTAGAGGCGCTGGTCGCGGGCGGCATCACGGCGATGGAAGTAACGATGACGGTCCCCGGTGCGGTGGACCTGCTGCGGACGCTGAAGAAGGAATACGGCGAGCGGCTGCTGCTCGGCTCGGGCACAGTGACGACGGCAGAACAGGCGGTGGCGACCATCGAGGCGGGGGCGGAATTCGTCGTCAGCCCAAGCTTTCACCCCGACGTGGTGGAGGTCACCCGGGAGATGGGCAAAGTTTCGATTCCCGGATCGCTGACCCCGACGGAAGTGATCACTGCCTGGCGTGCCGGCGCAGATTACGTGAAGATCTTTCCCTGCTCCGCTATGGGGGGCGCCAGCTACCTGAAGGCGCTGCTGGCTCCGTTTCCGGAGTTGCAGCTGATTCCGACCGGCGGCGTCACGCTGCAAACCGCCGCGGATTTTCTGAAGGCAGGCGCGCGGGCGCTGGGCGTCGGCACAGACCTCGTCAATCCAAAGGCGATTGCCGAAGGCAAGCCGGAGACCGTTACGCAGATGGCACGCGCCTACGTCGACATCGTGCAGAAATTCAGAGCAGCGCGCACCAGCGCGGCCTGACGCCGGAAGTCAGCACAACAGGCCGCATCCCGGAGCGGGCTTACCCTGCACAGGCGCCGGTTCGGGTACCCTGGCCAGACTGTCGACCCGAACGGCCGGAGTCATGCCATGACGGGGCGTACCACAAACGGAGCACGCTTCAGCTTTCAGAGTGATCTCGGAACCACAGCATTCACAAAACGCCGCCATCTTCCCTCTCCTGTCGACTTGTTCATTCGATGAGCGGCCCGACAGGAAAGATTCTGATGGCACGGTTCTCCCGGCGATCAGCATCGCCTGCACCCCACCGATACAATGCTGCCCATGACTACAAAGGCGGCTAAGAAGCCGGCCAAGAAAGCGGCAACCTCCCCCAGGACGAGGACGAAACCTGCTGCGAAAGCCGCCTCCAAACCGCAGAACCGCTCGACGAGAAAGTCCAGCCCGAAGAAAACAGCGGGCCTGGAACTACAGCCGGCGCGCATCGAGGAATTGCTCCGGCGGCTGGCATCGGCATATCCGAATGCCGAGTGCGCGCTGCATCACCGCAATCCATGGGAATTGCTGATCGCGACGATTCTCTCTGCACAGTGCACCGATGCACGCGTCAACATGGTCACGCCGGAGCTGTTCCGAAAATTCCCGACCCCGCAGGCGTTTGCGCAGGCTTCTCTGCCCGCCATCGAGGAGGAGATCCGCTCCACCGGCTTTTATCACAACAAAGCGAAGTCCATTTCCGGTGCGGCGAAGAAGGTGGTCAGCGATTTTGGCGGAAGGGTTCCCGAAACCATGCAGGAGTTGCTAACGCTGCCCGGCGTGGCGCGCAAGACCGGGAATGTTGTCCTCGGCGTCGCCTTCGGCAGGGCGGAGGGCGTGGTGGTCGACACGCATGTTTTCCGGCTCTCGCACCGCCTCGGCCTCACACGGGCCGAGGACCCGAAGCGTGTCGAAGAAGAGCTGATGCGGACTATCCCAAAAGACCGATGGATCGCCTTCTCGCACGAGATGATCCACCATGGCCGGCAAATCTGCGTCGCCCGCAAGCCGAAGTGCATCGATTGCCCGCTGGAAACCATTTGCAACGCGGCAGATAAGACCTGGAGCAGTCATTAAACCGCGCTGCGCGTACAGGAGGCGCAAACCGACCCGCATGCGACAAGTGTTGCCAAGGTCGCCACAAAGTTACGTGGATTCCCTCTAGGCGCATCTAAGTTTCCCTGGAGGGAATAAGGATGAAACGTGTTCTTTCAGCCGTTTGCTGTGTCGCATTGTGCTCGCTTCCCGCTCTGGCCCAGAAAGCCGCCACAGCGAAAGCCGGCGCTGCCATGAGCGACCAGCAGTTCGTCGACTTCGCTGGGCAGACTGACATGGTCGAAGCCAACCTTGGGCAGCTGGCCCAAAATGTGGCCACGTCCCAGGACGTAAAAGACCTTGCCCAGACGATCGTGACGGATCACAACCAGGACTACGGTCAGCTCATGACCGCGGCCAAGGGGGCGAATCTGAACGTGCCGACCGCAATCGACGCACAACACAATAAGGCCATGATCGATCCGTTTCAAAAGCTGAAGGGCGCTGCCTTCGACCGCAAGTACGTCCAGGAAATGATAGCCGGCCACGAGAAGGCGATCGCGATCTACAAGAAGGAAGCCAACGACGCGCAGAACGACGCGCTCAAGAGCTACGCACAGACGGCACTGCCGGTCCTGCAGAAGCATCTGGACGCTGCAAAGAGTGCTCTGAAGGGCGGCGGCAAGAAGGCTCCTGCGACGACATAGGCCACGCGCAGGTCGCGTGTTCTTCGCTCTCTGCTCCCCCGTCCCGGGAGCGATGCCCACCCCTGTCGCTTCAGCAGGAGCGACAGGGGTGCGCCCTCAAACGTGGATGACCACCTTGCCGCGGGCGTGTCCCTGCTCGAGATACCGGATCGCCTCGGCGGTTTCGTTCAATGGCCAGGTCTGGTCGATGACCGGAACCACCTTGCCTGGCTCCATCAGCTCTGCTATCAACTTCAGGTCCTCGGCTCGCCGTTTTGCCATAAAGAACACCATCCTCTGGGTGACAAACCACGGCAGCACCCGCATCGTCACAAGGCCGAGCAGGAGTCTGAACATTCCTTTGGGCGCTCCCGCCGCAACGTAAATGCCCTCCTGCGTGAGCACCCGCAGGCAGGCGCGTGGCGAGCGGTTGGCAATCAGGTCGAGGATGACGTCGTACCGCTCAGTGGACCGGGTGAAATCCTCGTGCGTGTAGTCGATAACGTGCGTGGCGCCGAGTGAGCGCACCAGATCGAAGTTGCGCGTGCTGCACACGGCGGTCACCTGCGCCCCCATCCAGCGGGCAATCTGAACAGCGAAGGTCCCCACACCGCCGGCGGCTCCAACAATCAGCACCTTTTGACCAGCCCGAACCCCGCCGTGGTCCCGCAGGCCCTGTAACGCCGTGAACGCCGCGACCGGGACGGCAGCAGCCTGGTCAAAGGTGATGTTGCCCGGCTTGAGTGCCAGTTCCGATTCGGAGGTGCAGGCGTACTCGGCGCAGGATCCCTTGCAGGTGCCGAAGACGGCATCGCCCGGTTTGCAGCGGGTCACGCGAATGCCGGTCGCTTCCACGATTCCGGCGACGTCAACACCGGGGCGCGAGACCGTCTCGTGGGTGAAAGCTCGCATCACTGCGGTGAACCAGAGGGGCGCTCGCATCAACCGCCAGTCCAGCGGATTCAGCCCCGCAGCAAGAACCCGAATCAGGACCTGATCATCGAGCGGCACGGGATTCGGAATCTCCTCCAGATGCAGCACCTCCGGAGGGCCATGGCGGTGGTACACAATCGCCTTCATTCGGATTTGCCTCACACTGCGTGAAGCATAGCCCGTCCGCCGGTGAATTCGGTGCCGCCCATCACAGTGGCAGGGCGGATTTCACGAGAGTGAAAATCCTGCCCAGTCGAGAAACGGGCGGAGTGTCAAACACCTTTTGGAGCAGGACGCATCTTCAGAAGAGAACCCCTGGAATGAGGAGCGGTGCATGAGCGAAGAGAATGGCAAGCATCTGATGCGCGGCGTGGTCGCCGGTATGGGCGCGGGGCTGGTCGCCTCGTGGCTGATGAATGTCTTTATGATGGGCCCCGGACAGAAGCTGAAAGAAGCCGTGCAAAGCGAAGACGAGAAGGCCAGAGAAGAGTGGCAGCAGAAACAGCAGGAGCAGAGCGGCCAGCCAAAAGAGGACGCCACGATGAAGGCCGCCGATGCCATTGTATCGACCGTGAGCGGCGGGCAGCATCTCTCGATGGAAGGCAAGCAGAAGGGCGGACCGGTCGTGCACTATGCCTTTGGCGCGCTCATGGGCGGGCTGTATGGCGGACTCGCTGAGTACTCCTGCGCGGTGCGGACGGGCTTCGGCCTGGGATTCGGCGCGGTGCTCTTCGCGGGTGCCGACCTGGTCGCGGTTCCGGCCTTCCGGCTGTCACCGCCGCTGAGCGAATCGTCACCGTCCTCGCTGGCGAACCCCTTTGCCGCGCACCTCGTCTACGGCACAGCTACGGAAGCGCTCCGCCGGGCGTTCCGGGCGATGTTGTGACAGGAGTAAGAGGTCAGCAGTCGGGGGGCGGGAATCCGCGGCAGGACCGCTTGCCATGCGACATATAATCAGCTTGTCGTGCAGGCTCTTCGTCGACTTCGCCCCCTGATTGCCCTCCTTTGTTTGGCTGCCTCCGCCTGCGCGCAGGAGCCCGCGGACGCCAAGCCTGCCGAGCCGTCCCAAGTCCACGGCCGTCTGCTTCTGGTGCTCCCGTTTGAGAACAGGAGCGGCGTCGGCAATCTCGACTGGATCAGCGAAGGCTTTCCGGACGTCCTGAATCGCAGGCTGAACTCGGCAGGCTTCCTGACTATCAGCCGGGGTGACCGGCTCTATGCCTTCGATCACCTGGGTTTGCCACTGAACCTGCAGCCCTCCCGGGCGACCGCCATCCGCATTGCCCAGACGCTCGACGCCGATTATGTCATCTTCGGCAGCTATGCGCTGGCCAACGATGCAATCACAGCCGACGCGCAGATTCTGGACGTCTCTGGGCTGAAGCTCGGCGAGGCGATCCAGCAGCAGGGCGACGTCGATCATCTGCTCAACCTGCTCAACAGCCTGGCATGGCGTGTGAGCCGGCAACTGGATCCCACCTATGCCGTCGAGGAACAGACCTTCCTGGCCGCCGACCGCCATCTCCACGAAGACGCCTTCCAGGCCTATATCCAGGGACTGGTGGCCGACTCTCCCGCGCAGCAGATTCAGCGTCTGCGTGAAGCGGTGCGACTGGATCCCGCGTTTCCTCCGGCATGGCTGGCGCTGGGCCGCGCCTACTTTACCGATCAGGAGTACCAGCAGGCGGCAACGATGCTGGGAAGGCTGCCCAAAAACGACCCCAGTGCCCTCCAGGCCGATTTCTATCGCGGATTGGCGTTCTTCTACACCGGCAATTACCGCGAAGCTGAAGATGCCTTCGCATTCGTCAGCACACGCCTGCCCTTGCCCGAGGTAGTCAACAACCAGGGCGTCGCGGCAAGCCGTCGGGGCAAAGATGGGGCTGCGCTCTTTCAGCAGGCGATTGTCTCGGACCCGCGCGACCCCGATTATCACTTCAACCTCGCCGTGGCGCTCGCGCACCGGAAAGATGCCGCAGGGGCCCTGAAAGAGCTGCAGGAGACCCTGAAGCTCCGTCCCCAGGACGCCGAGGCGCAGCAGTTTGAGGCGCAGCTCCAGGATCCTGCGGCCCAGAAGCCGAATCCCGATCCCGGGCACGCCATCGGCGACGCCCAGGGGCCACTGGAGCGCATCAAGCGCGGCTACAGCGAGGCCGGCTTCCGCCAGGCCGCCTTCGAGCTGGAGCAGGTCCAGGAGGCGCGGCTCACCTCGATGCCGGCGCAGGAGCGTTCGGCAGCGCTGGTCCGGGAAGGAGACCAGTTTTTCCAGCGGGGGCTGGTTCTGGAAGCCGAGCGGGAATATCGTGACGCGTTGTCCGCCGACGGCTCGTCGGCTTTGGCGCACGCGGGCCTGGCGGCGGTCCGCGAACGCGATGGTGATCTGGACGCCGCGCGCAAGGAGGCGCAAACTTCCATCCAGCTAAAGCCGAATGTGCCTGCCTATCTGGTGCTGGCGCGTCTGGATATGGGGGCCAACCAGCTCGGCGCGGCGGCGGGGGACGTCGGCAACGCGCTCCACGTGGATCCTGCCAACCCCAACGCGAAGGGCATGAAGCTGGCGCTGGAGCGGAAAGGACAGCCGTAAAAGCATCGGGGCGATAGCCATGAAGAATCCAGGGCTCACGGCGCAGTCTGCCGAGCACAGAAACGGCCGCGGCCTGCTATGGTCTGCAGCGGCCCTCGTCATCTGCTGTGTTGCCTCGCTGCTCCCGGTCAAGGCACACGCGCAGGCCAGCAAAGTCGTCGTTATCCAGCTCGACGATACGATTCAGCCCATCAGCGCGGACTACCTCAAACGCGGTCTCGACCGCGCGGCGGACATGCACGCTCAGGCAGTTCTCGTAGAGATGAACACGCCCGGCGGCCTGCTCGAGTCCATGCGCGAGATGGTGAAAGACATCCTTGCCTCGCCCACACCGGTCATCGTGTACGTGGGCCCATCCGGCAGCCGTGCCGGGTCGGCCGGGTTCTTCATCATGGAGTCGGCGGACCTCGCCGCTATGGCTCCGGGCACCGAAGCGGGAGCCGCGCACCCGGTGGTCGAGATGGGCCAGGTGAGCGACACGATGAAGCAGAAGATCCTCAACGACGCACTGGCTTTCCTGCGCTCCTATGTGTCGCTCCGCGGTCGGAACGTCAACGCGGCACAATCCGCCGTCACTGAATCAAAGTCCTACACCGCGAACGAAGCCGAAGAACTGAAACTCATCGACCTGATTGCGCCCAGCGACCGCGCGCTGCTCGACGCGATCGACGGCCGTACCGTGAAGCGCTTCAACGGCACGACCCAGGTTCTGCATACGCGCAACGCGGAAATGGTGACCGTGGAAGAGAACCTGCGCGAGCGCGTGATGGATCGCCTGATGGACCCGAATCTGGCCGTCCTGATCCTGCTGGCCGGAGCTCTGCTGATCTATCTGGAGTTCCACATCCCCGGCACGATTGTTCCCGGCGCCGTCGGCACCATGATGGTCCTGCTGGCGCTCTTCTCGCTGAATCTGCTGCCTGTGCGGTACACCTCCCTGGGGCTGATCCTGTGCGCTCTGGTGCTCATGGTGCTCGAAGCCAAGTTCCCCAGCCATGGCGTGCTGGCGCTGTCCGGTACGGCGGCCCTGGTCCTTGGCCTGATGACGCTGGTTGCCGGCCCCATCCCGGAGATGCGCGTCCAGTGGGCGACGGCTCTCTCCGCCGGACTGGCCTTTGGGCTGATTACGACGTTCCTGGTGCGCATCGCCTGGCGGGCCCGACGGAACAAGGTCATGATCGGGCCGGAGGCCCTGATCGGGGCCGTCGGGGTCGTGCAGCAGGCGCTGGCGCCCCAGGGTCAGGTCCTGGTGCACGGCGAGCTTTGGCTGGCCGAGTCCACGATGCCGATAAGGACTGGCGAGACCGTAAAAGTCCGAGCAGTCGACGGGCTCAAGCTGTTAGTCGATCCGGTACAACAGCACGTTTCCGCCTGATTTTCAGCAGGTTACGTCGAGTTACCTGCGATACAATCGCAGCCGGGCGCAAGGGGCCCACCAGCCATGTATAACGTCCCTGTTCTTGTCTTCGTCGCTATCGTTGTCCTCTACCTCCTGAACTGCATCAAAATCCTCCGCGAGTACGAACGAGGCGTGATTTTTCGCCTGGGCCGTGCTTTGCCGGTTCCCAAGGGACCCGGGATCATTTTTGTTTTCAGGCCCTTCGATCAAATGGTTCGGGTGTCGCTGCGGCAGGAAGTGATGGAAGTGCCACCCCAGGATGTGATCACGAAGGATAACGTTACGATCAAAGTGAACGCCGTGATCACGATGCGTGTCATGGATCCGGCGAGGGCGGTGATTGAAGTTTCGAATTATGTTTACCAGACCTCGCAATTCGCGCAGACCACGCTGCGCAGTGTCCTCGGCGAAGTGGAACTGGATGGGCTGCTTTCCCACCGCGACGCGCTCAACCAGCGCATCCAGACGATCATCGATCTGCGGACCGAGCCCTGGGGGGTGAAGGTGGTGAGCGTGGAAGTGAAGCAGGTGGACCTGCCGGAAACCATGCTGCGGGCGATGGCCAAACAGGCCGAGGCGGAGCGCGAAAAGCGGTCGAAGATCATCAATGCCGAAGGCGAGTTTGCCGCCGCGCAGCGGCTCGTGGAAGCAGCGGATTTGCTGGCAGCTCAGCCGTTTACGCTGCAATTGAAATATCTCCAAACTCTGATCGACATCGGAGTGGAAAAGAACACGACAATTGTCTTCCCTCTGCCAATGGAGCTGGTCTCGTTGCTGGGCAACGCGCTGCCCCAAAAGCAGAACCCGCCGGAACAGAAGTAGCCGCGCCGGGTTTAGGAGGAAAGCAGGAGACGTATGGGACTGATCACCGAAGACAGCAAACCAGGAAGGGCCACGGAAGAAGGCGGACTCGGCCGGACGACCCGGCGCGATCGCATCGACGACGACGCTCCCCCGTACTCATCGGAAATCACGCTTGGCATGCGCTCCATGCTGGGAATTTTCTTCGGCCTGGTGCTGGTCTGCGGAGTCTTCTTTGGGCTGGGTTATTCAGTGGGACGGAATGGCGGCTTGCGCCCGGCAGCGGACGACACCGCCTCCACTGTGGCGACCGACGCCTCGCTGAAGAAGCCCTCCGCACAGCAGTCTGGCCTGACCCCTGTTCCCTCGCCCAACAGCACCACTCAGCCTGCCGACACGGCGAGCAATCCCGATCAGAGTAACCCGGCAGAGACCACCAGCACGGTCACGGAGAAGGACCTCGGACCGAAGCCACCCGCAGATGAAACGGCAAAGCCCGCCGAAACGCCCGCGGCAGTAAACAAGCAGTCCGTATCTGCGCCGCAACCCGGGTCAACCAAACCAGCCGCGCAGCCCCAGCAGGCCGTGCAGAAGACAACTCCGGCTCCTGCTCCGAAACCAGCTCCGCCGGTCCAGACGGCGGCTCAGCATACTGCTCCCGCCCCGGCTGCCAGGCCTGCTGGCTCATTCTCGAACCCCTACCGGCCGACGACACCGGAAGCTGCCGTCCAGAGTTCCACGCCGTCTGCCCCGGGCACCTATATGGTGCAGATCGCCGCTGTCCGGTCGCCGCAGGATGCGAACATCCTCGTCGGCGCTCTCCAGCAGCGCGGGATTCATGCGGTCGTTCGCCATGAGCCGCAGGATCAGCTGCTCCACGTACAGGTGGGCCCGTTCAGCACGCGGGCGCAGGCATTCGATATGCGTTCGAAGCTGCTGGCCGACGGCTACAACGCAATGGTGAAATAGCTAGCCCCGCATCGCCTCCGGCAGTCCGGAGGCGATGGCGCCGCGCACAGCCTCGATCAGATCTTCGCGCGATGCATAATCACGCGGCCGGATCGGCGCGTGGAAGGTGACATGCGCTGTCCCGGGGTAGATGCGGACACTTCCCTTTCTCATCATGCTCTCCGTTCCGTAAATGGAAACCGGCACCACAGGCGCGCCGCTTTCCATCGCAAGGTAGAACGGGCCCTTCTTAAACGGCTGTAGTCTGCCATCGCGGGAGCGCGTCCCCTCCACAAACGAGAGGATATGGATTCCGGACGCAAGCACGCGGGCCGCTGCCTGCACGCTTTCCACAGCACTCTCCACCCGGCCATCGCGATCAACCGGGATAAAGCTGGCCAGCCGCATGCCATAGCCCAGGATCGGAATCTTCATCAGCGAGCGCTTCAGAAATACAGACACGCGCTCGGGCAGCACCGGAAACAGCACCGGAGGGTCGAGGTTCGACACGTGATTCGACATGAAGATATAGCACTGCGCGTGATCCAGTGGCTGCATCCATTTCGCTTCCACGCGGATGCCGGCGAGATACAGGCCTGTCCGGAGGATGATCATGGACCAGCGGTAGAGGAGCGTGATATCGCGCCGGATGAGAGCCCACGGAATCGCAATCAGCGCAGCGGGAACCCCCAGAACGACCCAGGTGGTGAAGAGGACGATCGCCGCGATCATCGATCAGACCTTCTGCGCCCGTGCCTTCAGAGCGGCGGGCAGTTTTTCGTAGATCCCGTCGAAGCCGCCGTTCGAGAGGATTGCGACGACATTGCCAGCACGAACGCGCGGCGTGATATTCGCAACGATGGCATCGGCGTTGGCGAGCAACGCGGCAGGCTTGCCGGCGGAGACGAGCGCCGCGACGACGTGCTCCGGATGCAGGCGCTCGGCAGCCGGAATTTTTTCCGTCTGAAAAACCCCCGCGACGACGATCTCATCCGCCAGTGCGAGGCTGTCGACCAATTCGCGCTCGAACACGTTCCGCCGGAGCGTGTTGCTGCGCGGTTCCAGCACAGCCCAGAGCCGCCGCCCCGGGTAGGCGGAACGCAGGGCGCGCAGCGTTTCGCGGATCGCCGTGGGGTGATGCGCGAAGTCGTCAATGATCGTGATGCCATCGATTTCCGCGCGCACTTCGAGCCGTCGCCGTACGCTCCGGAACGTGGCCAGCGCTTCGACAATCGCCTCCCGCGCTATACCCTGTCCGGCAGCGAGTGCGGCCGCTGCGGTCGCGTTCAGCGCATTGTGTTCGCCCGCAACCGGCAGCGACAGATCGGCCCAGGGCTCACCCGATCGCAAAAGCGTCCAGCGGCTGACGCCCTCTTCGTAGCGCAAATCCGTCATGCGCCAGCGGGAATCCGCACCGAACCCGTAACGCTCCACGGTGCAGAAGGCGCGAGCCACGCACTCAGAGACGTTTTCCGACGCGTCGAACGCAACGATCCGTCCCCGGCGCGGAACCAGATTGACGAGCCGCTTGAACGCGGTCTTCACAGAATCAAGATCGCGGTAGATGTCGGCGTGGTCGAACTCGACATGCGTAAGAATGACCGCATCCGGGAAGTAGTGCATGAACTTTGGGCCCTTGTCGAAGAACGCCGTATCGTACTCATCGCCCTCGATGATGAACGGCTTGCCGGCCCGGAGCTGAAAGCTGGTGCCGAAGTTTTCCGCGACGCCTCCGATGAGGAACGACGGCGCCAGCGCCGCGTCCCGCCGGGCAGCGACTTCGTAAATCCACCCCAGCATGCTCGTCGTGGTTGTCTTTCCGTGCGTTCCGGCGACCACAAGCGATTCGTGGCCGCCTGTCTCTCGCGATGCGATGAATTCGTCGTGCAAAACCGCAGCCAGAGAGGTAAATGCGATCCGCTGGTCCAGCACGAATTCCAGTTCCACATTGCCGCGCGAAATGGCGTTACCAATGATGACGAGGTCCGGATGCGGCTGGAGATTCGTTTCGGCAAACGGCTCCGCGACCGGAATTCCCAGTGAACGCAGCAAATCGGACATCGGTGGGTATGCGGCGTGGTCGGAGCCGGTCACGCGATGGCCTTTGAGCTGGAGCAGTCCGGCAAGCGATGCCATGGCCGTGCCGCAGATGCCGATGAGATGGATGTGCTTAGGCTGCGTCATGGAATGAGGGATACTGCGGGTTCGAGCGTGCGAAGTGTTGGAGTATCGCTGGAGAGATCGATTTCGGCCTGAATGCCAAAGGGCAGGGTCACATTGCCCCGGGAAACGTGGCCGGAGCGCAGCCCGATCCCGATGGGAATATCGTAATCGGCGAGCACGTGCAGAATCACGTCTTCGATCAGATCCGGATCGGCGCCCGGCGAAGCGCAGTCGAGCATCTCGCCGAAGAGGATGCCGCGCACGCCGTCGAGCTTTCCCGCGAGGATCAGATGACGCAGCATGCGGTCGATCTGGTACGGTTTCGCGCCGATGTCCTCGATGAAAAGCAGCTTACCCTCGGTTTGCGGCGCATACCGCGTGCCGAGGGCGGCTGTGAGAATGCTGAGGCAGCCTCCATACAGAATGCCCCGGGCGCGCCCTGGGCGCAGCACGCGGATACCCTCTTCCGCACCAACCTGAACCAGACCTCCGGTGATCGCCGCAGTGAAGCTGTCGAGGTGGACGCCGCCAGGCACGGAGAAATCCGCCGCGGCCATGGGTCCATGAAATGAGACCAGACCG
>DATEPN010000609.1:0-2107 GCA_035273225.1 Acidobacteriaceae bacterium | reverse complement strand
GCCTGGTGATGCACATTCACGAAGGGCCCCGCCGCAAATGCAAAGAGGTAGGTACTAATCGGCTCCGTCTCCCAAAAAACCGTCACGGAGTTGCCGCCCGCCCTCGGCACCCACGGCCCTGTCGTATTCGAGATCACGTTCCAGTCCGCCGGGGCGGTCACGTTCAGCTGAAATCGCGCCTTCAAGTCCGGCTGATCGAAACACGGGAACGCCATGCTCGCGTCCATGGGCACAAACAGGGTGTAGAGGTACTCCGAGCCGTCGTCATGGTCGTCGAAGCGCGTGATCGCCTTCCCGGCTACGCCGATATTCGCCGCAAACTTCGTCTCGACCGCGTTCTCGCCCTGCTTCAGCCCCGAGGCCGGCAGCACCAGATGCCCGTGCTCGATCTGCGCCGGGATCGCAGACCCATTCAGCCGAATCTCGCTCAACTGCCCATCGCGAAAATCCAGCAGCAAGGGCGACCGCGCATCCGTCAGTTGGAACCGGATCTCCTCAGTCCCCGGCACTGTCGGCGCATGGGGCTCCAGTGAGTAGCTCAGCCGATAATGCACGTCGGAAACCCGCGCCGCGCGTTCCTGCGCCAAAGCCCGCGGAATGCCCTCAGGAATCTCGTTTGCAAAGACTTTGGGAAGCAGCAATCCGGCACAGACAAACAGGCACAAAGCTCGACGTTTCAAGAGGTTTGCCTCATGCGAGGATCAGCACACCCAGCCACTATACGCGCCAGTCGCTGCCATGTTGCTGCAACGCAACTTTTCGTTGCCTTTTGACATCAGATTGTCGCCAAAATTTCGTATTCTAGAGAGAGAGCCAGTACGTCGCGCTCCATACACCCGAGAGAGGACCTTTAGGAATGGCAGAGACGACGAAGACCGGCAAGGCGCCGGCAAAACCCCGCAAGACAGCCGCGAAAAAAGCCGCGCCGAACGGCAAGACGGCGACCGTGGCCGAGGGCGGCGCAACCATCGGGGCCACGAATCAAATTGACCCGGGCCAGGCAAAGCCTGTGAGCCTTTCCCGCGAAGAAATTGCGAAGCTCGCGCATCAGTACTACATCGACCGTGGCCGCCAGCACGGACGCCACGAAGAGGACTGGTATCGCGCCGAGCAGGAACTCAAGCACCGCCACGCGTCTTAGCGGCACCCGCTCCCGCTGGGCGTCATCTCCAGTGTAAGTACCTGAAACGGCAGCAGATGGAATTCGTGCGTCTGGCCGGCAGCAATGCAGGTCGCCGGCCGACCCGCGTCTTCCTTCCATGGAGTCTTCGCCGCCCACCCTCCCGGCGCTCCGACCGGAAGCTCCAGGGCGTCCCTCAGCCGCAGCCGGATCGTCTGCTCCTTGTCGCTCGGATTCCGCAGCGTCAGAATCGCTTTCCGCGGCGACCAGGCCCCCCACCCATACACCTCCAGCTTGGCCGGATCGCCGCCCACCCAGTGCGTATCCCGCAGCACGCCCGCGTTCCTCCTCGACCACTTCGCCGCCTCTGCCAGATCGTCCCAGTTCTTCGCCGTCAGCAGCGAAGGCGTGATGTACATCTCCTGGCACTGCGTCCCGCTGCCGAAATACGACCGCACCTCATTCCGAAAATCATTCCCCGGATCCGTGTTCAGCTTCTTGTTGAACCGCGCATAGATGATCCCGTGCAGCATCAGCGAATTCAGCGGATACAGCGGCCCGCGCTCCACCACGCCCTTGTAGGTCTGCGCATCCCGATACGTGATCCACTGCTCGCGGGTCGTGCCCACCCCCGTCTCGCTGTCGTCCTGCCCGCCCCGCCAGGTCGAATCCGCATACAGCAGCCAGAACGGCGACGGATAGGTCCCCGTCGTCAGATTGATGAAGATCCCCGGTTCCGCCTCGCGCAACGCCGCAATCACGTGCAACGCCGCGTCAAAGTCGCTGTCGAACGCGCTCCCCGGAAACACCGCGTTCGCATTCCCCGTCCCGTCGAACTTGAACTGATTCACCCCGTACCGGCGAATCATCTCCAGACACACGTCGAGGAAATGCCGGTAATACTTCGGACCCGACAGCGCGAACCCGCCATCGACAATCTCGTACCCCTGCTCGCGCCCAAACTGCACCCGCTCCTTCTTCGGACCG
>DATEPN010000608.1:0-8078 GCA_035273225.1 Acidobacteriaceae bacterium | reverse complement strand
GCGGCAACATCTTTGGGGAAACAGGAGCCGCCATAACCAATGCCGGCTCGCAGGAATTTGGGGCCGATGCGGGTGTCGAGACCGATTCCCTGCGCGACTTCTTCGACGCTGGCGCCGGCGGCTTCGCAGATGTTCGCGACCATGTTGATGAAGGAAATCTTGGTGGCCAGGAAAGCATTCGAAGCATGCTTGATGAGTTCCGCGGCCTTGGTCGAGGTCAGCAACAGCGGTGGAGGCTCATCCGCGCGGCGTGGTCCGGGTACGGCCTGCTCCGAGTGGTAGTAGCGGCCTGTCGTGAGAGGTTCGTAGATCTGCTTCAACAGGGCCGCGGCGCGTTCGGTCTCAGCGCCGACGACGATGCGGTCGGGATGGAGAAAATCCATGACCGCCGTGCCCTCGCGCAGGAACTCAGGGTTGGACGCGACATCAAACTGCTCCTGAGAAACGCCGTTCCTTTCGATGACGCGACGGATCCACTCGTTGGTGTAGACGGGGACGGTACTCTTCTCGACGATCAGTTTGTAGCCGTCGATCGAGCGAGCAACCTCCGTGGCGACGGCGTCGACAAAGGAGAGGTCGGCGCTGCCGGATCGGCTCTGCGGAGTGCCCACAGCGATGAAGATGACCTGCGCCTTCTCTGCCGCGGACTTCAGATCGGTGGTGAACTCGACATGATTGGCGTGCCGGCGGCTCAACAGCTCCGGCAAGTACTCCTCGTGAATCGGGATCCGTCCCTCGCGGAGGGTCCGAATCTTGGATTCATCGTTGTCGACGCAGACGACGTGGTGGCCAATTTCAGCGAAGCACGCCGCGGCGACCAGGCCCACATAGCCCGAACCCACAACAGCGATGGAGACAGAATTACTCATAGGATCCTTCAGATCGTGCGGCAGAACCGCGGGGGAGTACAGAAAACCAGCAAGCCCCCGGCGGGGGCGCTGCGTTGTCAGAATTTAACTCAAGTGATAACAGGTTCGGGGCGTGCGAGCAATGGCGCAAAAGTCCGAGAATCTACGATTCAGTCCGGCAAATTTGGAGGCGCGGGTCGGAATCGAACCGACGCATAAAGGTTTTGCAGACCTCTCCCTTACCACTTGGGTACCGCGCCCGGAACAGGCAATCTTAAATCAGAGGGCGAACCGGAGGCCAGCGCAGGACGCGCCCAACAAGCTGGAGCGGGAGACGGGACTTGAACCCGCGACCCTCGCCTTGGCAAGGCGATGCTCTACCACTGAGCTACTCCCGCATGGTTCTTCCTGAGTATATCGGTCACCTGGTACGTGGTCAACGCTTTGAACTTGCGCGCCGTGGCCATCGCAACAGCGACGGAATTTTGGAGGAAACCTGAGCGATCACCTGCCTCTCCAGTCAGCGGCTCGCCTCCTGTTTCTCGGGATAGTCGACGCGGACAGCCACGATTTCATACGGATGAACGGGGACGGTCACGTGGTCTCCGGTAACCTGCAGGGCTGCTCCCTGGGGCCTCTCCAGCAGGTTGGTCTCGACGGCGCCGGTCGCTCCGGGAGGGACATGCAATTCGATGCTGCCGCCCTTCCCTGCCCACTCGTACAGGTGAAAGAGGAGCGCGTGGCTGTCTTCTGCCTTCTTCATGGCAGTGAGCACAACGTGGTCGGGCGTGACTGACAGGAAGGAGTGCTCGGCGGGCAGTGCGCCTGCGTGCGCTTCGACCTGCATGGCGTGCAGTCGGTAGTTGTACTCGTAGCCGTGGCGGACCGTCATGGCCATCTTCCAGTCGCCGGCGTGCGGATACAGCGCATAGGTGAAGTGCTGATGGCCGCGATCCGCGTCCGGATCGGGCCAGACCGGCGAGCGCAGCAGCGTGAGGCGCAGCAGATTGCCGGCTCCATCGTAGCCGTACTTGCTGTCATTGATCAGGCTGAAGCCATGCTGGCCGTCGCCTTCATCGGCCCAGCGCTGCGCGGGCACCTCGAAGCGCGCCTTTTCCCAGCTGTTATTGCGCGTGGTGGGGCGCTGGATGGTTCCATAGGGAATCTCGTAGGTGGCGAAGGGACTGGTGGCGGCGAGCGCGAAGGAGGCTTTCAGCAGGACGTGCGTCTCGTGCCAGTCGATGTCGTTGGCGACAACTGCTTCATCGGAA
This sequence comes from Acidobacteriaceae bacterium, assembly GCA_035273225.1. Taxonomy (GTDB): domain Bacteria; phylum Acidobacteriota; class Terriglobia; order Terriglobales; family Acidobacteriaceae; genus Palsa-343. The sequence continues at coordinate 5,959 of DATEPN010000608.1, read as the reverse complement.
CCGGTCTCGAGCCGGATGTCCTGGACGAATTTCGAGTTCTGCCAGTGACGGGTCACGCGGACCACGGCGCGCATTGGGTTGTTTTCGACTACCTGCACAGAGTCGGCCTCCGTAATGCGCGTCGGAGGCTGATCGAGCGTGCCAGGATCGATGTTCCAGGCGTCGTAGTCCTTCGGTGTGTCTTTGAATGCCTGCAGCTCATTGCCGCACGATCCGGAAGCAAGCGTCTCGAACTTTGCGCGTTTGTCGTAGAGGCTGCTGATGCAGCCTGTCTTCGGATCGACGACGACCCGCAGCGCAGCATTTTCCAGCGTGGTGCCGGTGACTTGCAGGTCGGTGGCGAAGGGACGCTTTCCAGGGACGACCCGCAGGACGGTGTACCCCATGGAGGGCACATCGTGGGCTTTGACCAGCAGATGAAACGTGCTGGTTCCGGCATTCTTTGCGAGCACGGTGGACGGCAGAACCGTGCCGTGGCTGTCGAGCACCGAGACATCGGAGGTGGCGGAGGGCATCTGCACGTCGAGGGCGATGTCGCCGGAGCGCGTCCAGGCCAGCGGATTGAAAACGAAGACGGGAACGCCCGAGGCAATCTGCGTATTGACGCGGGCGGAAATGGTCTTCAGTGCCTTGCTGGAGATTTCGTTCGTGGCCCAGCGCACCTGGTCGAAGTCCTTCTGCGCGTCCTTATAGATCACGCCGATCCCGGAGCCGGCGGCCAGGTCGTGGAAGTCGTTGAAGGTGATCTTTTCCCAAGCGCTGGTCAGTTCATCGCCGGGATAACGGTTTCCGTCGAGCCACGCGAGCGACGCTACCTTTTCCGCATTGAGTGTCCACTCCGGAGCTTCGCGCAGGTTGCGCTTGAGCCCGGCCTGCGTGGTGTAGACGCCGCGGTGGTACTCAAGGTACATCTCGTCATTCCAGGTGGGGATCGAGATTTTCCCCTCGACCGCCACCGGGAACTGATAGCCCTGCGCGATGCTGCGGTAATCCCAGGTCTTCGACTCAGGCGTGACTTGTTTCTCGATCCTGGTGAACCAGGGCTGGGCCGTGCCGAACTGCATCTTCGGAACGACTTTGTCGGGCTTCATCCAATGCAGGCCTTCATCGAACATAGCGCGGGTGGGACCGCCGCCGTGATCGCCGACGCCATAGAGGTCCATCATTTCGGTCATGCCTGGCGCGAATTGACGGGCCTGTGCCAGGTCGGCCGAGAGCCGGACGGGGTTGAGGTTGGTGTTGGCGTAGTCGTGCGGGAAGTAGGTGAGCACTTTGCTGCCGTCGGGCGATTCCCACCAGAAGAGCTTGAAGGGGAGATGATTCGTGTCGCTCCACGTCATCTTCTGCGTTACGAAGTAATCCACGCCGGACTTCTTGTAGATCTGCGGAAGCTGCCAGTTGTAGCCGAAGGAGTCCGGATTCCAGCCGATGCGGACATCGACGCCGTAGTGCTGCTGGTACCAGCGCTTGCCGAGGAGCAGAGAGCGCGCGGTCGACTCGCCATCCGGCATGTTGAGGTCGGGCTCGACCCACATGCCGCCAACGACTTCCCAGCGCCCCTGCTGAATGCGTTTTTTGATCTGGTCGTTGATCTGCGGATAGTCGCGCGCCATCCAGTTGTTGTAGGCGGCGGCCGACTGCGTGAAGGTGTACGTCGGGTATTCGTTCATCAGCTGCAGCGCGGTGCCGAAGGTGTTTTTGACGGTGTCGACGGTTTCCGTCCACGGCCAGAGCCAGGCGGCATCGATATGCGAATTGCCGGTGAGATGCAGGGTGGCCTTCTCCATCATCGGCTTGAGAGATTCGAGCGTCTGGTGCGAGGCGCGCAGCGAATCATCGAAGGCCTGCTGGTCGGCTGCGTCGAGCGCCTTCGTATCAACCTGACCGATGGCCCTGTCGAGCGTCACGTGATCCCCAGAGGCGTTGCTGGAAAGGCTCGGGATCAGCAGCGCGGCGGAGAGGAACTCCTCGCGCAAGTCTTCAGGACTGGGCCGGTTCGCGGCAAACGTGATCTGCATCGGACTGCCGCCGAAGCGCTTCTTGTCCACGGTGGCCAGCAGTTTGACTGCGACGAGCACGCGATCCCCGGGTTTGGCGGAATCGAAGAGAATGATCGGCTCGAGGTCATCGCCCATTGCGACGCGGCGGCCGTTGAAGTAGATGATCTGCGGAACGGGTCCGTTCGCCTCGGCGCGGAAGCGGAACCAGATGCGCGACCCGGTCAGATCGTAGCCGTACAGGGTTTTCGGGATCTGTACCCACTGACGGAACCAGAGCGCGTCCTCGGGGTAGCGGCTGTCCGGCTTCGCCACAGGCCAGCTGGAGTCGTCGACGGAGGGATCTTCGGCGTGCGCGAGGTCGCCCCCGTGGTAATGCCAGACGGCGGACGGGAGATTGCTGAGGGCGCCGAGCTTTTCGATGGTGTCGCGTTCCGGCTGCGGAAGGCTCTGATCGGCTGCATTGTCTTTCTGCTGGCCTCGGGCCATCGCGCCGGCAACCAGCATGATGACGAGAAGCTGCAAGGATCGCCTGAACAGAAATGAGTGAGGAAGTCGCATTCTTTCGCCGTCCTGTGTAAATTCCCAGCCGATGAGGATACCATGCGCGCCGTGCTGAACCGTTTTGGGCGGCGATGTTCGGCCGGTCTTTCACGGCATCCGCATCATCGCGTGGCGGTACAATCGTGCGAATCATCGCTGATCCTGCTGAAAAGAGAAACTCTCTTCATGACGCGTTTTCTCGTTGCTGCAGTTCTCTGCATTGGGCTGGCCTGTCACGCACAGCAGTACACGCGCGGTCTCGGCGTCTATCCCGGAGACCCGAGGGAGTACGCGGGACCGCATCTGGTGGTGGACTCGTCCAGCTATCGCAATCTCGCGCTGCATCGCGCCGCATACCAGTCCAGCGCGTATGACTACAACCTGACTGCGCAACTGGTCACGGATGGAATCACGGAGAATGCGCTGCCGCAGTGGATCGTTAGCTCCACCAGCAGCGGCGGCGTGCTGGATAAAAAACAGCGCGATGTGTTTCTGGACGGCAACGTCACTTCGTCGATCGATGTCACCGGAGAACCGGCGTGGGTCGAGTTTGACATCGAAGGCGGACACGAGGCGCCCGAACTGGACCGGATCGATCTTTGGTTGCGGAAGCTGTACGGTCCGCTGCCCGCGAGCGGGTGGACGTATGTGGTCCAGGGGTCGGACGATCACACGAGCTGGAAGGAGGTGGGGCGCTCGACAGGGAAAGACTGGCCGAGCATGGATTTTGCCGGTCCAAGTTTTGTGCAGGCGATTCCCTTCACCGCGCCCGCGCACTACCGCAGTTATCGCGTGCATCTGTCGGCAGCGGGCATCGCCAAATGGGGTGTGGCGGAACTGGTCCTTTATGACAAGGAGCACGAGGTTCACGTCGCCGGTCCGTACAACTTCGCGAGCGCGTGGATGAGCGCGGGGAGCGGCGAAGAGTGGGTGTACGTCGATCTGGGCGCGACGTGCACCTTCGATCGCGTGAAGTTGACCTGGCTGCAGCGTCCTGCGGCCGGTTCGATCCAGGTCTCGGACGATGCAAGAGACTGGAAGACGCTGCAGGCTTTGCCGGCCAATACGGCACTGGAGGATGATCTGCGTCTGGCGCAGGCCGCGCAGGGACGCTACGTGCGCGTGCTGATGGTGCAGGCGCAGAAGCCGGAGCAGCGGTACGTTCTGAGCGAGATGGAAGTGTATGGGCGAGGCGGGCCGGTTCCGCAGGCGCAGCCGGCTGAGGCTCCGGACGCCGAGGGCACGCTGAACCTCTCGCGCGGAGGATGGCGGCTGCAGCGCGCCTCGCTCGTGCAGGCGAGCGGCGAGAAATTATCGCAGCCCGGCTTTCCGGACAAGGACTGGATGATTGCGACGGTACCGGGCACGGTGCTGACGAGTTATCTGAACGATGGAGCGATTCCGGATCCGGATTTTGGAGACTACCAGTACGACATTTCCGACTCGTATTTCTGTTCGGACTTCTGGTACCGCGATGAGTTTGTCGCACCCGCATCGCTGCCGGCGAACGGTCATTTCTGGCTCAATCTCGACGGCGTGAACTGGAAGGCGGAGGTCTACCTCAACGGCCAACCGGTCGGCCGCATCGACGGTGCGTTCATGCGAGGCCGCTCCGACGTGACAAAGCTCATCCATCCGGGGGCAACGAATGCGCTGGCGATTCGGGTGATCGCCAATGCGAATCCCGGGGGCACGAAGGACAAGGCGGGGCGGACCGTGAACGGCGGAGCCCTCGGACGAGACAATCCTACGTTCCACGCTGCGATCGGGTGGGACTGGATGGACACGATTCGCGGCCGCGATGATGGCATCTGGGACAGCGTGACGCTGACGACCAGCGGGCCGGTGACGGTGGAATTCCCTCTGGTTACGACGACACTTCCCTTGCCCGATACTTCGCAGGCGGATGTTTCGGTGGAAGCGACGGTGCGCAATCTGGAACGGCAGCCGATCTCGGGTACATTGCATTTGAACTTTGGTGATGTGAAGGCGGACCAGAAGGTCGATCTGGCGCCGCAGCAGATCAAAGTGATTCGGCTCAACCCCTCGACGAATCCGGCGCTTCATCTCAGAAATCCGAAGCTGTGGTGGCCGGTGGGGTATGGTGAACCCAATCTGTATCCAGTGACGATCGACTTCGCGGTCGGCGATCAGATTTCCGACAAGAACTCGTTTGAAGCCGGCGTACGCCAGTTCACGTATTCGGAAGACGGCGATGCGCTGAAGATCTGGATCAATGGACGGCGGTTCATCGCGCGCGGCGGCAACTGGGGCTTCTCGGAAAATTTGCTGCGTTATCGGCATCGCGAATACGACGTGACGATGCGCTATCACCGCGATCTGCACTTCAACATGATCCGCAACTGGGTCGGGCAGACGGACGATGAAGCCTTCTATGATGCCGCGGATCGCTACGGGATTGTGATCTGGCAGGATTTCTGGCTGGCCAATCCATGGGACGGCCCGGATCCGGACGACAACAGCATGTTCCTGGCGAACGCGTGGGATTCCATGCTGCGCATCCGGAATCATGCCTCGCTGGGACTCTTCTGCGGACGCAATGAGGGCTTTCCGCCGCAACAGCTCGATCAGGGTTTGCGCGCTCTGGTGCGGACGCTGCGCCCCGGTTCGCACTACATCTCCAACTCGGCCGACGGCCCGGTGAGCGGACGTGGGCCGTACCAGGTGGAACCGCTGCGCTGGTATTTCGAGCATGCTCCGACGAAGCTGCACAGCGAGATGGGCTCACCCAACGTGCCGGAGCTGAGCACGCTCGAGCGGACGATGCCGGAATCCGCGCTATGGCCGCAGGGCTATGAGTGGCCGCTGCACGATTACTTCATTCGCAGCATGTATCCCGAGCTGCATCTGCCGCCGAATGAGATTGACTCGGAGTTCGGCGGGGCGAAGGGGATCGATGAATGGGTGCAACTGGCGCAGTTCGTCGATTACAACGCGTACCGGGGCATGTACGAAGGCCAAAGCAAAAACCGGATGGGGCTGCTGATCTGGATGAGCCATCCGGCGTGGCCGTCGATCCTGTGGCAGACGTACGACTACTTCTTCGATACCGATGCGGGCTACTTCGGCGCGAAGAAAGGCGCGGAGCCGCTGCACATTCAGTGGAACGCCGCAACGGATGCCGTCGAGGTGGTCAACGACAGCGCGGGCGATCAGACCGGGTTGTCAGCGCGTGCCGCGGTGATCAACCTGGATGGGTCCGTGATGTGGAAGAGAGCCGCAAAGCTCGACAGCAAAGAGGACAGCACGGTCGCGCCGTTCTCGATGCAGTATCCAGCGGGTCTGTCCAAAACTCACTTCATTCGTCTGGAGTTGCGGAGAGGCGGCAAGGTGGTCTCGTCGAACTTCTACCTGCGCGGGCTTAGCGAGAACGACTACACGGGTATTCGCCAGCTTGG
>DATEPN010000607.1:0-8401 GCA_035273225.1 Acidobacteriaceae bacterium | reverse complement strand
CTCCAGATGGTTTGCCGAATCGCATCGGCCATCGCTCCGGGGTCCTGCCGGGTACGCACGACGAGTCCGGCCGATGGATCGCAGCGATACCAGTACGGGACGTAGATCAGCAGGGGGTCGGGTTTGGCCAACGACACCGTCCGCGCGTCGGCCACCTCCGCTACGACTGTAAATGGCTTCTCATTTTCGCGACCCGCGAAAGTGAATTGCTGGCCCACCGGATTTTTGCCTGGCCACAGCGCTCTTGCGGCTTTTGCCGAGACCACCGCCACGTTTTTGCCCCAGTCGTCGGGAGTGAAGATCTGCCCCCCAACAAGCGACAAGTGAATCGCGGCGAAGTAATCGGGGCTCACCCAGCGAAAGCTCTCCAGCGGCAGCTGCGTCCACGACCGCTTGTCGCCGGGAACGCGCACCATGTCGCCCCAGGAGTCGCCACTCAGAGGCAGCGAACTTGTGATCGCCGCGTGCTCGACCCCGGGTAACCGCTCGAGTCGCGGCAATAATTCTTTGTAGAACTGCGCGCGATGGCTGCGGTCGGGCCACGACTCCGTCGGCAGTTCCACGTGCGCGGCAAGTGTTCGTTCGACAGTAAATCCGCGGTTGACGTGCATCAGCCTGACCATGCTGGCGGTCAGCAGTCCGGTCATCAACACCAGCGCGACACTCACCGCAACTTCGATACCGACCAGTAGCCGGCGCACGCGCCGGCTGCCGCGGGATTCACTCGCCAGCCGCGATTCGCTGTGCAGGACGATGAGGGGAGACATGCGCGAAACCATGAACGCCGGGGCTGCTCCGGCCAGCAAGGTTGTCAGCAGCGCCAGCAGCAGCGCGCATCCAGCGCCGGCCCAGTCCAGATGCAGGGGCCCGCGAAAATCGAGCGCTGGGGGCAAATACTGCTGCATGGCGGGCACGAGGCTTGCCGCCAGCAAGATACCCAGGCCTCCACCCAGGATTGCCAGCACAGCGGTTTCGCGCAGTGCCATCCGAATCATCTCCGCACGGCTCGCGCCGAGTGCGGAAGCCACCGCCATCTGCTGGCGTTGTCCGACCGCCCGCGCCAGCAGCAAGTTCATGATATTCACGCAGCCCACCAGCAACAGACCGGCCACCGCGCCCAGCAGGATCAGCAGCGGAGTGCGATTGTTCCCCACCAGCTCGTCCTGAAACGGTGTCAGCGCTACCGAGAGGCTGGCCTTTTCATCGGCCGGCAGATTCGCCGAGATTGTGTGTTGCAGCGCATTCAGATCCGCTGTGGCCGACGATACCGAGACCCCGGGCTTCAACCGTCCAAGTCCGAAGTAGTTCAGGTCGCCCATCTCTTCGGCCAATTGGTCCTTTGAGAAAGTGAGTGGGGTGATAACTCCCAGGGACTCCCGGCGTGTCGTGTTCGCAATGCTGGCCATCGTTTCGACGGAGGGCATGTGGAACGTCTGCGGCATCACGCCGACCACTGTGTGCGGAAATCCGTCCAGTTGAATTGTCTTGCCGACGATGTCTTTATCCGCGCCGAACTGCTCGCGCCATAAGTTATACGTCAGGATCGCAAGGCGGCCATGCTGAGCCTGATCGTCCGTAAACGCGCGGCCCAGTTGCGGCTGCACCTGCAGCACAGAAAAAAGCCCGGGCGTGGCGTTCAGCACTCCAACGAGCAGCGGACGCTCGTCAGCTCCCCGAACAGCGGTCTCCTGGGAGTTTCCTCGCTGGGGCAGAAGCGGCAGCGAGTATTCGCGCATCACCGCGACCGCATCGAAGCTGCGATTGTGCTGCTGCCAGAAGTTGAAGTGGTTCGCGCTCACCGGGAGAGTGGGGTAGAGATTGCTCCACTCCGCAACTTTTTCCTCAATCTCGACCAGGCGGTCCGGCTGACTGAACGGCAGCGGCCTGAGCATCACGTCGTAGACGAGGGTGAAGATCGCGGTGGTCGCGCCGATGCCGAGGGCCAGCGTGAGCACCGCGGTCAAGGTGAATCCCAGGGACTTGCGCAACTGCCGGATCGCGAATTTCAGATCAGTCAGCATCATGCTTCTCTCCTGCCTACTCCGATCGCAGCGCTACTACAGGGTCGAGATTGGCTGCGCGGAGGGCGGGCAGGATCGATGCTGCGAGCGCCGCCGCACCCAGCAGAACCGTGGCGACGAGCAGCAGCAGTGGGTCACGCGGGGCCACGCCGAAGAGCTGACTGGCGATGAGGTAACCCGCACCAATCGCTGCCGGAATGCCGATGGCAAGACCAATGCCCACCTGCATGAACGCGCCTTTCAGGACCATGCCGATCACCTTACGGCGGTCCGCGCCGAGCGCCATGCGGACGCCGATCTCGCTGGTTCGCTGTTCGACCCCGTAAGCCGTCACGCCATACAGACCGACAGCCGCGAGCACGAGGCCGATGACACCGAACAGGAGCGTCAGACTGGCGATCATGTTCTGCTGCGCGAAGTCCGCGGAGACCACACCGGAATATGGATCGATGCCGTTCATCACGAAATTGGGATCGACCTCCGCGAGTGCCTTCTTCACCTCCGCCTGCAGATTGGGCGGATTACCAGGAGCCCAGAGGACAATATTGTTCAGGTAATGGGACCAGGCTTCGCCGGCGTTTGCAGCCGGTTCCTGAAAGTGGGCGGTTTGCGCCTCGGGGAGATAGAACATCGGGGGGACCGGCTCCTTCATGTCGTCACCGGCCATGTAGCGGATGTCCGGGGTCACGCCGATGATTTCAAACATTCCGGCGTATTTGCGGTCTCCAGGACCAAAGTGCTGCCCGATCGGATTCTGGCTGCCGAAGAAGTGCTTTGCGAAAGCCTCGTTCACAACAGCAACCAGCCTCGTGTGCTCGTTGTCGTCCTCAGTGAAGGCGCGACCCTGGACCATTTTGTCGCCGAATAGCTGGAACAACCCCGGGGTGAAACGCGTGTAGCCGGCACTGTTATTGTCGTGAGGGCCGGGTTCAGGCTTGCCCTCGATCCGCACGCCGGTGTTCCACTCATCGCCGGTCATCGGCGCATAGGTTGCGGAACTAACCATGCGCACGCCGGGAATAGCACGCAGGCGATTCTCGATCTGGCGGAACAATGGCGTCAGTTGGTCGGGTTTGTAGTTCGACAGCTGCGGATTGACCCAGACGACGTAGCGACCGCTGGTCTGGAAGCCGAAGTTCTGGTGTTGCAGATTGAGCAGGCTCTTGCCCAGCATCGCCGCCGCGCTGAGCAGGACGAGGGAAATGGCGGCCTGGGAGATGACCAGCGTCTTCTGCGCCCAGGTGCGACGTCCTCCGACGGAGCGATTGGCACCCCGGAGGGCCTCGATTGGGTCGGCATGCGAGGTGATCCAGGCTGGGGCTATGCCGAAAATCACACCCGTGACCATCGAGAGCGCCAGCGTGAACAGCAACACGGCCGTTGAAGGCGAAGCCGTCACCGGCACGAAGTTGTCCGGTCCGCCGATCCGAAAGGCAAGATGGAGGATGAGGCGCGCTCCGGCATAAGCCAAACCGATACCGGCGGCTCCGCCGATAAACCCCAGCGTGATGCTCTCAATGAGTGCCTTGCGTACCAGCCGTCGCCGCGACGCGCCTAGTGCCACGCGCACGGAAGTCTGCTGCCGGTTCCGCAGGCCCCGGGCGAGCAGCAGATTGGCGATGTTGGCGCAGGCCACGAGCAGCACGCACCCGGCGGCCGCCAGAAGCAGCAGAAGCCCATCTCCATAGTTGCGGCGCAAGGCGGAGACACCCGCGCCCCCCGGCGTCAGATGCAACGTCTGCTTCTGCCAGGTGGCCTTCTCCTGCGGACCCATGTCGGAGACGTGGCTGGCGAGCCACTGATGCAGTTCGTTCTGCAACTGCGCTTCCAGCGTTTTCGGATTGGTGCCGGGACGAACGCGGCCGATCAGGTCATAGGAGTTTTCTTGCGGATTCTTGAGACGCGCCGTGGGGCCGTCGATCAGCGGCTCGGTGATCATCGGGAGGTAGAAATCCGGCATGCCCACCTCGACGACCTTGGCTCCGTAGAATCCGGGCGGTGCGATCCCGACGATGATGAAGGGATGGCCATTCAGGAGAAAGCTTGCGCCGATGACAGAGGGATCGGAGCCATATTTCTCCTGCCAGGTGTGGAAGCTCATGACTGCGACGGGAGGCGCGCCCTCCTGATCGTCGGCATCGGTGAGCATGCGGCCGCGCCACGGCTGAATGCCGAAGGTCCGGAAGAAATTGCCGGAGACGTAATCGCCGTTGCGGGTGTCGGCGGCGGCATTGGAGCCGGAGCGGCGCACGCCCAGAGGAGCATTGCCTGCCTGGAGGGCCGCGAGATCTTCAAAGGCCGGTGTGTTGGTGCGGAAGTGCTTGTAGAGTTCCCAGGAGAAGAGGGTGAAATCGTTAGGATGATTGCCCTCGAATCCCTGCGTGTATCCGCCCCAGTTACAGCAGCGCACAGCGTCACCAATGCGCCAAAGCTGATCGGGATTCGCGACCGGAAGCGAGCGCAGCATCACCTGCTGCACCAGGGTGAAGATCGCGGTGGTCGCGCCGATGCCGAGGGCCAACGTGATGACGACCGTGATGGTGAATCCTGGCGACTTGCGCAGTTGACGCAGGGCCTGATGAAAATCCGACAGCATGCATCCCCCTTCGCTTTGCGTGGTCAGAGACTCCAGTGCATGCGGCCCGCCAGTTCGAGCAAGGGGCAATTGCAGGCAAATACGCAGGTTAGGGGCGCAGGAGTTTCGGGCGGGCTGTCCGCAATCGGGCTCGTCTGTTCGGAAGTGAACAGTTATGGATGGCCGACAGCACCGGGCTGGGGAGCGATGGAGCTTGCCGGTTCTGCCTTCAGTCCCAACGCTCGGAGATAGCCGGGGTTGAGCCGTTCGTGGTCGAAGCGAATCTGCCGGAGCAGATCGGCGAAGGCAGCCTCGATGTCAGGCTGTGGGGGACGCGCGGCAAGGCGATTCTCGGCATTGCCGGTGCCCGTGGGCAGTTTGGCGAAGGCGACGATCTCGTCCCAGTGCACGGGGCGACTGAAGGTGACCGGGGACGAGGTGGCGTCCATCTTCTTGTACGGCCAGAAGGCCCATCCCACGTTGTTCGCCTCGAGGGTTTTGCGGAAGCCTTCGATCCAGGCGTCGTTGTTCTCGCCAGATTCTCCGAGCCAGATGGGCACGTGATACTTCGCGCGGAAGTCGAGAAACGGCTGGATGGTGCTGACGTCAGTGGTCTTCATCCAGTACTTGTGCAGCTGATAGACAACGTTGTTATCGAAGGGCGGGCCGAAGACGCTGAAGTTCGTGTCCCACTGTGCGCCGCCGAGGATGAGGATGTGGTGGGGATCGACGGAGCGGATGCCAGCGGCGATCTTCTTGTAGAGCGGCTCCAGATTGGGGTTGAGCTGCTCGTCGCGGGGATAGTTGGGGATCGGTTCGTTCAGCAGGTCGTATCCGAGGACGATGGGATCGTTGCTGTAGTGGCGTGCGATGCGTGTCCAGACGGCGACGGCTTCGGCCTGCGCATCCCGATCCTGCAAGAGCCAGGGATAACCGTAGCTGTCGTCGATGTTGGTGCCGGTCTGGCCTCCGGGGGCGCAGTGCATGTCGAGGATGACATAGATGTGATCGCGACGCGCCCAGTCGAGGAGACGATCGAGAAGACGGAAGCCTTCGGCATCGTCGGAGGTGAAGAACTTGTAGTGGAGCGGGACACGGACGGAGTTGAAGCCGGCCTGGGCGATGCGGTCGATGTCCTGCTGGGTGATGTAGGTGTCCCGCCACTGCTGCCAGAAAGCCGCGGAGCGGGTGGGGCCGAGGAGTTCGCGGGTGAGGTCCTCAATTTCACGCGGCGACTGCGGGCCACCGTCGAAGTGGAACATGTAGCCTTCGGGCTCGAACCAGTTCCCGAGGTTGGTGCCGCGCAGCAGCAGAGGTTTGCCGGCTTGGTCGACGATGTTCTCGCCCTGGGTGTGGACGAAGCCTGAGTTCGACTGGGCGAGAAGGGCGGAGCTGAGGACCAGAGCGGCGATGGCACAGAGAGCGCGACGAGCACGGGATGGGTTCACGGCTGTCAGGGTAAACCAGGCAGGAAGATTGACGGGACGGCCTTAGCTCGGTCGCGCGGCTCGAGCTGATTGTCGCTACCGGGCTGCCCGGTGTGGAAAACCTGTGCATCCTGTGCGTATGCCTTGTGGAACTGGCGTGACGTGGCGCTTGCCGGTGGTGCGGGCGCGACGGGAACAGCCAAGCCGGTGTGACATGCCTCACATCGTTTCAAAAGCTGGGCGAGGCAGACTGCTTTCATGCCGGACCTACACGACTCCACTGCTGACTACGGCTTCCCCGTTCCCACCGCTCTCAACTGCGCCATCTCGGCCGTGCTGCTCGAGAGCCTCTCTGCGATTGCTGCCGAGTGCAATCTGCTGCGCCGGACGGCGCTGCACTACTCGCTGACGAAGCACGTCCACGCCATCGAACACACGGTAGCCGATATGGTCGAGGAGATCACCGGCGGCCGACACGGGACGGCCTGAGCGCTACTGGATGGCCTTCGGGAAGCGGGCGACCTCGCGGTCGAGGATGCACTGCTCCTGACACTCCAGTTCGCGGGCATCGCTTTCGGAGATGCCCAGGTCGTGCATGAGCTGCTGCCAGTCGGTGGCCTTGATGGGCTTGCCTTCCCAGATGAGCATCAGCTTTCTGCGAATCTCCTCGGCATCGTGGCTCTGCAAGGCGGCGTGTACCAGACACCCTGGACAAGTTCCGGGGCCTGGACAGGACCGCAGGGTCTTGGGGCATCGAAACTGCTGGGGTGTCGACATACGATTCTCTCGTGTTCCTGCCACGGTACAAGCCTCTCCGCGATTGGTAAAGATAACTTTGGACATGTGCTCCTGCCGATTGGCGGATTACCCATGCCGGGTACTGGCGCGCACAAGGGGACGGGGAACCGGATTACGCCGGTTTATCCTGGGATTCCCTTTCGGGCGCTCCCGCGGATAGCGGAACGAATTCCGAGCTGCCGGAGGGGTTGAAGCAGGGCCTTGCTTCGGGGTTGTACGGCACGACTGATGTCGTGCCCTGACACAGACCGTGATTCGGACGCTGCGGTGCTGCCGTTGCCCCGCTCAGGAGGATGAGGGTTTTGGAGCCTCTTGATGCTGCGCTCCAATGGCGACGACGAAATATTGGGCCGGCTCCTGGCCGGTGTTGCGCATGCCGTGCGTTTCGCCGGAACGGAAGAAGGTGGCTGAGCCGGGGCCAATCACGGTCGATTTGCCTTCAATTGTAACGGTGACCGTGCCTTTTTCGATGAGGACCAGCTCTTCGTGCTCGTGATGGTGCGGTGGATGAGGCTGCGCTCCGACGGCAAGCGTCGTCTCGTGCGCTTCGAGTGGGCAACCCGCGTGGGTGATGCCGTTCAGGATGGCTCGCGATTCGTTTTGGCCGTTGTGCTTCACCGGCAACTGATCGAAGGGTTTGGCGAAGGAGGAGAGCGTTTCCTCGGCCGCATGAGCGGTCTCAGCCAGTCCCGCCAACAACAGAGGCAGCGCCTGGCACAGGTTCCGTCGGTTCATCGTGCTCTCCTTCTGAGGACCATGGGATCCGGGGACTCTGGCGATTCCGTGTCCTCTGCGGGAAATTGCACCGCAGAGGACACAGAGTTCACAGAGATTCTACCGCTGGCCGCCTTCGCTCATCGTGAAGGGAAACGTAGTGACGCCTGGGCCGGCCGGCGTGATGGTGGAATCATCGAGGCCGACGATCGCGTACTGGCTCTTCTGCTGGTCGTTGGCGTCGAGGTGCACGTGCGCCAGGTAGAGTTGCAGCGGCGCAGTTTCGCTGTAGCCGTTGAACTCGGAGTAGGCGCCGGGAACGGACTGCGTAGCGGTCACACCGTCGACGATGATGTTCTGGTAGACGGGAATGCCGGGCACGCCGGAGCAGGTACCGTAATGGGTGTTGAACTCCAGCAGGTGCTTGATGCCGATCATGGTCGTGTTGCGATACGTGACCTGATTCACCGGGCCGCCGCAGGTTGGATCCGACTTGATGCGGATCCCGTTGTCATCGGTCGCCAGGTTGCCCCACTCGTCGGTGCCGAACATGACGTTGTTTTCCCAGAGCACATTGGTGACGCCATACATGGTTTGGCTGCCGATGGACATGCCGTGCGTGCCGTAGAAGCGGTTGTCGCGAACGGTAATGTTCGAAGCGGGGCCGGAGTTGGTCTTGACCACGACGCCATCGTCGCCGTCTTCAATGATCGAGCCAGCCACGGTGGCGTTGGTCAGGCTGTCGATGTCGATGCCATCGGTGTTCTTTGTATTCGCCGGGGTCTGGATGTGGACGTGCCAAGCGGTGAATCCGTTACCGCCTTCGACGTACAGGTGCATCTTGCCGGCGTGCGTTAAGGTGATGT
>DATEPN010000606.1:0-3761 GCA_035273225.1 Acidobacteriaceae bacterium | reverse complement strand
GGTTACCAGCAGGGCAAAGTGCGGACTGCCGAGGGTCTTTAGCTCTCGCTCAAGGCTATTTCGCAAAAGCTCCAGCGCGGCATAGATATTCCGGTGAGGGACCGGAAGTTGGCCGAAGCCAAACCGCGGATCAATGTCCTGACCGACAAGCTGCTCGGCGATCCAGACATCAGTCGGCCGTCCCGAAATGTATGCGATGCCCGTGTACCCAATCGTGACGACAGCACCGTCGCATAGATAGATGATCGTTTTGTTAGCAAGCGGATCAAAAGGGCGCCCGTTCGACAGCAGCGTTGTGAGCCTGTCGCTGACATGGATCGCGCCACGCAGGTTGACGATTCCAGTAATAAGCGTCATCGGTCAGAACAACCCGCTCTGCCTCCCTGGCATGGGGAGGTTGAAGTGGTTGTAGGCGAGGCGGGTGGCGACGCGGCCGCGGGGGGTGCGGTCGAGGAAGCCGATCTGGATGAGGAAGGGTTCGTAGACTTCTTCTAACGCGTCTTCTTCTTCGGCTAAGGTCGCGGCGAGGGTGCCGAGGCCGACGGGGCCTCCGTCGTATTTCTCGATGATGGTGAGCAGGAGGCGGCGGTCGAGTTCGTCGAAGCCGTGGGCGTCGACTTCGAGCATCTGGAGGGCGGTGCAGGCGGTGGCGCGGTCGATGCGTCCGGGGCCGCGGACCTGGGCGTAGTCGCGCACGCGGCGGAGGAGGCGGTTGGCGATGCGCGGCGTTCCGCGGGAGCGCATGGCGATCTCGGCGGCTCCGTCCTGATCGATGGAGATGCCGAGGACTTCGGCGGAGCGGGTGACGATGTAGCGGAGGTCGTCGTCGGTATAGAACTCGAGGCGGAGGAGGATGCCGAAGCGCGAACGCAGGGGCGAGGAGAGCAGGCCGGGGCGGGTGGTGGCGGCGACGAAGGTGAAGGGCTTGATGTCCATCACGTGGGTGCGCGCGGCGGGGCCCTGGCCGATGATGATGTCGAGCTTGTAGTCCTCGAGGGCGGTGTAGAGCTTTTCTTCGAGGACGGGCTGGAGGCGGTGGATCTCGTCGAGGAAGAGGACCTGGCGCTCGCGCAGGTTGGTGAGGATGGCGGTGAGGTCTCCCTGGATTTGCAGGGCGGGGCCGGAGGTTTGCTGGAAGGCGACGTCCAGTTCGTTGGCGATGATGGTGGCGAGGGTGGTCTTGCCGAGTCCGGGGGGGCCGAAGAGGAGGACGTGGTCGAGGGCTTCGCCGCGGGATTTGGCGGCTTCGAGGGCGATGGCTAATTGCTCTTTGGCTTTGGACTGGCCGATGAATTCCTGGAGGCGGCGGGGGCGGAGTTTGAGCTCGAAGGAGTTTTCGTCGTCGGCGCGGGCGGCGGAGACCAGGCGCTCGGGGTCCTCTGGGCGGGGCATTTGGGTCGAGTCTATCGGAAAAGGAAGAGCCCATGTCTCCAAATGCAGGAGAGATGGGGCACCCGCAGGGTACTCGTGGGGGGAGGTAAACTAGGCTGGCGATGAGAGCTTCGCTCGATCAGGTGCTGGAAACGTTGCGCGCGCATGAGCAGGAATTGCGGCGCTGCGGCGTGGCGCATGCGGCGGTGTTTGGGTCGGTAGCGCGGGGCGAGTCCGGAGCAGGAAGCGACATCGACGTGCTGGTGGAGCTGGATCCGACGCGGCCGATCGGGATCTTCGAGTACGCGCGTGTCAAGCTGACCATCGGCGAGCTGCTGGGAGGCGCCGGGGATGTGGTGAATCGGCGGACGCTGAAGCCCGCGCTGCGGGATAACATCCTGCGCGATGCGATCCATGCATTCTAAGAGCCCGGAGGTGCGTCTGCGGGATATCGCGGAGAATATCTCCGCGATCCGAGAGTTCACGGCGGGCATGGATGCGGCGAGCCTGGCCGCGGACCGCAAGACGCTGTATGCGGTGGTTCGAGCGCTGGAGATCATTTCTGAAGCAACGCGACGGCTGCCGGTCGACTTGAAGGCGCGGCACCGTTCGATCGACTGGACTGCGGTGGCTGCGGCTGGGAATGTGTATCGGCACGAGTACGAAGGCGTCGACGAGATTCTGATCTGGAACACGGTCGAGCACGAGTTGCCGAAGCTGGAGGCCGTAGTGGTTGCGGAACTGGGCGGCGGGCAGACATAACAACTTCCACTGCGGACCACGGCGGTTGCGGGCGTGGGCATCCTATCGGGTGCGGCGCGGGTGCCGCGTCGAAACATGCTGAAAAAGGATTTGCTGATTGCTCCGCTGGGCGAGGGAGTGCTCATCTTAATTGCGGCGCTGGCCGGGTGGGCGACGCAGCAGCCGCTGGTGTTTGCGAGTCTGGGGCCGACGGCGTATGAGCTGATTGAGACGCCGCATCGGCGCAGCGCGGAGCCGTACAGCCTGGTGGTGGGGCATCTGGTGGGCGTGGGTGCGGGCTATCTGGCCCTGTGGGTGACGGGGGCGTGGCATGTGGCGCCGGTGTCGGGGACGGCGTTTCCGCTGGATCGGGTGTGGTCGACGGCGCTGGCGGCGACGGTGACGGTGCTGGTGAATCTGCTGATCCGGGCGAGCCAGCCGGCGGCAACGGCGACGTCGCTGCTGATTGCGGCGGGGCTGCTGCAGGCGCGCAAGGATGCGGTGGTGATCATGGGCGCCGTGTTGCTGATGGCGTTTGTGGGCGAACCGCTGCGGCGGCTGCGGTTGCGGACTCCGGGACTGGAGCAGGACGAGAGCAACGAGAAGTGAGGTTGGTCCCATGTCTGGAACAGAACCAGACATGGGGCACCCGGACTGGTGTGGCTTAGCGGATGTGGGCGACGGGGCGGTGGTGGGCGCGCTTTTTCTTTTTGGAGCGCTGGCGGAGCCAGGCGAGGCAGCCGGCGATGAAGATGAATCCGCTGCCGCCGGGGAGTCCGTAGCGGAGCCAGTATTCGGGGTCGCCTTCGATGAGCTTCTTGACGGCTTCGCCGACGGTGGGGACGTGGATGCGGACGGCAGTGCGGTAGGAGAGGATGGGGCGGCTGACGGTGTCGTCGGGTTTGTAGAGGACCCAGGCGGTGATGACGAGGTTCTCGGGTTTGGAGGTGGTGTAGCGGGGGGTGACGGTCCACGTCCAGCGATTGCTGCCGTTGAAGGCGATGAACTGGACGGGTTTGGTGGTCGGGGCGATGGTGAACTCGTCGGGATCGTCGGGGCAGGTGAGCTCGACCTTCATGAAGTCGGAGACTTTGAGCGGGGCGGATCCGGCGGAGTTCTGGAGGTCGTTGGCGGGGCCTTTGGGTCCGGCGATTTCGACGGTGACGGTGGCGGCTTCGCGCCAGTACATCGTGGAGGGCACGCCGTACTGGATGGTGCCGAGTCCGAGGTGCTGATACCAGTTGTCGATCTGATGCTGCAGGGTGGACTCTTCGGTGGCGGCGGGTGGGACGTTCGCGGTGGGATGCGGCAGGTGGTAGATGTAGGGGGTTTTGCCGCCCGGTCCGTGAGCGACTTGATCCGGCGGTGGCGGCGGCGGAGGAGTGGGCTGTGGGTGCGCGGGGGCTGCGCCGGTCCCGGAGTTGCTTTGCGGAGGTTGGGGGGTGCCCAGGGTGGAGTCCGGGGGGTTGGCGGTCCCATGGGGAGGCGTGGTGCGGGAGCATCCGACGCAGGCAACGATGGCGACCAGCAGCGCGAGTGTTTTGCTCATCGGCGGCCCCTGTTGATTGATCCGGTATTCTCCCACTGTTCACGGCGGTTGACCAGAAGATTCCTGGGGCGGGTTCCTGGCGCCAGAACTTCCGGGAAGG
>DATEPN010000605.1:0-2711 GCA_035273225.1 Acidobacteriaceae bacterium | reverse complement strand
TCGATGCCGAGCGGGCGCTGGTCGCCAAAAACACGCGCCTGAATCACACGAAGTTCGATCGCATGGCGCTGGAGACGGTGTACATGCCGGGTCTGCCGACGCAGGACCTGACGGAAATCGTGACCATGGCAAAGAGCGTCTTCGCCATGCAGGCAGCCTCGGCGGCGCCCGGCCAGAGCGCGATTACCCTGCGCGGTCCGGCCGAGGCGATGCCGGCGCTGAACGCCACGCTGAAGAGTCTGATGGGAGGACGCCCTGAGCTGCAGCTCGATGTGCGAATGTATGAGGTAGACCGCACCAAGGCAACGAATGTCGGCGTGATTCTGCCGAACCAGACGACCGTCTTCAATGTGTACTCGGCCGCGACGCAATTGCTGCAGCAGAACGCGAGCGCGGTGCAGCAGATCATCGCCAGCGGCCTGGCGGCGCCCGGCGACTGGGAGGCGATTCTCGCAATCCTCGTCGCCTCAGGACAAGTGAGCAACAGCATATTCAGCAGCCCGTTTGCGTTTTTTGGCGGCGGACTGACGATGACCGGCGTCGAGTTCCAGGGCGGCACGCTGAACATGAAGCTCAACTCCAGCGACGTGCGCTCGATCGATCAATTGCAGCTCCGCGTGCTCGATGGCCAGGAGGGCGTCATCAAGGTGGGAGAGCGCTATCCGATTGAAACATCCAGTTACTCCAGCCTGTCAGGCACCGGGCTGAATATCCCGGGACTCTCGTCGGCCGGTCTTTCGAGCACACTGCAAAACCTGGGTGTGAACCTGGCACAGTTGCAGGCAGCCGCCACGCAGGCGATCCCTCAGGTGCAGTATCAGGACATCGGGCTGACGCTGGATGTTACGCCGCGTTTTCAGGGCAGCAATCGTGTCTCGCTGAAGTTCGATCTGAAGCTGAATGCGCTCCAGGGCACGTCCATCAATGGCCTTCCGGTGCTGAACAACCGCGGATATCAGGCGATGACCTCACTGGCGGTGGGCGAGAGCGCCGTGCTGATGAGTTCGCTCTCGCGTCACCAGTCCGACGCTCTGACCGGCATTCCCGGACTGGCGGATCTGCCGGGTTTCGAGGCGATGACCAACCGCGACGACAGCATGGACTACGCCGAACTGGCCATTGTGGTCACGCCGCATCTGGTGCGTGCCACGAATCAGGAGATTGCGCACAAGATGTATCTGCTGCCGCACATGGGCCAGTGACCGGCATCACTTCCCTGCCAGGCCACCGCGTGTAGAGTCGGGAACGTGAAGGCTCTTTCTCATCGCCGCTTCTCGCGCCTGCTGGCGCTGGCGCTTGTGGCGGTGTGGATGGTCACCGTGACTGCCGCAGGGGCGGCGGTGATACCTGCGATGCATTGTCACGGTGTGAACATGCCGTGCTGCCCTCCGGCAACGAGCAGCAGCATGGCGCGGTGCCTCGACACCGACTGCATCGAACAGGTTCCGCAAAAAGCCGAAGCCGGCCTCGAGGCGCAGGCCGCCATTCTGAGCCCGGCGGTGGTGCAGTCCGTTACGCCACAGCCCGTCCGTGAGCCGATGCGGCTGCTGCACGCTGGCATGCGATTTCATGCGCCTGTCTTTCGCCTGAAAGACGATTTTCGGATCTAGACCTGGACGTGTGTATCGATTCTCTGCGCTGCGGCGCACGACCTGAACTCGAACCACGGAAAGGAATCCGATCATGAAAGCGAAAATGATGGCCGTTGTGGCCACTCTCCTGTTGTCTGCCAGTGCATTCGCTGCCGCGGGCGCGGCCTGCTGCTCCAACACGCCAGGCTGCTGCCCCGGCGGATCCTGCTGCAAAGGCGCGGCGGCCTGCTGCCACGCAAGCTGCTGCCCCGGCGACTGCTGCGACCAGAAGTAAGCAACCGGACACTTCGCGTCCTGCGGGACGCGAAGTGTCGCTTCCCTGCCGGATCGCATAGTCTGTGAACATGCGGATCGGGGTCATTTCCGACACACACGGACTGCTGCGGCCCGAGGCGCTCCAGGCGCTGCGCGGATCGGAGCACATTCTGCACGCCGGCGATGTGGGCGACCCGGCGATTCTCGATGATCTGAAGGCGATTGCGCCCGTGACGGCGATCCGCGGCAATGTGGATCTCGCCGGTGCGTGTTCACGGCTGCCGGCTACCGATCTAATCCGGCTCGCGGGGCGGAATATTTATATGCTCCACGACCGGAATGCGCTGGACCTGGATCCTGTGGCTACGGGGATTGGGGTCGTCATCAGCGGGCACTCGCACCACCCGGCGATCCAGTGGCACAAGGGCGTTCTCTATTTCAACCCGGGGAGCGCGGGGCCGCGGCGGTTCTCACTGCCGGTGTCGCTGGGTTTTCTGACGATCACCGAGTCAGGGATCGAGCCGACGCTGCAGGAGATCGTGACGCAGTAATCGGTCAGGAGCGGATGCGCGGATTGATGACCATATACATCACGTCGGTGGCGAGGTTCACCAGCACATACGTGAGTCCAACCGCGAGAATGCATCCCTGGAGCAACGGGTAGTCGCGATTCTCGATGGCGGAGACGGTGAGGCGTCCGATGCCAGGCCAGCTGAAGATTTTCTCGGTGACGATGGCGCCGGCGAGCAGCGCGCCGAACTGCAGGCCAATGAGCGTCAGCACGGGGATCATGGCGTTGCGGAGCGCGTGCTTATAGACCACGATGCGTTCGGGCAGGCCTTTGGCGCGCGCGGTGCGGATGTA
>DATEPN010000604.1:0-3198 GCA_035273225.1 Acidobacteriaceae bacterium | reverse complement strand
CCGGGATTCCCGACCGACATGCAGGCGCAGTACATGGCGCTGATGACGCAGGCCGAGGGCGCTTCGCTGGTGAAGGAGAATATCTTCGAGAACCGCTTCATGCACGTGCAGGAACTGGTACGCATGGGCGCGAATATTCGCGTGGATGGACGAACAGCGACGGTGCGCGGCAAGAGCCCGCTGTCAGCCGCGGCGGTAATGTGCTCGGATCTGCGCGCGTCGGCATCGCTTGTGCTGGCAGCGCTGGTGGCGGATGGGGAGTCAATCCTGGATCGCGTGTACAACATCGATCGCGGCTATGAGCACATCGAGGAGAAGCTGCGGGGCGTGGGGGCGCAGATCCGGCGGCTGGGGAATATTTTTGCGGAGAAGCGGGAATTGGTGGGGACGAGCCTGTAGCCGGTAGCTCGCAGCCCTGGCTGATCCGTGGGCGGAGAGGAGCGGCCATGCGAGACATCAAGATTCTGTTCATCGCAGGATTCGGTCCGATTGTTCGTGATCCCGCAGAGAGCCGGAAGCTGTACGGCGAGACGCTTGGGATTTCCTTCAAAGAGGAAGACGGCGAGTATCTCCACACGGAAGCGGTGGAAGGCGCGAAGACGTTCGCACTGTGGCCGCTGTCGCAGGCGGCCCAGTCGTGCTTTGGGCGGGACTCGTGGCCCGAGGACATTCCGGTGCCGCAGGCGTGGCTTGAGTTTGATGTGGAGAGTGTCGAAGAGGCGACGGCGGAGCTGGAATCGCGCGGGTATCGGATGCTTGTCCGGAACAAAACAGAGCCGTGGGGGCAGACGGTGAGCCGGATGCTTTCGCCGGAAGGCTTGCTGGTCGGGATCAGCGTCACTCCTGCGCTGCGAGCGAAGTAGCGCCGGGTCGTTCGTGGAACCGGGTCTCCAGAGAGCGGAGTTCTCACCACAGAGGACACAGAGAGCACAGAGCCAGAGCAGAGACGTGCGTCGGGCGGCTGGGGCTTCGCATCCAAGGGCGAAGAGGGCAGACTCCATGGATCACAATGAGGACCGCGCGCTGCGCAAGCAGCTGGTGGAATTTCTGCGAGGCGGCAACGCGCACGCCGAACTGAAGACGGTGCTCGACGGCTTTCCGGCAGACAAGCGGGGCGCGAAGCCGAAGGGCGCGGCGCACACGGCGTGGCAGCTGCTGGAGCATATCCGGATCGCGCTGCATGACCTGTACGACTTCTCGACGAATCCGAAGTACGTGCAGCCGGATTGGCCTGGGGATTACTGGCCGAAAGAGGAAGCTCCGGCCGACGATGCGGAATGGGAGGAGTCGGTGCGGGCGGTGAAGAAGGAGATGGCGGAGTTTGAGCAGCTGATCGGGGAGCCGCAGACGAATCTGTACGCGACGATTCCGTGGGGTCAGGGGCAGACGATGCTGCGCGAGGTGTTGCTGGCGGGGCAGCACACGAGCTACCACCTGGGACAGCTGGTGTCGCTGCGGCGGGAGCTGGGGGCGTGGGCGGCGGAGTAGGGCACAGGGCACAGAGCTCAGGGCACAGACCTAGTTGAGTTGCGGATCTGTTAGAGCGTGGCGAATTCTTTCTTCGCGGCGACGAGCGGGGGAAGGTCGGCGTCGGCGTTTTTCCAGGTGGTGAAGAAGGCCTGGTAAGCGGTCTTCGCGTTGGCTTTGTCGCCGGCCATGGCGTAGGCGCGGGCGAGTCCCAGCTGGGCTTCGGCATAGAAGGGCGCGAACCCGACAGAGGTGAGAACGCCGGCGGGGAACTGCGTTGCCGCGCGGAATGCGCTGATGGCGCCGTTCGCGTTGTGGAGTTCCAGATAAGCGAGGCCCTGCGCATAGGAGGCCGGGAACACGGCGTCGAAGCTGCGGGCTGCCCCGACATCGTCGATGGTCTTTTGCGGATGGTGTTCCGCCAGATCGACAAAAGCCTGGGCCAACGGAAGAACGAGCCGCTGGTTCATCTCGTCCTGCGGGTAGTCCCTGGCAAGCTGTGTCAGAGCCGGAAGCGCGTGCTTCGCGTCGCCGCAGACGGCGGCGGTCACAGCCGCCATTTGCAAGGTTTGTTTTGATTTGTCGAGTGCAAGGGCGCGCTGGAAGACGTTCTCGATGCCTCCGCACTGGCCGGCCAGGCCGCGCGCGGTGGCATCCTGCAGAAGGAAGGCAGCCTGCACGTCGGGTGCGTGGGCGCGTCCGGCCTGATCAATGGCCTGCTGGAATGTCGCGGAGGACTGGCGCATCTCGCCGCTGTATTCCTGGGTCGTGGCCAGTGTTGCTGTGATGGTGAACTCGTCGGGGCGGCCTGTCGTCTTGAGAACGATCTGCTGGATGTCCTGGGGACGGCCGAGCAGGAAATCGGCGATCAGTATGTTGGAGAGGGTGCCGGTGCTGGAGTCCATGCCCATGCGGCGCTGACGATCGATCTCCTGCCGCACATCGTCGAGCCGGTTCAGCCCGATGTCGTCGGCGAGGAGATTCTGCGCGGCGATGGCGTCGTCGGGTTGCAGTTCAACGGCTTTCTGGGCATAGGGAAGCCCCTGGGCGAACTGCCCCAATTGCTGGTAGGCGACGTTGATGTTGATGTAGCTGGCGACCTGTCCGGGGTAGGTCTGGATGCCTTCCTGCAGCGCCTCAATTTGCTTCGAGGTTTCGCCGGTGACGAAGCCATAGTAGTGCCCGGCGATGTAGAGGCGCTCGGCTTCGCTGACGCGCTTCGCGAGGCTCCACGCTTTGGTGAAGTATTGCTTGGCCTTCGCGACCTGGCCGGAGTTGACGTAGATCACGCCGAGGCGTGCCCAGGCCATAGCGAAGTTGGGATCGAGTTCGATGGCGCGCTGGTAGTGTCCCTCGGCTTCGGGGATGTCGAGGGCTTTGTTGTGGGCCACGTCGCCGAGGGCATAGGCGCGGAAGGCCTCGAGCGAGGTGGTGGTGGCCTGGCCGAAGGGCGTGTTCAGCTTCTTGATGCTGGCCAGGTCTTCGCCGAGGCGATTGCGCATGGAGATGGCGGCTTTGTTGAGCGCGTCGAGGACATGCTCCTTGTCGGGCGCGGTGGTCTGCTCGCTGGCGATCTCGTCGCCGGTGGCGGTGTTCTGCGCGCTGAGCATGATGACGTACTGATTGCCGAGGCGGGCGATGGTGCCGGTGAGGATGGCCTTCATGCCTTCGCGCTCGCCGATCTCGCGGGCGATTTGGGGTGTGACGGGCGTGTCTTCGGGCTTGCCGAGG
>DATEPN010000603.1:0-5610 GCA_035273225.1 Acidobacteriaceae bacterium | reverse complement strand
GAGGTGCTCGGCGCAGTAGCACGCCAAGAGGTCGACCGTCCACGTTGTCGCGAGGTAGCCGAATCGCCGCGGATCCTGCCGCAGAATCGCCGTCACTTGGCGTGCGCTGACATTGGCGCTTGGCGGCCGCCGCGAGCGCGGCTCATCGGCGAAGCAGGCGGCATCGTGTCTCGTGAGATACGTGGCCAGCCACCGATGGACCGTCGTGCGATCGACGTGCATCTGACGTGCGACCTCGGCGACGGCGTGGCCTTCGGCGACGGCCAACACCGCTGCCACCGGCCGGTAGACACGCGCGACGCTCGCCGTTCGCCATTCGTCCTCGAAGTACTGCCGGAGCACCTTCAAGTTGTCGCCGTAGTAGAGGTCGTTCGGCTCTTGGTCGGCATCATAACGCTCGGTGGGTGTCGCATTCACGCACCTAGCATTCCGATTCAACCTAGACGGCGTGTAGAGGGCACGTCCAGCCGATCGTCAGCGTGCGTTTGTCCCGCAGTCAGCCTCGAACAGCATCTAACCGCCCAGCCCTTCAACCCTTCCCGCAAGGCGCTGCGCGATGACATACCGGCAACCGGCCACCGCAATCCGACGGACTTCCTCTGCGGGGCCGAGAAAGCGGGGGAAGGACCAGACTGTCCCCGGCCCGGTACAGGTGCATTGATGCTCAAGGGGCGGCTGCGATTTGGCAGCTAATGCTGGACCGCCACTCGCCGATGACAATCTGCACCACCGGAACCCGCTCCACAGCGCGAGCAGACGCGTAGAATCGCGTTCCCCCCTAAACACCCCGGGGGAGGAAACGCTCCCACTTCCTCTCGCTCCGCGTCCTCCGGCGTGCGCGGGGGGAAATCGCGCTTTGGGGGCCAGTTTTTTTGGATCAGCCAGTTCCCGGGTTAGTGCCCCAGGCCGAGAACCAGCGCTGAGACATACCAGAGCGGTTGCTCACACTCACCCCAATGATTAACGCGCTCTAATCTGCGCTTCATCGCCCCACAGCACTTGACACGCCTCGCTCGGGTCGACAAATCAGCCGCGCCCGCATCGCCCCTCATCGTCAAACGTCAGTCAATGGGCCACATCCGCCTAGGCCGCCTGCCTCGCACCGTCCGTTGGATAGCCGTAGTCGAGGAGTTGGCCTCGCCGGAGGCATCCGTCGATTCTGTATCCGACCGTACTCTGCTCGCGGCTTCCGCGTCGCTCCGTCGGGCCGTTGACGAGAGGGGGTGCTACTTACCCCTTCTAAACCTCTCTCGCCTCGCATCAGCCGCACATTCCGAAGCGACGTTTGAGCACGAACTCGCGGGCTTGGGAATCCCAGAGAACGTGAGGCGGGATGGCCTCCGTCTCCTGATTGCCCTGGAAAACGCGACCTCCGGAGAGCGAGAGAGACACCGCACTGTGTTTACAGACATCGCGGAACGCGCCTTCCGCGAGGTCGTGCGATCGAGGGTGCGCTCCGAGGCAGAAAGCCTCTGGGGCGTCAGTCCTGAGAACGTGCGGCGAGCGTTCGCACGACAGTCCACCGAGCAGGGCTACAGCGAGGCGGTGAGAGACTGGTTCAGTCGCTTTATCGGCCGAACGCTCCAGTACTTCATCGACCGCGAGCTGTCGAATCAGATTGGTCGCGGCATCGCTCAGACAAGCACTGATGCCGTCCACCTCGAGCAAGCGGTGCTCAAGTACGCATTCGAGCGGACCCGAATCCTGCGGGATTATGCTCCTGGCTGGTTCTCCAAGATTCTTTGGACCGAAGGCGGTATACCAGAAGAGGCAGCCCGACGGTTTTTCGCGTACGGCATCAAGAAGGTCCTCGATGACGTGGCTCTGGAGCAGAAGGAGAAGTGAGGAGCGTGCTGGTCGTGTGCGGGGGCTCCAAGGTCACCCGTAGCCGTCGCAAGGCGCACGACTCCACGCTCTCGCTCGATTTGTACGGCAAGCACCGATCTGGCGAGTTCCGTGCCGAAAATGTCACCGGCGCTATCGTACGCGACCTGCATTCAGTGAATCGCGACCTGCTGGAGATCGCATCATACGTCTATCTCGCCGATACGGAAATCCAGCGCTGGACCCCCAGGGATTTGGTCAACGCCAAGTGGGTGCGCGATCTCCACTTCGTCGTGCCGGTTGGTGAACCCGCTCTCTGGTCATCTCGGCCGATAAACGATCAGCTCGCACGTACACTTTCAGCGGCGAGTGGCGACCGCTACACCTTCACCTTTGTACCGCGAGTCGCCCAGGAGGCACAGCTCTTTACGGACCTTCAGTCCACCCCTTTTCCGGGAGCGGACTCCGTTTGCCTCTTTTCCGGTGGTGCCGATTCGCTGACAGGGGCGCTCTACGCGGCAGAGAAACTCGGACGCAGGCCGCTCCTCGTCAGTCATCGCAGCTCGTCACGCCTCGATAGTCGCCAAGAGAATCTGCGCAATCGGCTCAATCAGAGACGGCGCGACAGGTGGACCTATAACCACATAAGTGTCTGGCTGCACCGTAGCGGTACGCCGGCACGCGAAACAACGCAGCGAACAAGGGGATTTCTCTTCACTACGCTCGCGTCAACAATCGCACGAGAACTACGCATCCCGCTCGTCCTGGTGCCCGAGAACGGACCCGTGAGCCTGAACGTCCGAAAGCTCCAGCAGTCGTACAATTCAACCCTGTCCCGAACGACCAGTCCCGTTTTTCTCCACGAATACGGGGAGCTTCTCGACCAGCTTCCAGGCGCGCGCGTTTCCATCGAGAATCCATTCATCTTCCGAACAAAGACAGAGGTGCTCGGACTGCTCCGAGAGCTTGGTGCCGAGTCGCTACTGGGAGAAAGCGTTTCGTGCGCCCATCTGCAAGGACGGTCAAATGCAGTCCCGCACTGCGGCGTATGCTCCCAGTGCATCGACCGGCGGATCGCTAGCATTGCTGCTGATCTTGAGACTCATGACCCAAGCACCAAGTACGAAAAGGACATCTTTGTCGATGCTATCCCGGAAGGCGATCCGCTAATGCAGGTTGAGGGACACTCTCGCCTAATGGCGCGCATAATCGAGCTCTCGGACGACGACCTTGCCGATGAGTTATTAGAGCTGGAGAACGCTGCAGTCGCGCTTCCTGGCCCAGCCTCACAGAACACAGCACTGCTGTTGGAAATGATGCGCCGTTATGCGGGAAGTTTCATCACGGCGTACAGGAAGAAATTCGACGAGTTTCACGTTCGCCTGCTCTCGCGACAGCTACCGTCCACCTGTTTGCTAAGGCTAACGGGCAACGAGGTATTACAGCAGAACAAGACCCCTTCGCTATTTCACCAGGACACTAACGGGATTCCGAGCGCCGCCGTCTACGGAGACATCATCATGGGAGACAAGTACACGACGGGCCAGGCTGGTGCGGTCGGTCCGCATTCTCACGCGCACGACATCAATTTCGCCCAAATCTGGAGCCAGATGAATGGCCAAGCCGATCTGCCGCAGCTTGCTGGTGAACTCGGACGGCTTCGCTCTGAACTAAAGCGGCTGGCAGAAACGCCCGAGCAAGATGCAGCTGTCGCCGAGGTCGCGCATGCCCAAGCGGCTGCTCAGAAGGGCGATGGCCCGACCATGCTATCGAGGCTCTCGAAGGCGGGTTCCTGGGCGTTTGGCGTTAGCACGCAAATCGGGGTCGCTCTTGCCGCGGAAGCGATCAAGCGGTCCCTCGGCATGCCGTAGAAGCTTCCTTGCTGTGCAATTCGGTACAACCCTCGAGCGACACTGGCCGGTTCCGCACTGCGCTGAGGGGGAGCCGTAGGCGGCTAACCCGGCGCATTTTGCGATCCCTCCGAACGGTTCCCTCGCCGATGGTGCAGGGCGGGAACTGCCCCACGCATTTCGACGAAGGCGCTCATCGCAGCAGGTGAGCGCTGGCCGTCCCTCTCCTCGTGGGTGCGGCGTCCTCGCGCACATGCAGTTGATAATTGAAACGCTACGGAATGGGGAGATATTGCGCGTCACGGCGCGCTCCGTGGCTGCACGTCGACAATTGCCCCGGCCCTCGGTGGACACCCAAATCCGGGCCACTGATCGACACCTGAAAACCGGCCACCACGCGTAGCGAGCCGAGACGTTGACACCGGCGGGACCGCACGGTCCTTCGCCCATGAGCAACGTCTTGAGCGAACCCAAACAGCAGCAGGTTCTCGCGCTGGGGCGACTGGGCTGGTCGCTGCGGCGCATCGAAGAAGCGACCGGCGTCCGCCGTGAGACGGCGAGCGCGTACTTGAAGGCGGCCGCGATCCCCGTGCGCCGTACCGGCGGCCGTCCCAAGGTCTGGCCCCCGGCAACGGCGGCAAAATTTGGAGGTTGGTGCGAATCTGCATCCACGTCCGGACGCCAGCGACGGGGAACCGATAGGTCTTGCCCACTTTGAAGAAGGGTGGGGCCGCAGCCGCATCCTTACTTAGCGTCCTTCACCATCTGATAGATACGCCACGGCTCGATTCCCATCGCATCCGCGAGCTGCTCGAGGTCAGCGACCGGAGCTCTGCCTTGAGGTCTTCCACTGTGTCACTCACTGCGTCCCTTCTCCTTTGGAGGTTCGCTGTGCTAGTGACGGCAGTGCCGTCTTCCAACCATTCACCACCTACTGTGGCCTAGTGGGGTCCTCCGGCGAAACCGCGTTGGTCGGTATAATCGGTCGGTATGGACACGAAAAAACCCACCCGAAGGTGGGCTAACTCGTTGATGGGCCTGCGAGGAGTTGAACCTCCGACCTCACGCTTATCAGACGAGAGGCCCACCACCCCCTCGCTCCTCCCCCATGCCCGCCATCCCACGCCGCATCCCCCACAGCACGGCATGGACTTCGCCGGGAACTCGCGCCGCCCCCCCATCAACCCTCTCCCCGAGGAGTCGGATGACGATTGGCCGTACGACGGACCTCGCCCGCTCGCGCATCGCTGCGCCTCGCTCTAGCAGGGCGGCGGCCCGTATCGCTCGCTGCCTCGTTGGCGCCATGCTCGGAGCCGCCGCCTGCCAGCGCGTCGGATCCACTGCCGACACCACCGCCGCGAAGAATCCGGAGGCCGGGCCGCCCATCGTGGCGGGTGAGAAGATCGGCACCCCCAATCCCCCAGGAACCGCGGGGGAGTGGACGATGCCGGCGCGCGACTACGCCGCCAGTCGCTACAGCGCGCTGCAGCAGATCACCTCCCAGAACGCGAAGAATCTGAAGGTGGCCTGGACCTTCTCCACCGGCGTGCTGCGGGGCCATGAGGGCCAGCCGCTGGTGGTGGGCAACACGATGTATCTGGTCACGCCCTACCCGAACGTGGCGTACGCCATCGACCTCACCCAGCCGGGCTTTCCGCTCAAGTGGAAGTTCCGGCCGGAGAACGACCAGGCCGCGCAGGGCGAGGCGTGCTGCGACGTGGTGAACCGCGGCGCCGCCTACGCCGATGGTCGCATCGTCTACAACCTGCTCGACGGCCACACGGTGGCGGTGGAGGCCGCGAGCGGCAAGCAGCTCTGGCGCACCCAGATGGCGGACCTCAACCGCGGCGAGACGATGACCATGGCGCCGCTCATCGTGAAGAACAAGGTCATCGTCGGCTCGAGCGGGGGCGAGATGGGCGTGCGCGGCTGGATC
>DATEPN010000602.1:0-69443 GCA_035273225.1 Acidobacteriaceae bacterium | reverse complement strand
ACCACTACGTCATAGAGTTCTCCCGCCAGGAGATTGAAGCGACCGGCAAGCCGGGCGCGGATCCGTGGCCGTGGATGAAGGCGAACATTCCGTGGTTCGACTCATCGGCCAAAGACTTCGAGGAGATGTACTACTTCCGCTGGTTCGCGTGGCAGAAGCATGTCGTCTCGACCCCGCGTGGATTCCTCATCACCGAATTCCTTCCGAAAGTAGGTTGGGGAGGCTACTACAACACCATCGTGGACGCAGCGCCTTTCCATCTGTACGAAGCGCGCTGGCTGCGTGATCGGCGCATCGCCGAAGAGGACGCGCGCTTCTGGATGTCTCCCGCAGCTGCGCCGCGGAACTACAGCGTGGCGCTCGCGGATGCGATCCGCGCGGTGACTCTCGCAACAGGCGACCCCCGCACCGGAATCGATCTGCTCCCGGCGATGGAGGCCGATTACCATGCCTGGCAAAGCGCGCAGCAGGACGAGAACGGGTTGTTCTGGTCTATCGACACCCGCGACGCGATGGAGAAGAGCATCAGCGGCGATGGATACCGCCCCACGCTGAACAGTTATATGTACGCGGATGCGCTTGCCATCTCCGCAGTCGCGACCGAGGCGAAGGACACGAAGACGGCCCGCGAATTTGCCGCAATTGCGGAGGGGCAGCGGGACCGGATCGAGAAGTATCTCTGGAACCCGCACGACCAGTTCTACGAAGTGGTCTCGCCGGCTGGGAATTCGGGCATCCGCAAAGAGCGCAAATTCAAGGACCCGCGAAGCGTTATGCAGTTCTCTGGAGTTCGCGAACTCCTCGGCTACATCCCCTGGGACTTCCACATCCCCGCGGCGGATCACGCGATCGCATGGAAGCAGCTTTTCGACCCGCAGGGTTTTGCCGGGAAATATGGTCCGACAACGGCGGAGCGCCGCAGCCCGCGTTTCCGCTTTGCAAATTCCGATAAGTGCCAGTGGAACGGACCGTCCTGGCCGTTTGCCACGACCCAGGTGCTGATCGGTCTGGCCAATCTCGAAAACGACCAGACGCATAGCTACGCCACGCACCAGGACTACTTCCGGCTCTTCGAGGAATATGTCCTCTCGCAGCATCTGCGTTTGGCCAATGGTGAGGTGATTCCCTGGATCGACGAAGACCTCGACGCCGACACCGATGAGTGGATCGCGCGGGATATTCTTCAGAAACGCCACAGTCCCAGCGCCGGACGAGGGGCGTACTACAACCACTCGGGTTTTGCCGATCCGCTGATCACCGGCCTGATCGGCCTGCGCCCTTCGGCGGACAGCCGGATCGCCCTGCATCCACTCCTTCCCTCGGGCGCCTGGAGCTACTTCGCGCTCGACGGACTGCCGTATCACGGACATCTGCTGACCATCGTCTACGACGAAACCGGTCAACATTACCATCGCGGCCGCGGACTCCTGCTCTTCGTCGATGGTCGTAAGTGTGCATCGCGCACGACGCTGGGGCCTCTTGAATACCAGCTAAAACCGAATTCCTCATCGCCTCATCAGGACTAATTCATGCTCAGGTTTGTTTCATTTGCGGCACCGGTGACGATCGCCTGCGCCGCGCTGTGCTCCGCGCAGAATCCTTCCACGCACACCGTGAACAACTCGATTGGCATGGAGCTTGTGCGCATCAGCCCCGGGACGTTCACGATGGGCGCGGATGCCCAGCCGCTTCCGCCGGCGCTTACCGCGCGCGTTCCCGGTGTCATGTCGGAGCGCCCGGCCGACGGCGACTTCGATGAGCATCCCGCGCATCAGGTGACGCTGACACACGGTTTCCGCATCGGTACGACCGAGGTCACCGTGGACCAATACCGCCAGTTCGACCCTTCGTACAAACCCGATCCGGCATTCGCCCCGTATGCCGCCGGCATCAGCTGGGATCAGGCTACGGCGTTTTGCGCATGGCTCAGCAGAAAGGAAGGCCGTCCTTACCGCCTGCCCACTGAAGCCGAGTGGGAATATGTATCACGCGCAGGCACAGATACACCTTTCTCCTCCGGCAATATGCCGCCTGCACCGGGCGCTGCCAATCCCTGGGGCGTTCGCAACATGAACAGCGGCGTAGCCGAATGGGTGCTGGACTGGTACGGACCGTATCCAGCGTCGGCCGAGACAGATCCCACCGGACCGGCCTCGGGCTACGCCCGCGTGGTGCGCGGAGGCGGCCTGGACTACCGCCACTCAAAGCCGGGCGACATCTATCCGGCGCTGCTGCCTTACTTCGAGCGGTCCGCCAATCGCGCAGCGATGGCGCCTTCGTTTGCTCCGCGCTCTGACGATCCGAACAAAGAACCCGCCTGGGGAAATATCGGCTTTCGGGTGGTGCAGGGGCCGATGCCTCAGCCGCATCCCTCACCATCGCAGGTGTTCTTCTTTCAGACGGCCGTGAAGCAGACGCCCGGAGACTTTTCTGCCGCACCGCCGGCGCAGAAACCGTTCTACCGCACGCACGAGCTGTTTCCGGATCTGGGCGGGAAATCCATGCGCGACGTGGGCTGGAAGATCGGACTAACGCCGGGCCTGGGCGTTACGTATCACAACAGCGCTGTTCAGGTGCTGCCGAACGGCGATCTGCTCGCTGCGTATTACAATTCGCCGCGCGATGAGAACGATCCGGACCAGAGCATTCTGATCATGCGCCGCCGCGCCGGTACCGAGCAGTGGGACATGCCGGACCCGTGGCCGAATTTTCCGGATGCAGCGAACGCCGCGCCCGTCATCTGGAAGGACAATGGGCGACTCTGGTTCTTCTGGGGCACTCCGCGGCTGATTGGGAACTTCCCTTTCGCCTGGATGAACTCGTCGGACAACGGAGTTCACTGGAGCGCCGTTCATTTTCCTGACCTGGTGGGGACGGTCGGCCGGTATGTATCGCAGCCGATCAACAGCGTGGTGCGCGCAAAGGACGGGACCATCTATCTTCCAACGGACGCGACCGGCCACGGATCCATGTCCGCCGTGTGGGCCAGTGACGACGATGGCAAGACCTGGCACGATACCGGGGGACGCACCGGCGGACGACACACGACGCTCGTAATCGGACGAAACGGCGACCTGCTGGGCTTCGGCGGCAAGAATTCCAACATCGAAGGCCGCATGCCTCTCTCCATCAGCCACGATGGAGGCAAATCCTGGACACTGGTGAAGACTCCGTTCGATCCCCTCGGCAGCGGCGAGCGCCCCAGCGTCATCCGCCTCCGCTCCGGACGCCTGTTCTTTGTCGCTGATTACAATCCCCACAATCAGCTGCACGGACCGAAGACCGCCGGAGCCTATGTTGCGCTCAGCGACGACGATGGCAAGACCTGGACGATGAAGCGGCTGCCGGAATTGCTAACGGTGGGCTACGTCACCGCCTGTCAGGGGCCCGACGGCATGATTCACGTCGTGACCTCAAAGAATCACCCCAATTACGAGATCCTGCTGAATGAGGCATGGGTACTCGATCCGCGCGCGGGGGCTTCACCGGATCCGACTCGCATCTCCCATGTGCGCCATCAGCGGGAGTCCTGGCCGACCGGCAAGCTGCGCGCCGCGTGGAGCACCGGCCGGGCGAATGACGGAGAGATTCTGCTCGAAGGGCTGGAGACCTTCAACTTCCCGGACGGTCACGCGCAGTGGACCGCTCATTTCCATCTCGGCCGCAAGACGGGCGCCGAGACTCTCTTCCGCGAAGACGGCAGCAAAATTTGGCAGAAGGACTGGGAAGGCAGCCATTGGACGTGGCGCGTCTTTGGCGCCTCCGGACGCCAGACGGCGATCTCCCACTGGAACGGCAAGACCCTTCAGGACGCCAGTATCACGGAGCAGCAATGACCCGCTGTCACATGGTCGCCGCTCTCGTGCTGCTGTTCGCCGGCAACTTCTCAGCGCGCGCGCAGCAAGAGTGGGTTTTCGCGTATTTCAGGGAGCCCGGCACCCAGGGCATTTATCTCGCCCTGAGCCATGATGGGTACCACTTCACGCCGCTCAATGAGGACCAGCCCTGGATCAAGCCGCAACAGCCAGGGGAGATTATGCGCGATGTTTTTATCACGCGCGGCCCCGACCGGAAGTTTCACATGGTCTGGACCTGGGGGTGGCACGGCAACAGCCTCGGATATGCGGAATCGCCCGATCTGATCCACTGGTCGCCTCAGAAACAGATCCCGATCATGCAGGATTTCCCGGAGACGCGCAACGTCTGGGCGCCGGAGATTTACTGGGACGCAAGGCGGCGCGAGTGGCTCGTCATCTGGTCCAGTTCAATGAATGGATCGGATGCCGGGAACCGCATCTACTCTTCGCTGACGGCCGACTTTCAGCAGTTCTCAAAGCCGTCGGTATTCTTCGATCCCGGCTATGTGGTGATTGATGCCACGATGTTCCACGGTGCGAAGAACTGGTACCTCGTATTCAAGGATCAGACGCCGGACCCGCTGCGGTATCAAGTTCGCTATGCTACTGCGCCGACGGTGGAAGGCCCGTGGGAACACATAGCGCCGCCGCTCACCGAATCGTGGTCAGAGGGCCCGTCGGTGCTGCATGTCGGAAACGAGTTCATCGTCTATTACGATCACTATCGCGCGCCTGCTCGCTACGAAGGTGTCGAGAGCACCGACTGGCGTCACTGGGAATCCATCGACGATCGCATGAGCCTGCCCGACCACTGCAAGCACGGCAGCTTCTTCGAAGTCACCCCCGAAGAAGCGCGGCATCTTCAGGCGTGGCATTCGCCCGCGCCATAGGAGCGCAGCTCCAGCTCTCCCGTTTCAGCTGACCTTGCGGAAGCGGACCGCCTGATACGGCTTCCCCGGCAGTTGCAGCTTCGACTTTCCGGAAAATGTTCCGCTCAGCGGTGTCACTTTCATGTCCCACGGATCGATCAGGTCTGCCTGGAACTGATCCTTCTCCGGAAGCGGAAATTCGTACTCCGCGGGCTGGTGATAGTCAAAGTACCAGAGATACAACTCATTCGGAGTTCCCGCCGAGAGATAGTACGAGCCTTCGAATTCGTTCACGCCGGTGCGCGTGCTCTCCTCGATCAGCCTGCGCAGGAAGCCGATGCGCGCCGGGCTTGTGCCATGCAGCGTCCCGCCGTCTGACCACACAGGCTTGCCGTCCGTGCTGATATACGTCTCGCCGTGCGTAGCATAAGCGCCGGCCACTGTCGCCAGCCAGAAGCGCCGGGTCATCTCCTCAGGCGAAAGATTGCCCCATCTCCGCGCGATGTTTCCTTCATATTGAATCTCGTCATAGACGATCGGCTTGTTCCAGGCAGCGCGCCACTCCGCCGCCTTGTCAAACGCATAGTTTTGCAGGCTGGCGTGCGTTACCCAGGATTTTGAGTAGTCGTACAGGACGCGGCTGTAGTGAATCGATCGCAGATGCGAATAAGGATCGGAAGCAACGACGATGCGGAAGAAGCGGTCCCAGTCGGCAGGAGTCTTGGTCTTCACCAGATCGTACTCGTTCGCAATCGACCACCACACATTACGAAATGCCGAAAGCCGCGCAATGGCGTATCGCAGGTAATGGTCGTCCGCCTCCGCCGGCATGGCTTTGTACCCCCACGAGTCGTAAGGATGAAAGAGGATCACATCGGCCTCGATGCCAAGCTTCTGCAGTTCGAGAATGCGCTGCTCAATGTGGCGGAAGTATGCGGGAACCGGGCGCAGGAAATCGTTCCTGCCGCTCGCGTCTCGTTCGAACGGATAAGCGAACAGTTCCGTGTGTGCGACCCCCTTCGGCAGGAGGCACATTCGGACTTTATTGAAAGGAGCGGACGCCAGCGTCTTCAGCGTCTCGTTCTCGAGTTCCTCGCCCAGGAACGCCAGCGAATAACAGGTGGTGCCAAAGGGGAAATAGGGGGTTCCGTCCGCGTACTGGAAGTGATACTGGTGCGCCACTTCTACCAGTCCGTGATTGCCGGCCAAGGGCGCGATGCAGGTAAAAGTACCACGTTTGCCGCGGAGTTCCGGCGCGTTGCCGTCCGTCTCCCATTCCCACTTTCCCTGCATGTCCGGCATGAACCGCACCCGGTACACGCCTTCGCCATCGTAGAAGCCGGCGACCTCAACGGTGCGATGCTGGAGCGTGAAGCGCGCGGTCAGACGCGTCTCAAGAAAAGGATTACCGCTCGAGGGCCCGGCGAACGATGCCTCGAACACGCCCCATTGCTCCACTGTGGATGCGTGAGGCTCCTCGGCTGCCAGCCCTGAAAGCGCAGACGGCAATCCCACAGCCGCACCAGCGCCCAGCTTGATCAGTTCCCGACGATTCATCTTCCTCTTTCTCTCAGAGCGCCGCAGGCCCATCGACAACCGTGCTCAGCGTCATAATTTCTCCCGGCTCGATCACGATCTGCGCTGGAACTTCCGACACGGAGTTGGCTAAATACGGGCTGACACGCTCCATCTCTTTCCAGCCGATGCCGCTCCAGTTCACGTTGACGTGCTGCGGTTCGTCGGACCTGTTCAGCAGGATGACCGTAGCCTCGCCGTTCGCTCCGCGGAAAGCAGTCGCCAGCAGATTCGGATTCGAAGTCTGCACATTAACGCGCTGCATGCCACGATGGAGGTGGCGGCTGAAGGCCCCCAGCACGCGCAACTGAAAACTCGACGCCACTGGCACATTGCCGTTGGCGCGATCGGGAACCAGAAGCGACCGCGATGCGGCGAAATTCGGCTGTTCCACATCGAGAATCACCCAGCAGTACAGCAGTCCGACTGCATCCATCAGCGTCAGATCTTTCTGATAGAGCTGCCCCACGTTGAAGGCCACGCGGTACGACCCGGTCTGCAGCGAAGGCTTGTTCAGGCAGATTTCCGTGGCGAGGAACGGCTTGTCCGCAGTTGCCTCGTGCATCGCGGTCAAGTATGCGTCGAATAGATCCGGATTGCTGAAGAAGTCCTGATAGTCGTACTCATGGACCGCGGCATAGTCGATCGAGCGCCACACCTCCGCATCCTTCTTCAGCGCCTCTGCGCGCTTGACTCCCTGCCAGGTGAACGGCGCATCGGCCATATGGATCTTCACCGTTGTAAAGCCCGCCTCATCCAGATGCCGGCGAAGCGCGCGCACCATGTCAAGAGCCACTGCTGTCGGCTCTTCCACTTCGTTCTGCACGCCGACCATCTCCGGCGGGCGGCCGGTGCGTTCCTGCGCCATGCGGCAGTAGGTCACCATGGCGCGTGCGTAGGCCTCCGGGTCGGCAACTCCGTGATGACCTGCCATCGTCGCTCCCGTTGTGGCCCACGGCGGCAAATCCCACATCTCGTAGATCACGCTGCCACCCATCTCCTGCACGTGACGGTTGTAATCGAAGTTCGAAACCTCTCCATTGGGAAAGTTGTCGCCGTAATAGTGCGGGCTCGCATCGGCCAAATTGTCGAGGTTGGACATGTCCGGCTTCAGTCGGGTTCCCATCGGATATTCGCGATCGATCAGCAGGTTGTAGCTGCGCAGGATGGCCCAGTACTTTTCCTTGCCGCGCGGGCTCAGCATCGCGTACGCGGGGATGCTGGGGCTTCCGCCGAAGCCGATTATCGTCTGGTGCGCCTGGGAGGGATCGACGGTGACATTCGCATTCGCAGTCGTCTCCGGAAAAAGGTCGCCCGCGACCACATCATGTTCGCTGCGCGGTGCGTTGTACTCCATCTGGTGGCGCTGCACATCGAAGAGGCACGGCTGCTCCGCCACTTTGATGCCGTTCAGCCAGACCTGCAGCGCCAGATGCGCATCCAGAACGACAGTGACGTCGCGGAGATGACCCGTATACGGTACGTGTGTGTCCGCGACAATGCGCTCCGGATAGGCCTGCTGCGGAGTGCCGCTGCCGTACAGTCCATACGAGTCGTAGTACCGCTGGAAAACACGAACCTGTGCCGCATCCAGTTGCACCGTGAATCCAGCATGCGGACCGGTGAAGATCCAGGAGAGAGTCGTCCTGCGCGGAATATCGCCATCCAGCACGATGGTTCGCGAAAAGAAGGCCGGCAGCCACTCGTTGGCATAGAAGCGCGCGATGCGGTCGGTGCGATCCCAGCCGGAACCCGTCGGTCCGTCAGAGATGAACTGAAAATGCTGCGCCCCAGCGGGAACACTCGGGGGCACACTCGGCAGAGCCACAGCAGTCTGCGCCGGCGCGAGAACACATCCCGAACATAAAAGAGCACACGTAAGAAGCGCCTGGGTGGCCGTCTGTGCGAAGGATCGGAAAAGCGATTGGCTGGTACGGCTCATCGCCGGCTTCCTACGGATGCCGCGAAAACAATCAAATGCAGATGGCGAAAATGGAAATTGAGGGAGAAAACTCATGAACCATGCATGATCATCCGGCAAAATCACTCGCCATGCAATGCTGCATATTTATGGCCGGAGCGATTGACACCTTCCCGGCCGTGCCGGCTTCATTTCTGGTTGAGTTTCGCGTTCTCGAGCATGCGAAACGACTGCCCCTGGCTCGTTTGGACATTAAAATCGTGGGCCGTCACCGTCGCATTGCTGATGGTCATTCCGTTCTCCGCACTGATATGCACGTTGTCGAGAACGATCGTGGTGATCGGCGATTCCGGGAGACCGATGATGACGCCCGCCTCTTTGGCTCCGGTGACCTTCACGTTGCTGATGTGGATGTCGTGGAAGCGCGGAGTGAGCCTGGTGAGCGGCTGCGCCGTGTCGTGCGGCGTGACCTTCGGATAATACTCCGTGACCAGAATCGCCTCTCCCACATCGTTCATTGTCAGATCCCGAAAATCAAAGTTGCCGATGTCTCCTCCGCGGTCGCGGTTGGACTTGATCCGGACGCCGTGGCTGGTGTGCTCAAAATGCACGCGCGCCACACGGACATTCTGCACTCCGCCGGAAATCTCGCTCCCGACGGACATGCCGTGCCCATGCAGAAACGTGCAGTCTGTGACGGTAATGTCCGTGCTCGGATCATCCGGGCCGGGCGATCCTGGCTGCCCGGATTTGATGGCCACGTTATCGTCTCCCACGTCGATCGTCATGTGGGAAATCGTGACGTGACGCGAAGAAAAAGGATCGACGCCATCGGTATTCGGCGAGCGCGCCGGCGCCAGAATTTTCCCGTTGCGAATGGTCACGTCGTCGCAGTAATACGGCACCACCTGCCACGACGCCGAGTTCTGGATCGTCATGCCCTCGATCAGCACGTGCTGGCAATGGTCCAGCAGCAGAAGGCGCGGCCGCTTTGAGGCCGGAAAGTCCGGACTGTGCCGATGCGCGTACACGTCATCCCACCAGGGCTTGCCGTTGCCGTCGATGGTGCCGCCGCCGCGAATCGTGATGTTCTCCGCATTCGTCGCGCTGATCAGCGGCTGCACCGCATCTTCACGCAGTTCCTGCATCTCCGGATAATCCGACTTGTCCTGGCTGCCCAGCAGCGTCGCATCGCGATCGATCTCCAGGGTGATGTGGCTCTTCAGCACGATGGGGCCGGTCAGGAACACGCCTTTGGTCAGGCGAACGATGCCGCCACCCTTTGTCTCGCATGCGTCGATCGCACTCTGGATGGCCGCTGTGTTTTTGGTGTGACCGTCGGCCTTCGCGCCGTAGGCGGTGACATCGCAAATGGTCGTCGCACAAGCCGCCGCAGCCGCTCCAAACGTGAGCACTCCCAATGCCGTCATGCACCGCAATATTTTCGTGCTGCTGCGCGATGTGTGCCTGCCTTCGTGCTTCTCGAGCCTCATTCATCTCCTGATTGCTGCATAAATTTGCCTGCCGGAGGTCTGACCTTTACAGCCCCCCGGATTGCGAGCATATCATCGCAGCAGAGTTCCTTCCCCCGATGATTCAGCTCCGTCTCACCCGCTCCTGCTCTCGATTTCCTGCACGTCGATCGCTCAGAAGTCCCCTCAGCCGTGTATCGCGTCTCTGCGCACGGATGATTGCGTCGATGGCAATGCTGGCGCTGGTGGTCATACCTTGTTCGGCTGCAGTTTCCCAGAGCCAGATCAGCAAATGGCGCACAGAGATCCGGAATGCGCTGTTTATTCCCGAACCGCTGCCTGCGCTGCAAACCAGGGTGTGGAGCACGTTTTCACCGGCGCCAGGCATCATGGCCGATCGAGTGACCTACAGGACGGAATACGGCATGCTGATTCCCGCCATCGTGTATCGTCCGTCTTCGGTCTCCGGCAAAGTACCCGGCATCGTAGTGGTCAACGGGCACGGTGCCGACAAGACCAGTTGGTACTCCTGGTACACGGGCGTGCTGTACGCGCGTGCCGGCGCTGTTGTCGTCACCTACGACCCAGTTGGCGAGGGCGAACGCAACGATGACCACCGCGATGCCACCGGAGAGCATGACAAAGTCATCGACATTCCCGGCGTACCGCAGCGCATGGGCGGCCTGATGATCACCGACGTGATGCAGGCGGTCTCGTATCTGCACAGCCTGCCCCAGGTGGACCCGCACCGCATTGCGGTCCTTGGCTTCTCGATGGGATCCTTCGTCAGCGCGCTCACCGGCGCGGTCGACCCGCGGATTCACGCGCTACTCCTCACCGGAGGAGGCGACCTCGACGGCCCCGGCGGCTACTGGGATTCGAGCCACGCCGTCATGTGTCAGGCCGGTCCGTGGCACGCGCTCAGTTTCCTCGGTGATCGTCCCGCTGCAATTTTTACGCTCAATGCGCGTCGGGGCCCCACCTTCATCATGAACGGAACCAACGACACGGTCGTGGCCATCCCCGAGCACGGGCCGAAGTTCTTCGACGATCTCCACCGCCGCACGATTGCGATGAACGGGTCGTCGAAGAATGTGTTTCAGACATGGTTCGATCCCGGCGCGAGCCATCGTCCTGCCTGGGTGCTGAAAGTCGCCGCAGCCTGGCTGGCGACGAATCTGCACTTTCCCAACTGGTCCGAGCGCAAGGTGAAATCGCTGCCGGTGGTCAGCATCGGCGACTGGGCAGCGGCCAGCGGCGTGCCTCTGAACCGCAGCGCCATGCGACCCGATCGCGATGCGGGACTCGAGGCCATCAGCGCCGGCGTCCCACGGCTCACCGTCGAACAGCTTACGGTCGTGCCGCTCGATGAGTGGCAACAGCGCAAGGAGGAATTCGTCTACTCGCACTGGGCACGCCAGGCGATTGCGGACGCGGAGGCGAAGCGCTAACTTTCGCGTCCAACGGCATTCATTCTTCAGGGCTGCGCATTCGCGTACGCCACCGGCCCGGCCGATGGCTCGATCCCGGCGTTCTTCATGATCTCCTGCGCTTCCTGCGGCCATTTGCCGTCGCTGATCAGGTGATCGTCAAGAATGAGGTCGTTCTCGTAATTCGTCCACATCCCACCAACCTTGCTGCTGTCATGCCAGTTGTCCACTGCCGTATTATCCGGCGAAATGCGGAGGGGATAGGCATGATGCACCGTGTTGATGTTGAGCCACTCGCCGCCTGGATCCTGCACCACGTTTCTTCTCACTGTGATGTAACGCGAGCCCTCGTCCAGATACAGCGCGATTCGACTGTGGTTGTCGAAAATGTAGTTCTCGGTGATGAGTGTCCCCGGGCTGGCGGACAGATTGTAAATCGCTCCGCCGTCCTGAAACAGGCGCTTGGCGTCGTGGATGCGGTTGCTCGCAACCACGGTATCCCGATAGGTTGTTGGCGTGCTGTAGACCAGGTTCTGCGGAAAATCGTAGCCGTGCATGTACACGCGATAATTCGGATTCCCGCCCGGATCCTGAATGCCCCATCCGTAGCCGATATCGATTGCATCGTAGGGCACGTCCGAGATGTCGTTGTGCAGAATGATCGCGCCCTGCACGTAAGTGATCAGGATCGCGCTGTTATCCAGATAATCTTTGCTCACGGCGCGAATGCGATTGTCGCGAATCACCAGCTGCCGGTTAATCTGCCGAGGATCGCGCGGATGATGCGCATCCCGCCGCACTCCTCCGGCCAGAATCGCGCCGCCGGCATCATCGGTAAAGACGCTGGCCGTAACGGTGATGTCGCTGGTCCCAAGGCCTGTTCCGGAGAGTGTTGCGTCGGAGTCATTCCCAATTCCGAGCGCATATTGTCCGAGATGCGCGAACACGTCGTGGTCGAAGGTGATGCGCCGCGCCGCCGAAACCTGAACCGCGGCGGGCATCTGGTTCCACTCGTTGCGCATGCTCTCAAACGCGCGGCAACCATGCGTGCAGCTCACCAGCGGATCCGGCGGATACGCGGCCGCATGCCCGGTCAGATACGACCCGCTCTGCTGGCTGGCATAGCCCTCGTTCCTCGAGGGACCCAGCCAACTTGTATGCGAAAAGCGGATGCCGCGAAACTCCAGATCCTGAACCGGCGCATCCAGGCTATTGCCGATTGAAACCAGCACCGGCATCCGCGGCAGTGCCACATCCAGGTGCTGCAGATCGGCGCCGGCGGGCGGCCGCAGGTACAACTTGCCCTTCTCCGGATCGAGATACCACTGGCCCGGCTCAGTCAAAAACGCCAGTGAGTTCGCAAAGTACAGATGCGCCAGTTCCGGATGGTAGGGCGTGTCCAGCGTGTCATATCCCCAAAGATTGTTGTCCCACGCCGGCTGCTGCATGAGCAGCGTGGAGCCGGATACGCGCTCGACCGGAGAGATGCGCATGGTAAAGAACCCAGTCCCGCGCACCTCCAGCCTGCCCTGCTCCGGCAGATCGGCGAGGTACTCATATTTAGGGTCTTTGAGAACCAGGCCCTCCATCGTAAATTCGACCGACCCTCGCGGGATCTCAATGGCAGCGACACTCGCGAGCTGATCGTTCACCCATAGTTGCCGGCTGTCGAGATGCAGGGGCGTGTCCGCAACGTAGATTTGTCGTTTCTTGTCGAAGAGCTTCCATCCAGTCACCGGGATCGCGCCGGAGATCACCGGATGCGCATCAGGCGCGGCGGTCCAGAGCACCCGATGTCCGTTCCGCCCCCCGTCCTCCGCATGGAAGACGAGCGGACGCGTGAGGCGATACTCGCCATCCGCCAGTTGCACCGTGACGTCGTTCGTTTCATTCGCAAGCCGAACCGCCTGCTGCGCACGTTCGAGCGTACGGAATGGATGATCAGGCGTTCCTGCCGCATCGTCGT
Organism: Acidobacteriaceae bacterium; assembly: GCA_035273225.1. Taxonomy (GTDB): domain Bacteria; phylum Acidobacteriota; class Terriglobia; order Terriglobales; family Acidobacteriaceae; genus Palsa-343. The sequence goes on along the minus strand of DATEPN010000602.1, from coordinate 56,353 downwards.
CGCCAGAAAGGGAGACTGCGATCGTGATTCCTTCGCGGCAATGCGGAAAGGCGTGTGCGATGAGCAGCGGGCACAGCAGCAGCGCGCAGGTGATAACGGCACCGATTGTCTTGCCAAAATCCCAACATAGCTTCCGCGGGCAGCCGTCAGTTCGCAATCTGCAGTTCCTCTCCCCAATAAACTACCGTGCGCACGGTGGCACCCAAGTCGGAGAAAAAGATGACGCGACATTCGCGTTCATGCGCCATCTCCGGAAACCCGCCCTCGCGTGCGGCGATGGTCAGCACTCCGGCGCGTTCCCTCCAGGTCATCCTGATCAGCGCAAACGCACCGTGCTCGTATTCGAAGCCGTCGCCCGCATCTTCATACAAAGCGAAGTCCGCGTCAGCGCCGGTGTAGACGCGTATCTCATACCCGCCTTCCGGATGTTCATCGACGTACTGCATCGCTTCTGTCATCGGGAGGATGGAGCCCGCGCGGACAAACAGGGGCAGAATGTCGAGCGGCGCATCGGCTGTAATCTGCTGTCCGCCGGCACACAGCGAACCTGTCCAGAAGTCATACCATTCGCAGCCGGCGGGGAGATAAACGCTTCGTGATCGCGGCACACCTTCGAGCCTGCGCGAGTCACTCTCGTAATACATCGGATCCGTAACCGGGCAGACCAGCAGTGATGGGCCGAAGAGAAACTGATCCGTCAGGTCATGCGTCCTGTGATCCTCCGGAAAATCCAGCGCAACACCGCGCAGCATGGCACACCCGCGCAGCGTCACCTGCGCGGCCAGCGAATAGATGTACGGCATCAGCTGATAGCGGAGGCGGATGAAACGCTCAATCGTATCGTAGAAGGGCGTGCCCTTCTCGCCGAAGCGCCATATCTCCCGCGCCGCGTCGGTTCCGTGCGAGCGAAACATCGGCAGAAAGGCCGCGTACTGCACCCAGCGCGCGTACAGCTCCCGGTAGCCCAAATCGCGGCAGCCGCTATCGTGCGGATCGGGGCCCAGGGCGTGCATGTCCGTCAGACCGCGGCAGCCGTCGGAATACTCGCCACGCCAGAACCACAGTTTTGGATCATGCGCGATGAAGAATCCGCCAATGTCCACCGTCCACCACGGCTCGCCGGCTGCGCAGAAGTTCACTCCTTCCGGAATGGATCGTCGCAGCGCCTCCCATGTGCCGCAGATATCGCCGCTCCAGGTGATGGTGCCGTAGCGATGCTGCCCCGCATACGACGACCGCGTCAGATTCACCACGCGCTTCGCGTCCGTCACGCCACGCTGGCCTTCGTAAATTCCCTGCGCGTGCACTAAGGAGTACGCGTTGATATCCGCAGGATCCAGGTACCGCTTCGATTCCTCGGTATTCAACAGCAGCCTCGCGTGCGGCTCCGGTTTAACGGCGCCTTTCCAGTCCGCTTCGAAGGGTTCGGGGCAATCGCACCACCACGCATCCACCCCTGTCGAGAAGAGGCCGCGCCGCGCCTGCTCCCAATAGCACGCTCTTGCCTCGGGAATGAAGGCGTTATACGTGGACTGATTCCCCAGCATGAGGTTCCGCTCCAGCAGTTCCTGTCGGTCGGCGCATCCGCCGGTCATCGTCGGCCAAACCGAAACCATCAGGTGAGCGCCCAGGCCGTGCAACTCCTCGACGAATCCCTCCGGATCGGGAAAGCGTTCCGGGTCGAGGCTCTTCTGCCCCCACCCCCCGCCGTCGGGCCACGACTTCCAGTCCAGCACAATGCCGTCCAGCGGCACGAGCCGGCGCCGATACTCCCGCACCACCTCGATCATTTCCCGCGCGGTCACGTACCGTTCCTTCGACTGGATGTAGCCGAAGGCCCACTTTGGGAGCAGCGGGGGCTTCCCCGTCAGCTCATAATACCCATGGGTTACCTCGTCGAAGTTGTCGCCCTGAATCAGGTAATAATCAAGCTCCTCCACCGCATCGGCCCACCAGTACGAGCCGCACGCATCGTCATGGAAGGTCATCAGGGAGCAACAGTCCAGCAGCACGCCATATCCGCGCGTCGAAACCAAATAAGGTACCACCGCCTTCAAATTGTGCTGGTAAAGTTCTCGCGCCCGGCCGCGAAGATTGCCGTAGCCTTCCTCGTGAGAGCCCAGCCCGAACAGCGCTTCTCCCTCCGCAAAGACGAACTCCAGTTTCGCCTCAAAGGCCATGCGGTCGAAAACCGTCTGATGTTCGCGAGCTGCGGCGCGCGCCCCGTCGATACTCTCTGCGATAGCGACATCCGGCTCCCCTGTGAATACATTGCGAAAGATCTGTTTCGGCGTAAGCCACTTGCCTCCGCAGTGCGGCTCGCGCGTCAGCAGCTTTCCGGCAGCATTCCAGTAGCTGAGCGCCCCGGTGCTCTTCTGCACTCTCAGCCGCAGAGCCGAAGTGGAGAGAGCAAAGGATTCCTGATCCTCCTGCACATTCGGCTGCACATACGTGTCCCTTCGCGCAGTAACAATGCGGCTGGGACGATCCTGGAACGGCTTGCCTTCCGTATACGTCACGCGAACACAAGAGGGGCTAACGAACCCAATGCGCAGCCGCCGTTCTCCGCATTCGAGGACAGCAGCGCCGCTCGAACTTGTCAGAATGAATTCTCCCGGTTGCGCGGCGATCATATCTGCGTCATCGCCTCGGTCAGCAGCCGCCGCCGCTGGTCCAGTTCGGTCCTCATCCTCGGCTCGTCCCGCTCATAACGCGAATAGAAGAAGACCGGGAGCGCCGCCAGCGCATACGCGGCCGCAGGCAACCAGACACAGCTCAGCTCAATCCCGCTGAGCGAGCGCGCGCTCTGGACCACGTTGGGAATGTAGGCATAGTGGTCCATGATCCAGGCAGGCAGCGCACCGCCAAGGCCGCTGCCCGCCTTGAGGCAGAACGCGGCGCCGATCGCCGTCAGCAAACCGGCGGCGCGAATCCCGCTCTTCCACTCGCCATAATCCACGCTGGTCGCCAGTATCGAAAATGGCATCGCCATCGCCACGCCGCTGGCGAGAAATCCAAGCGTCCATCCCGCCATCACCAGAGCGACCGACTCTGTCCTGACCCCGCCGTACACCACCGCCTGAGCGAGCGCCGAACCGATCAGCCCCAGCACCCAGACATTTCGCTTCGAGGTCACCCGGCAAAAAAAAGGGAGGAAAAAGATGCTGCCCAGCGACACCACGTCCAGACTATTGGCAATCGAGACCAGATCTTTGCGATGCAGCAGATACTCGAAAAAATAAGGCGCGGTTGAAATCCGCGCAATGAAGGCGATCCAGAACAAGAGGCTGCTGGCAAACGTGATCAGCCAGGGGCCATTGCCCTTCAGGGCGCGTACGCTCTCTCGAACGGACAGCCGGCGCCGATCATCCTCGACAGTCTCTTCCAGGTTGCGAAATGCGATCAGGAACAGGAGCACCGTCCCGCATGCATAAACGCACATCGTCAGCAGAAATCCACGCCGCTCATCGCCATGTCCCAGCGAAGCGACCATTCGGAGCAGCGTCAGATTCACGAGCAGCACGCCCGCCTTCGATCCGAACATCCGGAAGGTCGTCAGCGTCACCCGCTCGCCTCCATCCCGCGTCAGTCCGGCCAGTATCGAGGTGACCGGGGTGTTGATGCCCGTGTAGAGAACGCTGCAAACCACATACGTGCACGCCGCGTACGCAATCTTGCCGCTTCGTCCGATATCCGGCGTGTGAAACGTGAGAATGCCGAAGATGGCGAAGGGCAGGCACAGCCACAGAAACCAGGGACGGCTCTTGCCCCAGCGGCTCTTCGTCTTATCGAAGACGATGCCCCACACGGGCGCGTCCACCGCGTCCACGCAGCGCGCGAACAGAAGAATCGAGCCCGCGGCGGCCACCGGCAGCCCATACACGTCCGTATAGAACTTCAGCAGGTAAAACGAGATGACGCAGAAGACAAGTTGGCCGCCCACTTCCGGAGTGGCATAACTGAGCCGCGTCGTGAGTGCCGCATGTTTCATACGAGGCCGAACTTCGCCGGACCCTTTCCGCTCCTCCGCGACAGCGCTGGATCGCGATTCCCCTTTCGCCTCACGTGCGCGAGCAGACCGCTCCGCTCCCATTACGCCGGCTGTTCGGCCATGGCCGGGAACGGACCATTCACCTCTGCGGTGTCCCGAGCATGATCGTAGATGTTTCGTCCATCCTTCAGAAACGGCGTAGCCATCGCCCACGGTTTTCCATCGGGGCGCAGGATTGGAGCCGCGCTGTACTGCGGCAGATAAATGCGGCGCATCCGCTCCGTCTTATTCGGGCCGCTGCGATGGAAGACAAAGCTGTCGAACGCCACGATGCTGCCCGCCGGCACGATCACCGCATCGCCCGGGTCGCTGCCGGTATAACCGACCAGGTCGTTCGTCCCCGCTTCCTGCACGTGATCGATGATGCTTTGCTTTGTGCCGCCGCGCGAGTGCGGTAGCAGGTAGACCGTGCCGTTCTCCTCGCTCACGTCGTCCAGGGTGCACCAGCAGGTTACATACGGCCGATGCTTCGTGCTCGGGTCATACCATTTCACGTACCCGCTGTCCTGGTGCCACGCGAATTTCATCCCCTGCTCTGCTCCCTTGACCACCCACTGCTCATGGAAGAGATACGCCTCCGGCCCGAGGGTCGCGCGCACCACCTCGGCCATCAGATCGCTGAAGATGAACCTCCACAGCCGATTGCTCAGGCGGTAGCGATTGTTGATGAAGTAGCGCTTGCCGCGGTGGCTGATGTTCTCCGTCTGCACACCTTTGGCGTCCATGATGGAATCGAAATACCCCAGATAATAAGAGCACTCCTCGCGCAGCATGCTGAGCATTTCCTGCGGGATCGCTCCCGGGAGAATCATGTAGCCTTCGTTGCGATAGAGTTCGCGCTGCTCGTCCGTGATGACCATGCTCCGCACTGTAGATGACGAAAATAACACCCGGCTTCTCATTTTCCCGGCGACTTGTTATCGTTTTTTGTCGTCATGCGCCAGCGCCTCCACTTGCCGGCCGATCTGCAGGGCAGCGTGTGGCAGTATGATCATGTCGCCTCCGCCAATCGGCGCCACACGCACGACGAACTCGAACTGAACCTCGTCACCCGCGGCCTGGGCGTCTATCTCCTGGGCCACCGCCGCTACCAAATCCGTCGAGGCGACCTGCTTTGGCTCTTCCCCGCGCAGGATCACGTGCTCATCGAACAGACGCCCGACTTCCGCATGTGGATCGCTGTCTTTCGCCGCCGCGTGATCCGGCGTATTGCGACGGATGCATCCGCCCGCGCGCTGCAGAGACGAGAGTTCCGCGGCGAAACCTGCCGACGCCTTTCCCAGCACGAATTACAGCGGCTCGATGCGCTGCTCGCCGAGATTGCATCCGGAGACCAGGCCGGAGTCGTGAACGCAGGCCTCGGATATGCTTTGCTGCGAGCGTGGCAAGCGTTCCAGAGCGCGGCGGATGTTCCCGTGCGCGACCTCCATCCGGCGGTTGAGCGCGCCTCGCGTCTCATCCGGGAAGGCAATCAAAATCTCTCTCTCGAGAAGCTCGCGCGCCGGGCAGGGCTCAGTGCCGCCCGCCTGAGCCGTCTTTTTCACGAACAGACCGGCCTTACGATCGCTGAGTTCAGAAATCGCCGGCGCATCGAGCATTTCCTCGAACTCTACGGCGCCGGGCAGCGTCGCACCATGCTCGCTGCCGCTCTCGAAGCGGGCTTCGGCAGCTATGCACAATTCCACCGCGTTTTCAGAAAGGTCCTCGGTTGCTCTCCGGGACACTATCGCCGGCGCGAGACGGCCTGATCGGCATCCACTCCCGATGTCACACGCGCCCATAGGCGATCGATCTGCTCGCGCAGGATTTTTGCATCTTCCCACGAATCGGGAAATGTGGAGAGCGCATATCCGCCTTCGATCGGGCCCAGTTCCGGGCAAATGAAAATCTCACGTCCGCTGTCGCCGCTTTGTTCCAGCCACGAACGCAGTACCGCCTCCGCGAACGGCAGCCAGTCCTGCATTTCTGCAGTCAGCTGACCTCTACTATCCGTGATCGGAACCTGGACGTGGTGTCCATTGAATGGCCGGAAATGAAACTGCTGCGCGTTGGCAATCAGGTCCGGTCTCTCCAGCAATCTCGCGATGAACTCACCCGGCATCAGATGCTTCACGACCGCAAAGTGCGAGAAGTCCCACGCGATGGGAAGCAATTCGCCCGTCACCTGCTGATACGCATCTGCGAGAGCATACGTCTTCTCGGGAGTCTCCGTGCAGGTGCCGCGATGCGACTCAACGGCCGGAGCCAGCCCGAAGCGCCGCGCCTGCTCCATCAGAGTCAGGATCATCGAAAGGGCCTCGTTCGTCGGAGTGTCATGCGTACCAAGTTGCACGTTCACATGGTGTGCACCGCAGCGCTGCAACTCCGCCAGCAGCGGCGGGAACTCCGCGGCTGATCGCGGTGCCATGCCGCCGACGAAGATCAGTCCGTGCCGCCGCACTCCCTGGTGCAACTCTGGACTCGGCGCCCAGCACACTCCATCGAAGCCCGCCTCACGAATGGCCTTGAGTTTTCGCTCCAGCGTCCACTCGTTTTCACGTGACGGATAACCCATGAGCGTCCACAGATTCGCAACATGACGCAACAGCGGTTTCAATCGTTTCTCCAGAGTCAGCCCAGGAATTTCCGCGCTCGCACGGTCCGGGCACCTCACCGAACATAGCACCCTCTCTCGCATCGAAGAGCCGAGCCACCACTCGTCGTGGCTGACATGTCGCGCCGCATATTTTTGCAGCGATGAAGAAACTTGCCGCACGAAGCCCGTTTCGCTTGACATCGCGGACGGCTACCGTTTTGCATAAAAGCCAGACTACTGCCGAAGGGTCGTTCCGCTGTTCAGCATGCCTGCAAGTTCGTTGCCATGGGTCCCGTGCCCGCCTGAGATCTCAATCATTCCTTGTCAGCTTGTAAATGCGCCGGGCGTAAGCGCGGCGGGCGGATGTGGCGGCGCGGAGAAGCCGCTGTGAATGATCTCACGCGACGCCGCTTTCTCTCGCTTGCCGCAGGTGTAGCAGCGATTCGGTTCTCACGCTGCGCTCTCGCTGAAGACGAGGACGCCGGAACGATTCAGGGCACGCTCGCGGTCGATCCCACAGCGGAGCTTTACGTAGTGCCGCGGGATTTCACCGGGCTCAGCTACGAATCCGCGCAACTGGCTAACCCGGCATTCTTCTCGGCGTCCAACAAACGGCTCATCGCAATGTTCCGCGAGCTCAGCCCCGCTGGTGTTCTGCGGCTCGGCGGAGGATCTTCCGAATACACCACCTTCTCCGAGAAGCCGGCGGCACCGCCGCCCTTCGAGATCTTCGGCCCCGACACCAGCAAAACCGTCAAGACCGGCACCGTCACTTCAGCGCTCGCACTGCGCAATCTGCGTGCGTTCCTCGATGGAACCGGGTGGACCTGCCTTTATGGACTTAACCTCGGCCAGGGAAGCAAGGAGAACGCCGCGGCGGAAGCGGAGGCTGCGCATCGCATCCTCGGTCCGCGCCTGCTGGCTCTGCAGATCGGGAACGAGCCGGACTCCTTCAGCCGTTTTCGCGGCAAAGGGTATGGCCCCGAGCAATACATCCGCGAGTGGCTCGATTTCCATGCCGCGATTATTGCCCGCGTCCCCGATGCCCGCTTCGCCGGCCCCGACATCTCCAACAAACTTGCGTATCTCAGTGCATTCGCGCAGGAGGCGCCGCATCATCCGGACATCGTTCTGCTCACCGTCCATTACTATGCGATGGGACCAGCCGGCAATCCGCTCGCTACGATGGACAATCTTCTCAGCCCGGATCCGAAGCTGACCACGATGAAGTGGGAGAAGGTCGACATCGTGCAGGACGCGATGCGGACGGCCCACCTCCCCTGCCGCATCTCCGAGGCGAACTCCTGCTGGAATGGCGGCATGCCCGGCGTCTCGGACGTCTTCGCATCCGCCCTGTGGTGCATCGACATGATGCTTCACTTCGCCTCGCTTGGCATTGCCGGAGTGAACCTTCACGGCGGCGGCAACGGATGGTACTCGCCCATCGTGGGGAGTCCCTCCGCCGGTTTTACGCGCCGGCCGGAGTTCTTCGGGATCCAGTTTGCCCAACATTTTGCGCAAACGATGCTGCTGCGTGCTGACCTGCAGTGCAACAGCGATCGCGTATCCGCGTGGGCGGCGCGCCGGATGCGCAATGGCCGCACCGAAAAGCTTGTGGCCCTTGTGAACAAAACTACTACGCCCGCCACTATCCGGTTCACCGGCCCTTTTGCCAAAGGCGCGCGCTGGATCGCGATGACGCTGGGCGCGCCATCGCTCGACGCTAAAACCGGCATTGCGTTTCGACACGTCGAGCCGAGCCGCCCTCGCGAATCCCTGCAGCTTGCGCCGCACAGCGCTCTGCTGCTCACCAGCCACTGAAAACGAGGCGCAACCGCTCGCGCGCCGAATTCGATTCGCCTGAAAGAGGAGTCTCCCATGCCCAGGATCAGCCGCCGCCGATTTCTTCGCGATGCCGCTCTCGGCGGAGCTTTCCTGGCGACCGTGCCGCGCTTCGCATCAGCTTCAGAGCCACGCACCGCAATCGTCGAGCCTGACTGGAACCAATTTCGCTTGTGGTTTCAGAGGCCCGCGCCATCGTGGCCCGATGCTCTGCCGGTGGGCAATGGCCGCCTCGGTGCGATGGTCTTTGGCAGTCCCTCACTGGAGCGCGTGCAACTGAACGAAGAGTCCATCTGGGACGGAGAACGGCGCGATCGTGACAATCCGCGCGCCTCCGCCGCCGTGCCGGAAATCCGCCGCCTGCTGTTCGAGGGCAAGGTGCATGAGGCGGAAGCGATGGCCGTCAGCGACATGCTTTCCATTCCGCGTCGCATGCCGTGCTATCAGACGCTCGGGGATCTTTATCTCGACTTCACTCCCTCGGGTCTGGCGCAGAGCGCTGGTGCGTCGCTCCCGACCGACGTCACTGACTACACGCTGGAACTCGACCTCGATCGCGCTATTGTCACAACCTCCTTTACCCGCGCGGGGATGCGCCACACGCGCGAGGTCTTCTCTTCTGCGCCCGATCAGGTCATCGTGGTCCGCCTCTCCGTTTCAAAACCCGGTGCGCTCGCCTTCGTCGCTCATCTCGACCGCCCTGGCGACCACTCGACGGACGTCATCGGATCAGACGGACTGGTGCTCACCGGAGAAGCGCTCCCGGTGCATGACAATCCGGGACTGCCGGTGAAAGAGCGGCAGACCGGCATTCGCTTTCATGCACGGATGCGTGTTCACGCCGAAGGCGGCTCGGTCACCGTCGCGCCCGGCAATCGCGAGCATCCTGCGCAACTGCAGGTAACGGGGGCAAACACCGCTACGTTATATATGGATTGCGCCACGAGCTTCCGCTATCCCGCCGGTGAGCAGGCGATGGCCGCTGCGGTTCAGCGCAATTTGCACGCGGCCGCAAGAAGGCCCTACGCCGAACTGCGCACGCGCCACATCTCCGACTATCGCGCGTACTTTCGCCGTGCCAGCATTGAGATCGACGCCCGCGAAGACGCCAACCAGAAGCTTCCCACCGATGTCCGTCTCCGTCGCGTCAAAGAGGGTGGCACGGACCTCGGACTCTTCCCGGTTTATTTTCAGTTCGGCCGCTATCTGCTCATCTCCAGTTCGCGCCCGGGCACGCTGGCCGCGAATCTTCAGGGCATCTGGAACGAGTCGGTCGATCCACCCTGGGGCTCGAAGTACACCATCAACATCAATGCAGAGATGAATTACTGGATCGCCGACCGCACTGCTTTAGGCGATCTGCACACGCCGTTCTTCGACCTCCTCGACAGCACGCGAGCCGCCGGATCGCGCGTGGCAAAGAGCTATTACAAGGCGCGCGGCGTCGTCGTGCACCACAACACAGACATCTGGGGCGATGCCGGCCCGATCGACGGCTTAGGTGGTGGTATCTGGCCGATGGGCGCCGCCTGGATGTCCACCCAGCTTTGGGATCACTACCTCTACACCGGCGACCGGGAGTTTCTCCGCGACCGCGCGTATCCGCGGCTGCGCGAGGTCGCCATTTTTCTGCTCGATTACCTGACGCCTTCGCCCGAGGGCCATCTTGTGACTGGCCCGTCCTGTTCGCCGGAAAACGCCTACCGCCTTCCGGATGGTTCGCGCGCCAATCTATGCATGGCGCCGACGATGGATATCGAGATCACGCGGGCCATCTTCGACAAGGCGAGCCATGCCGCGCAGATCCTCGGCGTGGACGAAGCATTGCGCACACAAATGGCCGCCGCTGCATCGCGGTTGCCCTCGTACAAAATCGGACGTTACGGCAACCTGCAGGAGTGGCAGGAAGACTATGACGAGGTCGAGCCCGGGCATCGCCACATCTCCCATCTCTGGGCACTGTATCCCGACGACCAGATCACGCTGCGCGACGCACCGAAGCTGGCACAGGCATGCCGTGTCGCACTCGATCGCAGGCTGGAACACGGCGGCGGCAGCACCGGCTGGAGCCGCGCCTGGGTCATTAACTGCTTTGCCCGGCTCGAAGATGGTGACCGCTGCCACCAGCAGCTGACCGAGTTGCTTCGCCTCTCCACGCGCGAAAATCTGTTCGACGTCTGTGGCATCAAGCAGAACTCGTACTACCAGATCGACGGCAATCTCGGCGCGCCCGCCGGCATGGCTGAGATGCTGCTGCAGAGCCACCGCGGGATCATCCGCCTGCTGGCCGCCCTGCCGTCTGCCTGGCCAGATGGACGCTTTGCCGGCCTGCGCGCCCGCGGCGGTCTTGCCGTTGATCTTGCCTGGCGAGAGGGCAAAGCAGAAAACGCCACGCTGCACGCCCTGCGCGACGGAGAACACGTGCTCGCAGCGCCGCGCGGCCAGCGCATCGAGGCCGCTCCCGGCACGCATTCCGGATTCATCAGCCCCGCGGGTGAGGGCCAATTCCGCATCCGCGTGCGACGCGGAGAAACTTACCACCTGCGCTTCGTTTGAGAACGCGCCCGGAGAGACGAAAGAGAGTTCATGAGGAAACCGAGCATTATGCTTGCCGCCGCAGCCTTTCTTGCGCTCAGCGCGTTCCCCTCCTCGGCTATGGTCCGTGTTCGCACCGCGCCGGATGCCACAGCGCGCGAGATCTACGGCGCCGAGCAGCTCAGGGCCACCCTGCGCGGTGTGCCGGGGAACGCGACGATCCTGGTGGCGCAGCGCTCGTCGCTTCTGCTCGCGCACTTCGACCGGCAGCTGGAAACCTTCTGGCCCAACGCGCAGGAGGCATTCGTCCTGCATCGATTCGGTTCCACGATTGTCGTCGCGGGCTACGACGCGTCCGGTGTGCTCTACGGGGCGCTCGAACTCGCGGGCCGCATCAGAACCGCGCACGCATTACCCGCGACTCTCGACTACGAAGATCACCCATCGCTGCTGCTGCGCGGCTTCTGCATCGGTTTGCAGAAGCCGGAGATCACGTACGAAGGCGCCGAATACGACTACCCCTACACGCCGCAAAACTTTCCCTTCTTCTACGACAAGGCCGAATGGACGCGCTATCTCGACATGCTCGCTGAGGAGCGCGTCAATACCCTGTATCTGTGGAACGGCCATCCCTTCACATCGCTGCTGAAACTGCCGCGCTATCCGGAAGCCCAGGAACTCTCCGATGCTCAACTGGACCAGAACATCGCGATGTTCCGCTGGCTTACATCGGAAGCCGACCGTCGCGGCATCTGGATTCTGCAGGGCTTCTACAACATTCATCTCTCCCATGCCTTCGCGCGCGCGCATCATCTGCCGTATCATCTGTCCGCGCCCAATCCGCTGGCCGTCGCATACACGCGCTACGCGATCTCCGAGTTTATCCGCCAGTATCCGCACGTCGGCCTCATGATGACCCTGGGCGAGGCTCTCTCGCCGCATCACGGCGCTGAGTGGCTCACGCAGGCAATTATTCCCGGTGTGAAGGACGGGCTCGCCGAGATCCACTCCACGACGGAGCCCCCCATCGTCGTGCGCGCGCACGCAACCGACATCGATGATGATCTTGCGGCTGCATCGCCCCTCTACGGCAACATCGACACCATGTTTAAGTGGAACGGCGAATCGCTGACCTGGACGAATGTCCGCGGTCCGGTCCTCGCCCGCTTCAAAGACCTGGTGCAGCACTCGAACATCACCGTTGCCAATGTTCACCTGCTCTCGAATCTGGAGCCTTTCCGCTGGGGCGACCCGGACTTCATCCGCGAGACCGTGCTGCGGTTTCAGCGCATCGGCATTCGCGGCGTTCATGTCTATCCGCTGCGTTACTGGGACTGGCCCATCTCCGCCGATAAAACGACCCCGCCGCTGCAGCAGATTGACCGCGACTGGATCTGGTTTGACGCCTGGGGACGCTATGCCTGGAATCCCAATCGAGATCCGGAGAAAGAGCGCACGTATTGGTCAGCGCAGTTTGCCCACCGCTTTGGCACACTCCAGGCCGGACAGGACCTGCTTCGCGCCTATACGCTCGCCGGACCCTGCCAGCCTCGGCTGCTGCCGCGCATCGGCATTACTGAGGGCAATCGCCAGGCTTTTGCGCTCGGCATGACCATGCCCGAATTGATCGACGCCGCTCGCTATGGTCCTGCGCAAACTCTCTGGACCGGCGACGCGCCCCCCGGAGAACGCCTCGACGATTATGTCGCCAGAGAAGCACAAGGTCTCCCGCACGAAGGGGAAACTCCCATCGCCGTTGCCGATGAGGTGGCACAGGCCTCTGCGGACGCTCTGGCTGCGGCCGAAGCTGCTGCTCCCGGAATTACAAAGAATCTCGTCGAGTATGAGCGCATCGTGAGCGACATGCGTGCCATTCACCTGCTGATGCTCTTCTACCAGGCGAAGACCCATGCTGCCGAACAGGTGATGCTCTACGGCCGCGATCGCGATGAAGCTCATCTGCATCGCGCCCTTCCTCTGCTGGAACAAAGTGTCGCCGATTTTCGCGAACTCACCACGCTTACCGACAAGACCTATCGCGATGCCGCGGGACTCCAGACCTCACAACGCAGGATTCCCGTGCGCGGCGGGCCCGACACAGACCGCTGGCGCGATCTGCTGCCGGTCTATGAAAAAGAACTTGCCGTCTTCCGCGGCCGCCTCAGCCACTTGCATGATGTAACGGCCGCCGCCGGCTCCCACGCCGAAAGGCTGCCGCAAGTGCCGTTCACCTTGCCGGGCGATTCCAGAGCCCAACGCTTCTCTCTCCACGACGGAGAAAATCTGGTGATCGGGGATGACAAACCGTTCGTCGTCACTGCTGCAGCTCCCGAACTCGAAGGCATGGAGGGCATTCGCCTCTCTGCTTCGCAGAATGCGCCGATTCATTTCACGCTGTCAGCACCGGCGCAGGTTCTCGTCGCCTGGTTCGAACACGGCGGTAGCTCCGGACCGGGCAACACGGATGCGGAGAGCTGGAATCCGGTACTCTTCAATGCTGTCACCGCAACCAGGACCGCTCCGCTCACCGTCTGGGCGAAGCCGCTCCCGGCCGGCGACAACGATCTCGATCTGGGCAGGAATGCAGGCGTGGTGCTCGGCTTCGCGCCGCAGAACGTTCAGATTCAGCCGCATGTTGCGCTCGGCGCCACGGGCGCCAACGCGAATCTTGACTGGCTTTTCGAGAACTGAGTGGGCAAAGGGTCGAAAGGGGAGGTGCCATGCCATCCTTCAGTCGCCGCCAATTTCTCCACAACGCTGGAGCCGCTCTGGCATCAGGCGCACTCACATCCGCCGTTCATGCCTCCGCTGGCGGTGTCTCCGTGCCGCACGCGCTCGAAACCCCGTTCAAGCTGAATCGCCTGGTACTCCGCGGCTCCGGAGCCGCCGGCGATTTCGATGAGCAGTTCGTCGACTGCCCGTTCGTCTTTCGCCACGGCGATGAGTTCCGCATGACCTACATCGGCTTCGACGGAACCGGTTATCAAACCGGACTGGCCCGCTCGTCCGATCTCGTGCAGTGGTCCCGTGTCGACTGCATCCTCCGCCGCCGGCCGAGTGAGCCAGTGTTTCGTTACAACATTGCCATGATGTGGATCGTTCGTGAGAACGATGCGCTCAGCCCTGGCAATCTGAAGAAGGTGCGCGGACGATATCTCGGCGCGTGGCATGCCTACCCCAACCCCGGCATGGAAGCCGGCCCCGCTGTCATTGGTCTCTGCTGGAGCGACGACCTGCTCCATTGGGATCTGGAGGCGCCATGTCTCCGCCCCGACGATCCCGATGCCAAGCCATGGGAACAGGGCGGCCTGTATAAACCCTGCCTCGTCGAATACGAGGGCACCTTCTACCTCTTCTACAACGCGAAGACCGAACCGCTGCCGAAGAGCCAGGGCGGCGGCTGGCACGAGCAGACCGGCCTCGCTACATCAAAAGATCTGCACCACTGGACCCGATCCCCCCTGAACCCAATCGTCCAAAATGGTCCGCCCGGCAGCTGGGACGATCGTTTTGCGAGCGATCCATGCGTTGTGCGCTGGCGCAACGAGTGGGCGGTCTTCTACTACGGCCTGAGTTCTCGCGACGGCAAGGCGCGCGATCTGCTGGCGCTCGGCAAGTCGCCGGATCGTCTCACCAAAGCCAACAGCATCCTGGTCGACGCCGGCCCTCCGGGTTCGGTCGATGACGATTATGCGCACAAGCCTTCCGTCATCGCGTCCGACGGAATCTTCTACCACTTTTACACTGCGGTTTCCGGCAAGTATCCGCACGACATTCGCGGCATCTCCGTTGCTCGCTCGCGTCCCTGGAAATGATGCGCGCGTTTCGTCGTCGCTGCATTTGCGCTCACCGCTGCACAACAGCGCCATCGCGTTGACAAACCCGCTGCCGCCAGGAGATTTTGCTGGTGAAATTATTTTTGGATTGGAGAAGCTGCGTGCTGAAAGCGGTCTTCCGAGTACTCCCCTTTTTCTGCCTCGCCACGCTCTGCCTTGCCCAGGATCACGAGTCGACCATTCCTGCCGGCCAGCTCGATCCCACCCGCACCGTCACGGAACCGCAATTGTTCTCCTCGTTTCACAAGCCGCTCCCGGAGCAGTACATCTGGACACGCGAAGACTCCGTTGCCGCCCAGACCGGCGACATTCACTACGAGCGCGTGGGCATCCATGAGCAGATCGAACCCCATTATTTCCGTGCCGGATTTGACGTACAGCAGCTCCCGCCGCATGCAACGCTGTACATCGCCGGCCCGCGCTCCGCAGTCGTTTACGTCAACGGCACGCTGGCCGAAGAGGTGCACAGCAACATCCTCAATCCCCTCGATATGCATGTTTTCGAGGTCGACGTTACGCGCCTCCTCAAACCCGGCCACAATGTTCTCGCACTGCGGGTCGTCCGCGGTCACGGAGCCTCCGGCTTTCTCAACGACCCGATCACCATGCAGCTGCTTCAGGGCGAAGTGCTTGTGGCGAAGATCGTGCCCGCCGCGGGAGGCGTCAACGCTCCGCCGATCCTGATCAGCGGACCCCAGTGGAAGGCGACGCTGCACACGTCCGCAGGCTGGGAGCAGCCCGGCTTCGACGATGCCTCCTGGCCGAAGGTCGAGGCGCTGATCCCGATCGAAGGCTCGATCGATCTTTTTCAGTGGAATGCCGACGCCGGCCTGTACGACTGGCCCGGCTATGAGGGCGCCTCCCCATTCCTCGCACACATGTATCTGCCGGCCACGAAGGTTGAAGACGTCGTGCAGGGCCGCAGCCAGTTCGAAAATCTCGACGCGCTCACCGCGGCCAATCCGCAAGCAGAGTTCGCGGTCCACCTCAGCAGTCCGGCTCCCGGCGAGGAGTTCGCCCCAGGGATCACGCTCGATTTCGGACGCGAGGTCACCGGCCGCGTCGAACTCGTCTCCGACTCAGACAGCGAAGCCGCTGTTTCCATTCGCTATGGCGAATCCAAAGGCGAACTGGACGACCATCCTTATCTCGGCACCAACGTGCTGCGCCTTGGACCGCACCAGACTGGCCACGGGCCCAAAACCGCCTTCCGTTACGCGCGCATCTCGTTCCTCTCCGGCGGGCCCCATCTGAAGTTCAAAACCATTCATCTGGAGGACATCTACTATCCCGTCCACTACCAGGGCTCGTTTGAATCCTCGGACCCGCTGCTGAACCGCATCTGGGAGACAGGCGCGTACACCGTCCACCTCTGCATGCAGGACGACATCTGGGACGCCCCCAAGCGCGACCGCGGCCGCTGGATGGGTGACACGGACGTCAGCGGGCATGTGAGCGACGCCGTCTTCGCCGACCAGTTCCTCGTCAAAGACACGCTCACGCGACTCGTGGGCGAGCCTCCCATCCGGCTGCATGTGAACGGCATCCCCGGATACTCCTCATTCTGGTTCACCGCGCTCGAGGACTACGAGCGCCACACCGGCGACCGGGCGTATCTCCAGCAGGTGCGTCCGCAGCTAGTCCAGTTGCTGCAGTTCATGGACCAGGAATTCGATGCCCAGAACCACTTCACGAACCGTACGCACGAGTGGCTCTTTGTCGACTGGGCTCTCGACCTGAACGGCGATACGCCGGAGACGCGCCCTGCCACCGCCGTCGAATACTATCGCGCGTACCAGGCCGGAGCAGATCTCCTGCGGCAACTGGGCGACACAGCGAACGCAGACCACTTCGCGTCCCGAGCATCCGAGATAAAGAAGAGCCTGCAGCAGTATCTCTGGTCGGCTGGCGAAGGGCAGTTCGGCCCGCGCACACAGACCAATGCCATGGCGGTGCTCGCCAACGTTGCCGATCCCGGCCAGTATGCCGACATCTGGAAAAATGTTTTGTCGCGCGTGGGTCAGCCCACCTTCCGCCCGGACATCATCACCCCCTACTACGGCGCGTACGTTCTGGATGCGATGGCGAAGATGGACCGCCGCGCCGACGCGATGAAATGGATTCGTGCGTACTGGGGCGGCATGATCGCCGAAGGCGCAACCACGTTCTGGGAAGCCTACGACCCCTCCTGGCCGAAAGACAATCCGCACGTGGACCTACAGGCTGACGGTCGCGCCGGATACTTCGTCAGCCTGTGCCACGGCTGGTCCGCAGGGCCCACCTATTGGCTCATGGAGCAGGTGCTCGGCATCCGCCCCACCGCGCCAGGGTTCAGCAAAACCATCATTCGCCCCGATCTGATCGATCTCGCGTGGGCGCGTGGTCAGGAGCCCACGCCTCACGGCCTGCTGAAGGTGGCGCTCCGGAAGCAGCAGACAGTCCTGGAGGCCACCATCGATGTGCCCCCCGACGTGCACGCCACGGTCCTCTTCCCCGTCGCGAGCGGATCCGAACACGTTCTGGTCAATGGCTCTCCCCGTCAGGGCGCGCTCAGCGAAAACGGCACACGAGTGGCCATCGATCTGGACAGCCCCGGCCATTACGAACTGAAAGCGCAGTAGCAACCAACGGCCATGCATTCCCTCTCACGCAGGCAATTTCTGGCCGGCGCCGCGGCAGCGGCGGCTTCGACCGCGCTACCCGCGGGCGCCGCGTCCGCCAGTGCCGCAACCAAGCTGCAGGAATTTGACTACGGCACGGTCCAGTTAACAGGTGGCCCGCTCAAACAACAATACGATCGCGTGCACGCCTCCTACCTGGCCCTTGATAACGATCGGCTCCTGAAGGTATACCGAGAGCGCGCCGGCCTCCCGGCTCCCGGCGCGCCGATGGCCGGCTGGTATGGTCCGGACGGCTTTGTCCCCGGGCACTCCCTCGGCCAGTACATCTCCGGGCTTGCGCGCATCGGGCGCACAACCGGCGACTCAGCCTGTCATCAGAAAGTACGCGCTCTCGTCGAGGGATACGCTGCCACCATGGGTCCCCACGATCAGGTCTTCGCCGCGCCCAACGCGGAGAAGGTCTGGCCCTGCTACATCCTTGATAAGCACTTCGCCGGCCTGCTCGATGCGTATCAGCTGAGCGAAGTCGCAGAAGCCCGCGAGCTTCTGCCGCGCGTGCTCCACGGCGCGCTTCCTTTCATTCCCGAGCACGGGCATGACCGCATTGGCAAGAAGGATCCGCCCTATGACGAGCCCTACATCATGCCGGAGAACCTCTTTGCCGCGTGGCAGCTGACGGGAGACCGCGCTTTCTATAACCGTGCAACCGCTTACCTGCTCGACCGCGAGTACTTCGATCCGCTCGCCCGCAATCAGGACGTATTGCCCGGCCGCCACGCGTACAGCCACGCCATGGCGCTCAGTTCGGCAGGCAAAGCGCGGATCGTCCTCGGCCAACCGAAGTACCTCGATGCGATGAAGAACGCCTGGGAGTTTCTGCGCAGCCGCCAGCAGTACGCAACCGGGGGCTGGGGACCGAACGAAACTTTCGTCGAGCCCCACAAAGGACACCTCTATGAAAGCCTGCGCACCACCGAAGATCACTTCGAGACGCCATGCGGCAGTTACGCGGCGACGAAGCTCGCCCGTTACCTGCTCTGCGCGACGGGCGACGCACGCTACGGCGATGGACTGGAACGCGTCGTCCTCAACGCGCTCCTCGCGGTGAAAGAGCCCGACTCGGACGGCGACTATCCTTATTATTCGAGCTATAACTCTGCAGCCCGCAAACGCTATTACCCGCAGAAGTGGCCCTGCTGCTCCGGTACCCTCGTGCAGGGCGTCTCCGACTACGTCCGAAACATCTACTTCCGCACGACCGACGGACTTGCGGTTGTCCTCTACACCCCGTCGCAGGTGCGCTGGAGCGAAGGCGCCGCAATTGTCACGGTGACCCAGCAAACGGAATATCCCCTCGCCGACAGCACGACCCTGCACTTCGACAGCTCAGCGCCGGTGACATTTGCTCTGAAGCTGCGCGTGCCCGGCTGGCTCGATCAGCGCCCGACGGTGCTGGTCAATGGCCAGCCTGCCGTCGCCGAGACCAGCCGCGGATTTGCCGTGATCCGCCGGCGCTGGACCACAGGGGACACCGTGCGTCTCGAATTCCCGCAGAATTCCAGGACCGAATCCATCGACGATCTGCATCCGGACACCGTGGCCCTGTTGCGTGGCCCGCTGGTCTATGTCGAGATCAACCCCGCCGCCGGCGACTCCCTCCTGCCGCGACCGGATACGCTACACCCCACCCTAGGCGCCTCCGGCCTCTACTCCGCCGCAAACAGTGGTCGAGCACGTGTGTATGCTCCCCTCTATTGGGTGCGTAACGAGGCTTACTCGACCTATTTCACAAAGGGCTGACGATCCCGTCCAGGTAACCGGCCAGAGCTGCTCCTATCGAGAGAGGCAGGGATTCGGCTGGAACTGCGCCCTGATTTTTGGGCCGGGCAGGATGCGCTCGTTGTGAATCACCGCCTCCCAGATCACGGCAGCATGAATCATCTCGATCGTCCGCGCGATCCGGCGGTGCTTATAACGAATCAGGAGCCTCGAGAGCTGGACTTGCCCGGCGGCCACGGTCATGGAGTAGGTCCACATGTTCGGCTGCCGGCACGCCACCCAGTTGGGGAGACTGCCTTCTTCCTGCCCGGCCACCAGGAATTGATGCGTGCTGACGGCGTCGCCTGCTCGCCCGGCAGCGACCACTCCCAGCAGGATTTTGTCCGTCAGCGGCAACCGCGGTTGCGGCGCATCCGGGACCTGCGCCCCAGGGAGCGGGAGCGCGCCACAAAACAGCAGGAGTATCAGGCTGATCCTGATGTGCCACGCTTGCTTCTTTCGCGTTGGGCGACTGCCTGCTGCGGTCCGACAGACGATGCGATGTCTCACGCTGCTGGTTATCGGCAGCCCCGGCTACCGCTTTAGTCACGTTGTCGCATGCACCGCGGTTCTGAATCAGGTGACCCCGGTACCGCGTCCCTCTCCGGGACCGCCCGCGTTCCCGGACGAAAGAGGACCACTCCCACTGCCGTGACTCACTTTCGTCACCATCACTGCTACGAATATCCGGGCTGATAGCGCGAACGTTGTATTGAGCCGCGGCATTGCATGCATGCAAAGTAGAAGCCGGATTGAAGACCACACCTCCTCCCCCGGAAGCGTGACCCTGAATATGAAAAAGATCGGCCATCTGGCTGCACTAGCCCTGTTTGTTTGCTTCGTCGTCGCAGGATGCGGCGGCCGAGGCACGTCCTCCTCCTCGAACACGAAAGGCAGTTCCAGTACCCTGACCTCCCTTACCGTGGCCGGCGGCAATGCCGTAGCCGCGGGCATGACGCTGCAACTCTCGGCGACGGGCGGGTACAGCGACGGCACGAGCTCGAACATCAGCTCACAGGTGACATGGAAGACTTCCGACCCCTCGATTGCCTCGATCAGCGCTTCCGGTCTGCTCACCGCACTGA
This sequence comes from Acidobacteriaceae bacterium, assembly GCA_035273225.1. Classification (GTDB taxonomy): domain Bacteria; phylum Acidobacteriota; class Terriglobia; order Terriglobales; family Acidobacteriaceae; genus Palsa-343. The sequence continues at coordinate 35,990 of DATEPN010000602.1, read as the reverse complement.
AAGCGGGTTCGGTCAGCGTAACGGCCACCATGGGTACGGTTACAGGCAACGCCTCCGTCACCGTTGGGCAGGGCGTCTTGACGTCAGTCAGCGTCACCGGACCTTCGTCCCTGGGGCTGGGCGCGACCCAACAGTTCACCGCTCAGGGAACCTACTCCGACAAGACCACGCAGACGCTGAGCTCGCAGGTGAGCTGGCATACCTCGGATAGCACGGTTGCCACCATCACCGCTGCCGGGTTACTGACCGCGCAGAAGATCGGTTCTGTCACTGTGACCGCCACCGTTGGCGGGCTTGTGGGCAACCTGCCGATCACGGTGACGAGCCCCGTTGCCGCCTCGATTCACATCAGCCCTTCACCCATCTCCATGGCTGCCGGAAACAGCACGCAGCTGACCGCCAATGCCGTCTACACGGACGGTTCCATCCAGGACGTGACCTCGCAGGCTACCTGGAGTTCGAGCGCCTCCACCGTGGTGTCGGTTGATGCCGCTGGCCTTGCAAAGGCCGCTTCCCAGGGTTCGGCGATCATCACGGCGACCGTGGGCAGCCTCAGCGGTACCGTCAATGCGACGGTGACCGCAGCCACGCTGAAATCGATCACCGTGACGCCGTCCACCGCCTCCGTCGCCATGGGCGAGACGCAAGCCTTTGCAGCACACGCAATCTTCACCGACGGCAGCTCCACCGACATCACGAAGAGCGTGACGTGGAGTTCGAGCGCGAGCACTGTCGCTGCAGTCGATGCGACGGGTTTGGCCACAGGTCTTGCCACCGGCTCGGCTTCGATTACAGCTACTTCGGGCACGATCAGCGGATCTGCCTCGCTGACCGTCACGGCAGCAACGCTGACCTCGATCGACATCTCGCCGGACGGCGACTCCATCCCTGTTGGCGGCCAGGACCAGCTAACGCTGACCGGCACCTACAGCGATGGCACCACCCAGACCCTCACCACCGGCACCTGGTCTTCCTCTGACTCCACGCTTGCATCGGTTGACCCCACCGGCCTGGTCACGGGCGTGGCGGACAGCGCGGGCAACGCGGTGACGATCACTGCACAGGCCGGCGGTCTCACGAGTACAACCACCATCTTCGTGACCTCGGCAATCGCTGAGTCCATCACGATCACCCCCGTGACTGCTTCCATCGCCAGCGGGACCACGCAGCAGTTCACGGTGAACGGCATCTTCAGTGATGGCAGCATCCAGCCGCTCACGGCAGGCCTTTCCTGGAGTTCGTCGGCACCGTCGGTTGCGAGCATCAGCAATGCCGGGCTCGCGACGGGCGCATCTGCTGGAAACGCCACGATCACGGCCACGTACGGTTCCATGACCGCTTCCGCAACGCTCACCGTCACTGCGGCTACGCTGAAACAGATCGTCGTCACGCCACCGGCGCCGGCCGTTGGCATCAACGGCACCATGCAATTCACCGCAACGGGCATCTTCACGGATAACAGCACGCAGGACGTCACGTCGCAGGTGACGTGGACTTCATCGGACGCCACCATCGCCCTGATCAGCAACACGGGGCTGGCGAGTGCGCTCGCAAACGGCACAGCGACCATCACCGCCACTGAGCAGGGCGTCAGCGGATCGGCCACGCTCACCGTGAGCAATGCCACGCTGGTTTCGATCGCGGTGACCCCGGCCAATCCGATTGTGCCGCCGCACACCCGAATCCAGATGACCGCCATGGGAACCTTCAGCGACGGAACCACGGTGCCGCTGTCTGGAGTGACCTGGTACACAGACAGTGGCCGCTATGCATCCGTCTCCGGTTCCGGAGTGGTCTTCACTAAGAAGACTTTCAAGACGGTCGCGGTGCATGCGAGGCTGAACGGTATCGTCGGCCAGACCTCCATCACCATCACCTCGATGACGCTGAACACGCTGGTGATTACGCCGGCTGACCCGACCATCGCTACAGGCACGACGCAGCAGTTCCAGCTGCTCGGCACCTTCAGCGACGGCGTGACGACGGTGGATCTCACCAGTTCGGCGCGTTGGCAGACCTCGAACTTCGCGGACGCCGTGATCAGTCGTTCCGGCCTCGCAACGGGGCTCGCGAGTGGCACGGTAACCATCACCGCGAGCTATGGAGGCCTGACTCCGGCGACAACAACGCTGACCGTCAGCAATGCCACGCTCCAGAGCATCGCCGTCACGCCTGCTGCACAGACCGTGGTTTTGGGAGGTGTTCAGCTATACGCAGCAACGGGCACCTTCAGCGACGGTTCCACGCAGGACATCACAGGGCTTTGCACGTGGAGCTCTTCGGACCCGAGCGTAGCCCTCGTGAATCAGACGGCGCTTGCCAGTTCCGTCACCCAGGGCACCACGAATATTAAGGCGACCTTCCAGGGAGTATCTGGATCGGCGACGCTGACCGTCAACTAATCAACGAAACTACTTAACAGAGGCCCGCTCCGAAAGGACGCGGGCCTTTTTCTTTCCATCGCGGATTCGCTGAGGCGCCGGTCAGATGCCTTGCGGCCCGCTCACCGTTCCTGTGCTCAACGCTCTGCCTCAGAGCGGATATTTTGCGCGCAGCGCACGCGGCCGTCGCGGAATTAGTAAATGTCCTTTGAATCCCTGCCGTACGGCTGGCCGAATTTGTTCAGGTGACCAGCCGTCGAGGAAGGAACTGCGGGAATCTGCAGCGCCCCGAGATCGCCCTTTCCCGAACGCACGTGAAGGTGGCGCGTGATGTGGTCCAGCGTCGTCTGGGATACGCCTTCGACCCACGCATGCAGCTCGTAATCGCCCTCCGGAACGTTTGGGATCGTGAACGCCCCGGTCGCGTCAGCCGTCGCGTAGAGCGGCGTAGACAGCGCGATCACAACCGCGCTCATCTCGGGATGAATATTGCAGAAGATGTACGATACGCCTTCGCGAGAAAACGTAACCGTGCGCGTCGAGCCAGCCTCATACAGGCCGAGATCGAAGCGCTTCCCGTCAAACAAGGAAAATACGTTGTGATAAAACGGGTCCTCGTTCGGAAACAAAACGTGGCTACCGACAGGTACCACCAGCAGGTGGGGAAGAAACGTCCGGTTCTTCTGGGCCAGCGTGTACGTTTTGTGCGGAAGAAACTGAAGAGTAGCATCACGCTCGAGCGGCTTCAGCCACGCAACAGCCGGCGGGGCGGCTTTCTTATCCCGGGCCGGAAGCGCCAGATGCAGGCGTACATCCACGTGCGCCCGTTGCTGGTCGGATTGGGCGGCTCGGAGCGGAGCGGCGCAGGCGAGCGCGATGATCCCCAGTTTGCGCAGCAGCACGGTCAAAATCTGTACCCCGCAGCTGCGCCAATCACGTTGCCGGACGGCACGCTGCTGTCCGCATACCGGCTTTCCAGGTGCCGGTACTCCAGCGAGAACATCAGCCAGGCACTGGGACTGTAGATGACGTTGCCGGTATAGGTCCGGTTTCCGATGAGATTCTGATAGATGTTCGCAACCGGCCCGGGATATCGGCGTACCTCTCGGGCGGTTACCGAATCCGTGCCGAAGGCCGCGTTGAATTGCAGCCGTTCACTCGCGCGCTCCTTCAACTCGGCCCAGCCTCCCACCGCATCCAGAGGCCAAACGAAGTACAGCGATGGATACAGCGAGGATTCGCGGACACCATAGTCCTTGAAAGCGCCGCCGCCCAAACCGCCCAGCCCGAGCCCACGATAGAAGCTACCGCTCAACTGCAGCCGCGCCGGCAGGGGTTGACGATAATCCAGCGTTCCCGCCCAGGAATCGAACTGGTTGCCGTAATAAGGCGTGCGGTGAGGCGAAAAATACCCTCCCACTCCGAAGCGAAATCCACTTTCCTCCTGCGCTCCGGCAACGGCCAGCCGCCCCTCAGCGCCGGGCCATCGGCTTTGTTCCACAGTCGTGGGCGCCTGCACCGAGCCCGCGGCGCTCGCGGTGTACGAAGGATCCGCTGCATCGATAAGCGCCGCTTCGGTGCGAAAACGATATCCTCCCGGCAAGCTGAAATCGTGAGACGCCCCGACCTGGGGATTCCACGTCCACAGATTGCCCGACCAGGCTAGCGGTGGAGTCGCTACTGCCGTCAGCGACGTGGGCTCATTGGGAGAGAGAATGGTCCGATCGAGCGAGAAGAAGGCCTGCGTGTGCTCCCACTCGAGAAATGCATGCGCGGTTCTGAGGCGCAGCAGTCCGGCAGCGTCATAGCCGCCGCCATAGCTGCTCTGCGCCGCCTGCCCGAAGAAATCGACCCGCACATCGGCAAAGCTGGAAGCGCCGAACAGGTGTGGCCCCCGCGCATCGAGCCCCAGCTGTGTTTGCCGCATCGAAAACCCCGTGCTGCCCGCGCCGGAGAGAGCCAGGGTGGGCGCCGCGGGCACGTCCACGCGGTTCGTATTGACCAGCCCGCTCAGCAGGATCAGGCCGGTCATCTTCAGCGGGTATTTCGACGCGGTTTCTACCTTTTCCTGATCGTGCGTCGCAATCTGGGTCGTATGCATCGCCTGCTCTTCTTTAAGCGCTTCCACCTCCGCGGACAGGCTTTGCTGCGCCGTCTCTGCCTGCGCCTGACCCGGCGGATCCATCTGCTGGCGAAGATCGGCAAGCTGGCGTCGCAGATCGGCGAGTTGCCGCTGCGACTCCTCCAGTTGCTGCTGTGCCCGGTTCACGGCTTCCGTGAGCGTCTGCACTCTCGCCTGCAGATCCTGCTGCGACATTTCCTGCGCGCCAAGCGGACGGGCCCCCACTGCCAGGAGCAGTGCCGCGATCGCCCAGAGCGCGCCGGAGCGGTGGCGGCTCATCGTTGGTGCACCCGCGAATTCAGGAACTCCTTGCCTCATTGGCTACCTCGGAATTGGCAGACTGCTGCGGGACCGGCGATTCCGGAGCCGGGCCCCGAGCGATGCACATCCGAAAAATAGTTTCTCCTGGACGACTACTCACCAGTACCAGATATCCGCCATGCTCCGCCGCAATGCAGTGTGCGAGCGTCAGACCGAGCCCGGATCCTTTCTGCTTTCCCTGGCTGACGAACGGCTGGAAAAGGCTGGTGCGAATATCTGCTGGCACGCCTGCGCCGTCATCCGTCACCTCGATCAGGATCTGGTCGTCCTGCATCTCCAGCCGGACTGTCACGTGCACCGGTTCCGCCGGGGTTACACGCGACTGGCACGCATTCAGCAGCAGATTATAGATCGCCCGCTCCATCTGCTTTCCATCCACGACGGCCACCGCCCTCGCGGCTTCTCCATAATCCGGAACGATGCTGATATTGACTCCATCGGGATGCTTATGGACCAGAGCAATCGCGCGCTCCAGAATCGGGGCGATCAACTCCGGCGACCGGCGGATCGCATTCCCCGTCCGGCTGAAAATGAGCATCGACTCGATCAGCTCCGTCGTGCCGTACACCGCAGCGTGGATGTCCTCCAGAATCTCAATACGCTCCGCTTCCGTGAGCCGCGCCGAGGCCAGAAATTCGGCATTCGCATAGACGGCAGCCAGGTAATGCCGGAGGTCGTGTGACACGGAGCTGGCCATCCGTCCAATCGTGGCCAGACGCTCCGACTCCAGCAGAGCGCGATGGGTTTGCTGGATCTCCTGGCGCATCCTCGAAAACGATGTGCTCAGGTCGCGAACCTCGCGCGTTCCCCGCATCGGCAACAGGTGCCCGCTGTCCCCAGTGCCGAAAGCGCGCACGCTGGCTGCCAGCTGTTCCAGCGGACGCGTCACCGCATGCGACAGCGCAAGCATCAGCACCGTGCCAAGCACCAGCGCCAGAACACCCGCAATGAGGATCAGATGATCGATCTGCTGAATCGACCGGTTCGCCTGCTCGAACGACTTCAGCACCACCAGATGCAGTCGAGAGGACGCATGGGAACTCAGGTCCGTGGTGATCGCCAGATATTTTTCGTCCCCGAGCTGCACCGTCTGCGCCGCAGACCCCCTGCCGGGCAGTGGCATCCGAACCAGCGCTTCCTGCGTTTGCGCCGGCAGCGTGCTGACCAGAGTGCGGTCATTGCTGACGAACGAGGCTTCGACCATGGTCGCGCCGCTGATCTGCTCCACCACGCTGCGGTCGACGGCATAGCCGCTGATCACGTACCCCAGCAGCGTCCCATTCGTCTCACTGCCAAAGTAGAGCGGGCGCACGGAGCAGGCGAAGAGCCCCGTGTCGCTCACGAGATAGATCTTCGAAGGCGCGCTGATAAAGGAGTCCAGTTCGTGAGCAAGCTGAGCGTCGTGCACGGAGCTGCCCGCGTACGCGGCAACGACGTGGCCTTCCATATCAGCCAGCGCAAACAGATCATTTCCGCTCACGTTGCGAAATTCGACCGCCCCGTTGCGGATAGTCGCCGCGTCGCGCGTCGTCATCAGCGCCTTCAGGCGGGGTTCGTCCGCGATCAGCGCGTTTACCCTGTCCAGCGCATTCAGCCGCTGCCGCTGCAGATCCTGAAACGTCAGAACGGAGCGCTGCAGGTCCCGGGAAAAGGCCTCCGTTACTTCATTTCCCAGTTGGTGGCGGATCAGCAGCAGGCTGGCAAGACTGGCGGTGGCAATCACCAACACCACCGCGGCGATCAGCAGTACCCGCGTGCGGACACCCCGGCTTCCCTGCATGCGCGCTGTTCCCGTATGAGCCCCTGACTCCGCCCCGCTTATGGGACAAACTTGTAGCCTGCTCCGTAGATCGTGAGCAGGTGCTTCGGATTCGCCGGATCGTTCTCGAGTTTCTGCCGCAGCTTGAGGATCTGGTTATCCACGGTGCGCGTAGTGGGATATGCGTTATAGCCCCATACCTCATTCAGCAGGCGGTCGCGCGTCAGCACCCGCTCCGCATTTTCGGTAAAGAACCGCATCAGCTTAAACTCGTGCGACGTGAGCACCACCTGCACACCGCCGCGCCGGGCGATCATCTTCTCAAAGTCCAGTTCGCAATCACCGAACTGATAGACCGTGGAAGTAGCCGGCCGGTTCCGCCGGCGGATGGCAGCCTGAACGCGCGCCATCAGCTCCCGCGGGCTGAATGGCTTCGTCACGTAATCATCGGCCCCCAGTTCCAGCAGCAGCACCTTGTCCACGACTTCGGTAATCGCGCTGAGCACCAGGACCGGCGTATCGGGATGCAGGCTCTTGAATTTCTGGCACAGTTCGCGTCCCGAGATCTGGGGCAGAATCAGATCAAGGATGACCGCAATCGGGCGCCGCGTTCGGAACAGCTCCAGCCCTGACTGGCCGTCTCCGGCAATCAGCACGGAATAGTTCTCTTCCATGAACATCCGGCGCAGCACCTTCTGCATGCGCGGATCGTCTTCGATCACCAGAATGGTTCCCAGCTCCGACAGAAGCCCGGGTTCCGGCCCTGTACCTGAGGTCTCAGTCACTTTCACCGTGTCCATAGGTGTACATTCTGCCCTCCGCTGACATACTTTTGACAACAAAAACTTACGAAATGACAAAGGAGTGACATTTTTCGCCGCTCCATTTGCGGGTTAACGCTGTGCCAGAACACTGGGGACAGGCTGGAGAGCTGTGGTTCTGCTCTCGTGCTGTCGCGCCAGCTTTTCATACAGGGCCAGGTACTCCCGAGCAATGCACCCCGGAGCAAGCTGGGGCAGCGCGAGCGGCTGCGGCCGTTTTTCGCCTATCGCCGCGACGATTTGCGCCGCGAATGCGTCTTCCTCCCCGGATCCAAGCTGGAAGTATCGGCAGTGATCGCCGGCTAATTCTCGAAATGCCGGAATGTCCGAACAGACGACGCGGCAGCCGGCCAGCAGCCCCTCGGCGACGGGCAGCCCAAACCCCTCGATGAGCGAAGGGGCAACCAGCACGTCGCAGTTCCGGTAGCACCATTGCAGCTCCGCCTCGGAAATCCCGCTGAGGAACAAAACGTTGTTGCAGACGCCGGCTTCCTCCGCGCTGTGCTGCAAGGCCGCTGTTTCCGGACCCGGCATGCCCACGACGACCAGAAGCGTCTCGGACGGTAGTGCACCCTGGCGGAGCAGGCGCTGAAACGCGCTCACCGCCAGAGAAATATTCTTGTTGCGTCGATGCTGGGCGACACAAAGCAGAAAGGGAGCGTGCTGCAGCGCCGGCAGCGGGCCCCGGCAACTCCGCACCCTGGCCGGTTCGACACTGTTGTAAATCCGGTACGCCTTCCCTGCAATCGCTTCCGGGAAACGGTGCTGCACACGCTCCAGGGTCGCGTCCGAGACGCAGGCGAGCGCGTCCGCGGCGCCAACGCACTGCCGCAGAATCATGCGATTGAAGATCACCTTGGGATATCCCCAGTTTTCCGGCACATCGTGCGGATATAAATCGTGGATCGTGACGACCGCAGGACATCGCACGCGACGCCGGTTGAGCGGTGCGGGATACGAGAGATGCACCACGTCCGCGCCAAGTTGATCCACAACCAGCGGCAGCTCCGTATAGAACCACAGGTTGCGTGCCAGGCTCGCCCGGTCCACGAACACGCTGTGCATCTGGAGCCGCGGATGCTCGCATGCGATCGCGCTGCGCAGCATCTGCTGTTCCCAGGGAGCGACGATGAGGTGAATCTCTTCGATCGCCGTGTGCAGCAGCAGGCACCGAGCCAGGTTGGCCGCATGGCGCGTGATGCCGGAAAGCTGCGTATTCGACGAGACTGCGACGAGCGCCACCTTCATGATTGACTCTTTCCGGCGGCTGACTCCGCCAGCATCAGGCTGAGCAGCGTCGCCAGCCAAAGGCAAAGCGACACGTCGAACACCTCTGTGTCGGCCAACCCGCGCACCACGGAAAACACCAGCAGGCCGAGGAGGAGCGTCTTGTCCGCACCCGTGGCGCAGCGGCGAATGTGCCGGAATACGATGACGTAGAATCCGGCAACGACGACGACACCCGTCGCCCCGTACGCGTAGAACTGCTGCAGCCACTCGTTGTGCGCGTGCCGGGCTTCAAACGGGCCAAACGGCGGAACCACCTTCCACACCGAATGGAAGCCATGGCCGATCCAGGGGCTCTCGAGCGAAGCGGTGAAGAAGTAAGCCCAGATGCCGAGACGGCCGCTGAGCGTTTCCGCCTGATTCCCGGCGTTGGAATAGATCTCGTAATACGACGCGATGAGCCCCTGAAACGCAAGCGTCACGACGACCGCGAGCACCGCAAGCCCGATCTTCACGGAACGCTTCATGCCGCGGTCGCGCAGCAGGATGAACGCTTCCCCTGCAACGAACGCCGCGATCGAAGTTTTGCTCAGCGTTCTGAGCAGCGTGATCGCCAGGAAAGCCGCGGGCACGGTCCAGCCCCGCGCCCGGTTCCGGACGAGATACTGCGCGAAAAACACCGCGACCGCACAGACATACCCAATCTGATTCGGTCCGAGCAGTTCTTCGTCGCCAAGCCGCAGGTCCGACTGTGCAGGAAGCAGCCAGGCGAGGGCCGCGAACGCACATGCTCCCCAGATGTACCCCTTCATCAGCGCGAAACCAACAGCCCTGGCTCCGGAGCCACGCACCAGCAGAAGGATGACGGCTACATCGCAGGCCATTGCGATCCAGAAAGCAGCGGCGGCCGGCAGCGAAGCGGTCTGACTCCACAACAGGCTGACGCCGCTCAACGCCAGGAAAGCACCCGCCCAGCGCAGAGGAGCAACCCGCGCCATGGCCGCCAGCGGAATCCGCGCCGGTCCTGCTGCAACCAGAGCGGCTGCGAACACCAGCAGATAATTCAGCGCCAGACTGATCGCTGCGCCCGTCTGTGCGTCGGCGAGGAACCCGCGCACCGCCACCAGCACGATGGCGACACGAAATGCGAAGAAGAACCCCACCGCTCCGGCAACCAGACCGGCGACCGAAGCTTCGCCGGCGCGATCCGCCGCATCGGCGCGTGCGGAACCCGTCCATCCGGATACACTGATCGCCCGCTCCATCAGTGCTTCCTCCACTGGCGGACCCTGCTCTGCATCGCCTGTGCGACTTCCTCCGCCAGCAGTCTGCGCGGATCGGCAGCCGTGAGCCGGTTCCAGCGATCACGCACGAGCAGCGCCGCTGCGGTGCAGCCGACGCTCAGCAGCAGGATCAGCAAGGCCACGAGCAGTCGCGGCGGAAACGACTTCTTCTCAGGAATCCCCGGTACATCGATGACGCTGATCACCGGAACGTCGCGTACCTCGGCGATGCGCGCCATCTCGTCCTGCTGCGTCAGCAGTTCGAAAACCTGCTCCTCGACACGCACGCGGCGATACAGGTCCACATACATGACCCCGAGCCGTGGAAGCTGCCGCAGCGGCGGATACAACGCGTCCGGGCTGTCGCTCGTCTGCCAGCCAGCCGATGCGCTTCCGCTCATCCGCTGCAGCTGATGGCCGAGTTCGGACACCCGTGCCTGCGCCGCGCGCACCCGCACATTGCTGTCTCCATAGATCTGCCGCAGCGAATCGACCTCCGACTGGCCGGCGATCTGCTGCGCCTGCAGACGGGCCGCTGCGTCGACCATCGCGCGCGCCTGCTCCGTTACATCCACCATCGAGTGCTTGCCGGAGAAATCGCTGAGCGCGAGCTGTGCCTGCTCCAGCTCCTTTTGAACCGAAGCGAGCCGCCGCTCGAAGAACACGCGCTGCTGGTGCGCCGACGAAGTGCTGGTCTGCATCACCACCCGGTTCAGTTCGTCCAGGTATCCCTGCGCCAGATCGCGCGCGCGCGCCGGATCGCCATCCTGCACTTCAATCGTGATCACCCCGCTCCGCTTGTCGTCCACGATGCTGGTGTGGTGGGCCAGGTATTTCGCGGTGTCTACCCGATACCGCTTGTGCCAGGCCTGTTGCAGGTGAAAACGATCGATCAGCGCACCACTAACGTTGCCGCTGCGCAGCAGATCGACAAAAAGCGCGCTGCTGGTTCGGCCGCCGAGCAGTCCGCCCGCCAAACTGCCCAGCGCTCCCAGGTCGCCCAGGTTGTGCCCGGTCAGTGCCGCCAGCATCGCCATGCTCGATCCCGAATTGTCCGGCGGCATAATGCGCGCGGTCGACGTGTATCGCTTCGGGATGAGAAAGGCAATCGCCAGCCCCGCAAGCAGCCCCAGCAGCGCGGCCCGCAGCAGCATCCTGCGCCCCGCCCACAGAACCTCGGCGTTGCCTACCCAGTTCGCCGCGCGCGGCTCTGCGGTTGCAGCGGGATTTCCTTCGAGCACCTGCGTTGCCATCGCTCACCTACAGAGTGGCCACCGCGGCCGCGACCGCAATGGAGGACGCGACTTGCGCGCCGGAAAGCAAATTGCGCCAGAACAGCGACGCGCCGATAATCTTTTGCGGTACCACGATCACGTCCCCCGGATACAGCTGCGTGGCGAGCACGCCGCGCCCATACCACGCCTCGCCGCCCCGCCCAACCACCGACCCATTCGCGCGAATGATGAAAATCTCCCTGCGATTCGCCGCCGAGGTCGCTCCGCCCGCGCGCGTCAAATACCATCCGGCGGACTTGCCCGGCGTAAACGTAATCGCCGAAGCGTTGTAAACCTGTCCGCTGACCAGCACGAAACCGGGACGCTTCGGGATCCGCAGCACGTCGCCTTTGCGCACCTCGATGTCCGCCGGTGTGCCGGCCCAGCTCGCGATATCGGCGCCGATGTGGATGACCATCCTGCCGTTCGGCGGCTCGCTGCGCAAATCCGAGAGCACCTGAGTCTCCTGTGCCTGAATCAGCTGCAGTGTTCCTGACGCGTCCTTGCCGCCCACACTCGGCGACAGCCGCGCCGCTGCCGAACTGGTCTCGATTTGCCGGATCAGCTCTGCGCGGCTCTTTTCCTCCAGCGTGCGTACCTCTTCGCGGGTCAGGACCGCCCCCTCCGGATACGCAGTGTCGCGCAATCCGCCCGCGCGCCGCAGCAAGTCGCTCAGATGTTCGCCCTCGCGAAATCCGTAAACCCCCGGATGTCCAACCTCGCCTTCGATCGTGATCGTCGCGCCGATATCCGCCCAGCCCGTGATCTGGTGAATCGTCAGCACATCACCCGCATGCAGAGCAACATCACTGTTGCGGTCTCGCTTCGTGACCGCGTCGCCAATCCGGATGCTCGCTCGCAATCCTGCGATCTGCTTTCCGTTCTCAACGTGGTAACTCATCAGATCCGCATCATTCAGGTCCGCATCCCGACGAAAACCGCCGGCCATGCGCACCAGATCGGCAGCCGTCATCCCGGCCCCCAGCGGATACGCGCCGGGGTGCAGCACCTCCCCGTTCACTGTCACCTGCGGCGCATCCGTTTCGTACCGTCCGAAGATGCGTACGGTGTCGAAGGGCTGCAGCGTGGGATTCTCGTTCCCAACCAGCGCATCCGGCACCTCGAATTCGATCGCCTCCGGATGCAGATCCGGCGGTACCAGCCGCACAATCTCGGCGCGGTCGGCCGGCTCGGGCAGCAGGTCCCGATAGCTGTGCAGCACGTCGCTGAGGTGCATCCCGTCGTGAAATGCGGTGCGCCCAGGCCGCACCACGTGCCCTTCCAGATACACAACGCGCTCGCTCCACGGCACGATGGGCGCGACCTCGATGCGATCGCCATCCTGCACCGTGAAGTGTGTCAGGTCCGCGTGTGCGACCACCGGATCGCCCGGCGGATCATTCGGCGGATCGCCCGGAGGGTCGAGGTCCAGCGTCGTCGTCTCGCGATGCTGATGGGCGTCAATGCGCTCCACCGTGATGTGGCCCAGCGCGGCATCGACCGTTGTTCCGCCGGCATCCCCGAGCACCTGGCTCAGGGTTTTCTCATCCTTCAGCTCGTAAATCGCCGGACGCCGTACTGCCCCGGCAACCGCAACCTGCGCTCCCGCCGGAGGCACCAGCAGCGTGTCCCCGCCCTGCAGCCGATCGTCGCCGCTGCGGATTCCATGCAGCAGAAAATCGTAGAGATCCACCTCGCCCACGAGCTCCCGACCGCGATAATGCCGCAGCGTGCGGAGCGACCCCGTCGCCGTTGGCCCTCCCGCCGCATACAGCGCGCTCAGCGGAGACGAAAGCGAGCTGATGTCGTACGCTCCAGGCCGCTGCACGTCGCCCACCACATACACCCGAATGCTGCGCAGCCGCGCCAGGCTGACGGAGACCTGCACATTCCGAAACTGCTGCTGCAGGGCATGCGTGATGGCCGCCTGCGCCTGCTCCATCGGCATACCGGCCACATGCACGTCGCCTGCTTCAGGCAGCATCACTTTGCCGTCGCGGTCGATGACCCGCGTCAGGCTCTGCGAAACGCCGCCCCACATGTTCACGATCAGCGCATCTCCCGGCCCCACCACGTAATCCGGCCCTGCGGGGACATCGAGCGCAGGTGCGGCGCCAACCGCTCCCAGCCTGCTGCCGGCGCCGAAGCTGCGATCAACAAACACGTCGGATCCAAAGCGTTTCAGATGCTCCGTCGAGGCCGGCACCTGCGTGTACAGATCGCGCAGCGAAAGCAGGTTGTAGGGCGTGGGAACACGCAACACGGCAGGCGGGTCGGTTATGCCGGCCTGCCGCGCTGCGGTCGTGGAGGGGGACGCCGCTGCCCGGTTCATGGAAGGCGACGCTCCCGGCCCGTACGGGCTTGCTCCGGAATTGCCTGCAAAGGGAGACGTGAGGCTGCTTTCGTCCGGAGAGGAGAGCGACGACATCTGCATCATCGAGGTCGTCGCATCCATCGCTGCGGCGCCGGACGAAGGCGCCTGCAGCGCTGCCGCGGTCAGATACCCGCGCGCTCGCAAAAACAGAGTGATTGAAGCACGCACATCGCGGTTCTGACCGATCTGCGAATACAGAACGTCGTCGGTGATCGCATCCGGGGCCAGAGGAATTCCCTGCTGCGCCAGCTTATCGGCCAACAGCGACTTCACCTCGATCACCGCCTCCGGGTTTTGCTCGAGGATGGCAAAGATCTGCGCCGCGGTGAGCGGCTGGATTGCGCTGTCCGTCGCCGATGCCGAGCCCTCAAAGACCCTGGCATCATTGGCCTGCCCTGCTCGCGATCCGGATGAATCGAGCGCACCCAGCCCGTCCGGGCCCGTCTGCAAAGCAGGAGGTGCGGCGATGCTGTTTTCCTGCGCGTGCAAGCTCAGCGGCGCCGCACCGAACAGAGTCATGGCCACCACACCGGCGGAGAGCAGCCGCAGCGCCCATGGACTCCGCCGCAGTTCCGAGTTTTCGTCCCGTTGCCTCATGGCCCTCTCACTGGCTGTACATCGGTGGCTCGCCCAGGCTTCCCGCCGGCGGCAGATGGCGGATGAACACCACGATCGACCACATCTCCTCGTCACTGAGCGTGCCTTTCGAACCAGGCATGCCCGACGGCCAGATGCCGTTCTCGATCACCCACTTCAGCTGCCCGTCGGTGTAGCTCTGCACTTCGCGTGAGGCCAGCGATGGCACCGGCGGCGACATATGCTCCAGAAACGGCACGCCTGTGTTCTGTCCATCCATGCCGTGGCAGGCAACGCAGTAATGCGAGAACGCGTCTTTGCCTTCCGCAATCACATCGGGCGTCGCCGGCAACGGATTCTTCTGCTTCTTGCCTCCGACGAAAACGTCGTGCTTCGCCACCGTGACGATGCGGGTCTCGAGCGGCGTCGGAGCGGTCGCCTTGCAGCCGCTTACGCTGACTAACATCGTGGCGATCGCCGTTTGTCGCACCACGCGCATGCTCCGCATCCCTACTGCACCACGTGAACAGTGAGCTTCATTGATCCGTGCCCCGAACCGCAGAACACATCGCAGTGGCCTACAAAAGTCCCGGTCTTCTCGGGCGTGAACTGCACCTCGCCCGTCTGCCCTTGTTTCGCCTTGACGTTCACGCCCAGTTCGCGAAACCGGACCCCATGCGAAACGTCGACGCTCCTGAGCTCCAGTTCCACCGGCTGACCTTTCTTCAGCGTGATCTCTGCCGGTTCAAAGCCAAATCGCTTCGCAATGACTTCAACCTTTTGAGGCTGCACCTCGGCCGGCGATGGACGACACACCACAGGCGCAACGGCAATCAGGAACATACTTCCAGCGATCAATGCACGTTTCAGTCTCATGATTCTCCGCATAACTGAGCACAGACTAGCGTCGCCCCCCAGGGCGGGTGTCATGGGTGCGTCAGGTGATTGTCAGGATTCTGTTGGCGCGGAAGGAAGAAGTCCGGATGCCCTCGTCGGTACGCTCACGCGAGCATCCGGCAGACCAAAGCGTGGATTGGCCTGGCAAAACCACGCCTGAGGAAGAAGCGAAGCGCAGTCGGGCGACTGCGCTTCACCGTTGCCGCGCTACCGGGAGTTGCCCAGCGTGTTTTCTACCGGGGTGATGGTGCCGAAGAGCCCATGCTGCTCGCCGTCGCTGCCGGCGTTGAAATACAGTGCCGTCGCAGATCCCGAGGTGCCGCCGCTGCCGAACGAAAGCGCCCACAAACCGTCGAGGGTGATCGGGTGATTCGACGCATCGTTCAGCATCCCCTTGAACTCGCCGGTCACCGGATCGAAGACGTCGATCATGCCCGACCCGAAATTCCCCACCAGCAGATCGTGGCTGTAGATACCGAAATCTCCCGGCGCCATCGCCACGGCCCACGGCGCGTTGAGCCACCATCCATGCTGCAGACGCCGTTCGAAAAATCCCAGCGGCGAATAGACGTTGACATAGCCCAGTCCCGCCCCGTCCACCTCATCGTGTTTCTGGTCGTCCTGCTTCGCGAAGGTGACGTAGAGATCCCCGCCGATGTTCTGAATGTTGAACGGCGCGAATCCGTGAGGTACACGCTCATCGCGGAACATCTCCTCCATCAAAGTGACATGGTGGAAGGATGAGTCGTACACCTGAATGCGTCCCTTGCGAAAATCGGCGACGTAGAGGAAGGTCGCGCTTTCTCCGTTGGGGAAGTTAACGGTCGCCAGCGCCGCGCCCTTAAACACTGAGGCACTTTTCGTATTCACCTCGATGACCGCGGTGGTTGGCTTCACGCCTGGATTCCATCCCGATATGGTTCCATCCTCAGTGACAAACATGAATAACGCGGGTTTTCCCGGCGCGAGCGCGAATCCGGTACTGCCGTTGAAAACCGTTCCGGTTGGCGTTCCGGTGCTGCTGGCGTTGGGATCTCCGGTGGGAACTGTAACGACCAGTGCGGCAGGCGTCCCCGTTCCGGCATAGAGCGTGGCGAGGCCGGTGCCGTTGTCGGACGCCCACCAGGGGCTGCCGGAGCTGCGCGAGAGCCCCCAGGGATTCACAAGGTTCATGTCCTGTATCGCGGCCACCCCGGACTGATCCGAGACAAGGTTGGTCTGCTTGTAATGTTGCGCCAGCGCGGGGAGAGCGCAGGTCGCCGCAACGAGCGCGCCGCACGCTCGCAGGCTGAGGCGTAGAAAACATTGATGCATAGGCGTCCTTCCGGACGGGCGCAGAGCCCGGCCATTTCTGACGCACGATAGCCAACCGCAGGCTCCACGGTTGTCACAACAATGTCATCGCTTTGTCAGCGCAGGCAGTTCACCCCGTCAGAGGCCTACTCGGGCAAAGACGCCTGCGACTACCCGGTCACACCGGGCATTCATAAACGGGAACGCCGTTTTCGCGCATGCCCCCACTCGCGACAGCAGCATTTTGCGCGCCAGGACATGGGCGCGGTGCAATCGAACTTTCACGTTTTGTTCGCTGATGCCGAGGGCCGCAGCGGTCTCTGCTGTGCTCATTTCTTCGATGTCCCGCAGCATGACCACCGTCCGATAGCGTGTCGGCAGTTGCAGAATGCTGTCCTCCAGAACCCGCCGCAGTTCGGACTGCGACAGCGTCTGCTCCGGATCGGGCTCGCGCGAGGGCGCGCGCCCCTCCGCGCTGTCGTCTTCCTCGTCCAGCACGGAGAACCGGTTCCGCCGCCGCACCCGCGCCAGCGCCTCATGCATCGCAATCCGGATCAGCCACGTAGAAAACGCCGATCGGTTCTCGAACTGCGCCAGGCTTTGATACGCCCGCACGTACGCGTCCTGGATCACATCTTCCGCTTCGTTGTCGTCGCGCAGAATCGCGCGCACAACCCGGTACAGGCGCTGGTTATAGCGACGCATGATGATCTCGTAGAGCGCGGTTTCGCCGGCCAGAACGCGTTCGATGACCTGTTCGTCCGTCCACGCGCTGGCCCTTGCAATTTCCAGAACTTCCATAGCTGCCTGACCAAAAGAGTCGCGATCAGCGCAAAGGTTACACCGTTTGCCCCGACGCGCCGCAGAAATTCAATCTGTAACCTTCCGCTCGCTCGCCACTCTGTTGCAGCAGGAGGAGTGAAATGGAGGACTTCAGCCGCCTGAACCCTGCATGGTGGGCTCTGCGCATCGGCCTCGGCGTTGGGCCAATCGTTGCCGGAATTGACAAGTACTTCAACAAACTCGCCGACTGGACCATGTATCTCAGCCCGCTGGCGACCAAAGTTGTCCCGGTCAGCCCCGCGACCTTCATGCATGTCGTCGGCGTTATCGAGATCGTTGCCGGTATTCTCGTCCTCACGCGCTGGACGAAGATTGCCAGCATCATCGTCGGGCTCTGGCTGGTCTGCATTGCCCTCAATCTGCTCACCACCGGTATGTTCTACGACCTCGCTGTCCGCGACGTCGAAATTGCGATCGGGGCCTTCGCGCTCAACCGGCTTACGGTTGTGCGCGAGACTTCGGTCGCGCACGCTGCGCGGCTCACCGCAGTCGAGCCGGGCGTCGCCGCGTCATAACAGCCTCAATTCACCCTATTCATCTGGAGGAAAAATGCGAAAGCTGACCTTTGCGTTGTTATCAGCAACACTGCTGGTTCCGGTATTCGCCGGCGCTGAGACCTTCAACAATGTCCCCGTCGTGGACACCAACTGCTCGAAGCGCGCCGCCAGTGCGCCGGACAGCCACACGCGCGAATGCGCCCTCAAGTGCGCCGGCAGCGGCTTCGGCATCATCACCAGCGACAACCGCTACCTTCGCTTCGACAAAACAGGCAACGAGCAGATCCTCTCTCAGCTCAAGTCGTCGGACAAGAAGGATCATCTCCGCGTCAACGTAAGCGGCGATGTCCAGGGCGACACGCTGAAGGTGAAATCGGTCACGCTCGAATAAGCTGCGCTGCCCCGTTCCCCGGGCCGAAGCAGGACCTTGCTCCCCGCAGGTCCTGCCCGGTCCTTCACGGATTGCCCGGGGCAATGCCGAAGCTCCTCATCATGCGCA
The DNA here is from genome assembly GCA_035273225.1 of Acidobacteriaceae bacterium. Taxonomy (GTDB): domain Bacteria; phylum Acidobacteriota; class Terriglobia; order Terriglobales; family Acidobacteriaceae; genus Palsa-343. The sequence continues at coordinate 17,823 of DATEPN010000602.1, read as the reverse complement.
GCGCGCCTCATTTCTCCGCCATCTCTATCATCCCGGCGCAACAAACCTACAATCAGGTGACAAACGGCTAACAATCTCCCGCTGTCCGCTCCGCATACTCAGCCTCATCCTGCTTCACAGAGAGGCCCACCGTGCGCAAGAGCGGCAACCCACGTCACCTGATCGAGAGATTCTTCGCAACCGCCGTCGCCTTCCTGCTGCTGGCCTGTTTCGCTCGTGGCCAGGCACCCGGAACGGGAGCGATCGCCGGTTCCATTTACGATCCTGCGCACCACACCGTCGTCGGCGCCGCCGTGCGGGCTGAAAACCAGGCGACCCACGTCACTCGCTCAGCCACAACCAACAGCGACGGCGAATTCCGCTTTCCACTGCTCGAGCCGGGTGACTACGCCATCACCGTCCAGGCGAATGGATTCGCAGAAGCGAAGACCGAGGCCGTCCACGTCACCGTGAGTGAAACGCGCTCGCTCGACCTGGTGCTGGCGATCGCCGCTGCCAACACCACCGTCCAGGTAACGACTCATGCCGAGCCGGTCGACCTGCAGAGTTCCACGCGCGGCGGTGTGGTGGACCAGCAGGCCATCCAGGCTCTTCCTCTCTCCAGCCGCAATTACACGCAGATTCTCTCGCTCTCCCCGGGCGTCGTCGTCGATCTGCCCAATGCTGCTCAGCTTGGACCAGGTACGCAGAACGTTGCCTCCGATGGCGCCACGCCAACCGCCAACAACATCCAGTTCAATGGCGTCGACGCGAACAACATCGCGGAGAATTCAGCGGCGACGGCAACCGGGTTCGAGGTGGGCACGGCCATTCCCTCCCCCGACACCATTCAGGAATTTCGCGTACAGACCGCCAACTTCGACGCTGCCTACGGCCGCGGCTCAGGCGCCAACGTTGACCTGGTCAGCCGCTCCGGAAGCAACCAGTTCCACGGCAGCGCATGGGAATTCGTCCGCAACAATATCTTCAATGCGAACGACTTCTTCTCGAAACTGGACGGGCAGCCCCGCCCTGACCTGAAGCAGAATCAATTCGGCGCAGCAGTCGGCGGGCCCATCCGCCACGACCGCACATTTTTTTTCGGCGCGTATGAGGGCCTGCGCGAAGTGAACGGCCTCGGCGACGAGCAGAATCCCATCCTCCCGGTGCTGCCGCAGGATCGCACCGCGGCCGCACTGGGCGCGCAGTTTTGCCCCGACGGACACCTCAACGCCTCCGGCCAGCCCGCCAGCGGATATCTGACCATCGCGGGAGGAACGCAGGTGGCGTGCGACGGCTCCAACATCAACCCCGTCGCGCTTGCCATTCTCAACGCGAAGCTTCCGAACGGACAATTCGCGATCCCGAGCCCCCAGGTAGTTCTCCCCGCCTCCGGCCCCGATCCCTCCGATCAAATGCCGGTCGGGCAATCGACGTTCGCGATCCCTGCACACTACAGCGCAAATCAGTTCTCCGTGAATGTGGATCACGCTCTCCGCCCCAGCAATACGCTGGCTGGCCGCTTCTTCTATTCACGCGGACTCACGAACGAGCCATTCTCCGCCAATAGCGCCAATGTCCCCGGCTGGGGCACGAACGCGCTCAACCGCAACACGATGTTCGTCCTCACCGACACGCATGTGTTCAGCGCGAAGCTGGTCAATATGGCGCGCCTCGGCTATGTGCGCTTCGATGGCCTCGCGCGGATTGAAAATCCCCTGCTGGCTCAGCCCCTCGGCGAAGGGACTCCCACCGGTGCGCCAGACACGACCTCGCATGCTCCAAGCCTCTCCGTCGGTGGCTTCACCATTGGCGATGCCGGCAGCCCATCGCTCTGGCAGGTCACCAACACCTTCGTCGGGCAGGACACGATCGCCCTCACCCGCGGCCGCCACAACATCCGCGCCGGCGCCGAGTTCAAGCGCCATCAGGTCGACATCGACACGCCGGAGCAGGTCGATGGGCTGCTCATCATTGGCACCTTCGATGATTTTCTGCTCGGCGAAAGTGCCGCTCAGAACAACAGCCCCTTCGGCCTCAGCAATGTCCTGCTCAGCATCGCCGGCGGAGGAATCTTCCGCCGCGACGGACGCTACAACGACTTCGCCGGATTCCTGCAGGACGACTTCCGCCTCACGCCGCGCCTGACACTGAACGAAGGCGTCCGCTACGAAGTCTTCGGCGCGCCGACGGAAATTAAGGGCAGGCTCTCGAACTTCAATCCCCTGACCGCAACCCAGGGACCGCTTTCCGCAACCGGCACGTTCAGCGGCTTCACCCTGCCCTCCAACTTCAAAGGCACACTGCCTGATGGGGTCGTGCGCACTCCCTTCGCCGGCCTGTACCAGACGCCGCTCGGCGACATTTCGCCCCGCCTCGGCTTTGCCTGGCAGGTCTCGCAGCATCCTCTCCTCATTCTGCGCGGCGGCTACGGAATCTATTTCGACCGCCACTCCGCCACCCTCGCAGGACAAACCGTGAACCAGCCGCCCTTCGCAACCCTGCAGTTCGTGGGCGGAGCCCCGAACGGCGCTGCGTCCCTCCAGAGCCCGTTTGTGCCGCTCATCCAGCCAAAGTCCAGTTATCCGGTTTTCACGCCCCGCACCCCCGACTCGACGCCGTTCATCGAGAGCACGAACTCGCACATGCTCGACGGGCGTACCCAGGAATACAACCTGAACGTGGAGTACGCTCTCGGGCGAGGCTATCTGCTCGGTGTCGGCTATGTCGGCACGCACTCGGATCACCGCTCCGGCCAGATAGAGTTCGATCAGGCGCCCCTCGCCAGCCCCGATAACCCCATCAACGGCGAAACCACCAACTCCGTCGCGAACGTGAGCGCGCGCATGCCCATCCAGGGTGTCGGCCAGGGATCGCTCTACACCGACTCAGTTTTCATCGGCAACTACAACTCCCTCCAGACCAGCCTGCGACGCCAGATGCAGTACGGATTCGCAATCGAAGCCAGCTACACCTGGTCGAAGAACCTCGACGAAGTGAACGGCGAAGGCGGAACGGACGTCTTCGAACTACAGCTTCCCACCAACGATCAGCATCACCTGCGTCAGTCCTCCTACGGCCCAGCCGGCGATGACCGCTCGCAGCGTTTCGTGGCCAACTTCCACTGGCAGCCGCCCGCCTTGCATCTGGGCTCCGCTCTGGCGCGCCATACGCTCAACGGATGGCAGTTCTCCGGCATCGGCGTCGTCCAGTCCGGCAGTGCGCTCAGCGTCTTCGACAACAACGCCGGCTCGGTGTACGGTCTCATTCCCGGCGAAGTCCGCGCGCAGCGCGCACCGGGTAATCCCAGCCCGATCATGCGCGGATCGCTCTATTCGCGCGTCCTGAACGGCTACCTCAACGCGTCCGCATTCACCCGCGCACCCGAAGCTCCGAACGGCACCAGCCTCGCCGATCAGGACTTTGGCAACAGTGGTGTTGGCATCGTGCGCGGTCCCGGCCAGCACAGCGTCGACGCTGCTGTCGAGCGCAGCTTCCCGATTGCTGAAGCGAATAGCGTTCGCCTGCGCGCGGAGTTCTTCAACCTCACCAACACCCCGCAGTTTGGGAATCCAAACACCAGCCTCGGCTACAGCGATCCGACCTTGCCAAACCCGTCACCCAGTCCGACCTTCGGCAAAATCACATCAACCAACGCCAACCCCCGCATCATCCAGTTCGCGCTGCGTTACCAGTTCTGAGAGGATGACCTTGCTGACGATCGAAGAGATCGAATCCGCCTGCGCGGGTCGGGCCGCTGCCGAGCCCGACCCGCACCCGGTTGACGCTCCGGCCCTGACTTTCCAGGCCAAATTCTTCCCGCTGGGATTCCCGCTCGAGATCCGCACGAATTCCGAAGAGATCCTCGCGCTATGCCGAACGCAGTGGGGCTACTTCGAACAGCGTTTCGACACTGAGCCCATTCTCGCGGAAGTCTACGTTGTCGAAGGCACGCAGCAGGACGGCGCGCCGCAGCAGGAGTGCCCGCCGCAGCCACAATATCGATTCGTTGAGCCGCTCCTCGTTACCATTGCCGACCCGCATCACTACTCGATCGCAGACATTTCCCTGAGCCGCACGAAGATCGTGGCCACCTCGGCGGCGCTGCGGCATCCGCTCTATTTTCGCTACTTTTTTCTCGAGTGTGGCGCCGGCGTGCACATCGCCACCCGGCACACCACGCCGGTCCATGCGGGTTGCGTCACGCTGAACGGCCGCGGCATTCTGCTCTGCGGCGATTCCGGCGCAGGCAAGTCTTCTCTGTCCTTCGCGTGTGCGCGGGCCGGGTGGGGATATGTCTCCGACGACGCCTGCTTTCTTCTCCATGGGCGCAGGGTCATCGGCAACTGCCACCAGGTCCGGCTGCGCCCCACCGCTGCCGATCTCTTCCCGGAGATTGCCGGGCTGCCGCTCACGCCGCGCGCAGAGGGCAAGCCGTCCATTGAATTGCTAACCGGATCCCTGCCCCACGTTCGCCGTCAGCACTGCGCCGATGTGAACGCGATCGTCTTCCTCAATCGGCGCGTGCACGGCACCTCCGGCCTCTTCCCCTACTCCCGCGATGTCGCCCGCCGCTACATGCGCCAGCAGCTTTTCGGCAGTCGAGCGTCGCTGGCGCGTCAATACGACGACGTCGAGCGCCTCCTCGAAGCCGATGTGCTGGAGCTCCGCTACCAGACTCTCGATCAGGCGGTCGAGCACCTTCGCATCCTCGCCGAGGGCCGCTGATGCAGCCGGCGCAGGAAACCCTGGGCGCCCGTCCGCCGCAGTTCTGGAGATCGCCCCGCGCCTGGCTCCGCGAGCATCAGCTCAGCCGCGGCTACTGGATCTTCTTCACGGCTGCCTTCTTCTTCGACGCCGGCTTTGCCGTCTACTTCTTCCTCTTCAATCTCTATCTGCTCGATTTTCGCTTCGACGAAAAAGTCATCGGCTTCATCAACGGCGCCTTCACGCTCGGCATGATGGCGGGTACTGTGCCCGTGGGCGTTCTCGGCCGCCGTATCGGCATGCGGCCACTGCTGCTGGTCTGCTTTGTCGCTGCACCCTTCGTCGGCCTGCTGCGCGCCGTCTGGATCTGGCAGCCCGCCCAGATCGCCCTGGCTTTCATCGCCGGAATCGCGATGTGCCTCTGGACCGTTTCCTTCCTGCCCGTCGTCGCTGCGCTCACGAGCGAAAAGAACCGCACCGCCGGCATGAGCATGATCTTCTCCGTCGGCGTCGGCACCAGCGCGCTCGGCGGCGCCATTTGCGGCTATCTCCCCGATTGGCTGCGCCTCGCTGGATTCGCCCTCTCGCCCGCCGCCGTGAAGCGCCTCATCCTCGTCGGATCCTGCATCCTGGCGGCGGCCGGCATCTCTGCGATCCTTCGCCTGCATTTAGCCACACCCGCGAAATCCGCCGATGTCGCCGGGGGAGCGACCGCGCAGAGGCACTGGTTGGCACTATTCCGCCTGCGCCCGTTTCTGCGCCGCTTCCTGCTGTGCATGGGCCTCTGGTCGGCCCTGATTGCGGCGTTCGCCCCATTCGCGAATGTCTATCTCTCACGCGATCTGCATGTATCGCTCGCCAGCATCGGGCTCATCTTTTCGCTGGCGCAGGGCGTACAGGTGCTCGCCGGCATCCTGCTGCCGATCCTGATCCGCCGCGCCGGTATGCTGAACGGAATTCTCGCCACCGAGCTCGTCACCGCCGCGCTGCTTCTGCTCATGGCGGGTGCCCGCCATCGTGGCCTGGCGATCGCCTTCTATCTGGCCTTCTCCGCGGCGCAGTGGATGAGTTCCCCGGCGCTCTATAACCTGCTCATGAACGAAACCCCGGAGGAGGAGCGCAGCACCGCCGCGGGGTTCACCATGTTCATCAACAATCTCGCCGCATCCGTTGCCACGACCTTCGCCGGCATCCTCTATGTGCGCTTCGGATATACGGCCGTCCTCGCCGGAGTCTCCGCTTTTGCCGTAGCCGCGGCGGTCAGCACCCGGATCCTGCTCTCCCGGCCCAATGCCGCGCCTCCCCTCGCCCAAACGCATCTGGCCGACGCCGCTAGCGATTGAGGAACTCCAGCAGAGCCTTTTCCTGGTGCCGGCTCAGGTTCGCGCGCACCCGCATGTGACGCAGGATCGTGCCCGTAATGCTCGGCGGAAACGACTCCGGAGCGTTGTGGCACCGTGAGCAGTTCTGCTGAAACACGCGCTGACCTTCTTCGGCGAGCTGGTCGTTCGCCTGAGAACCAGCCTGGGAATCATGACGGGCCGCGGGCTGGCCGGCCTGATGCTCTGCCGAACCAGAAAGCGCGGCGCAGGCCAGAGCCCCGGCCACAAACAACGACGGCACAAAACGAGACAAACGCATCCCTATCTTCCTTTCCAGGTGGGAACCAGGAAGCGGTAAACGATGCCCGTTTCCCAGATGTTTTCGTTGCGCGTTGCTGAGAACTGGCGCGAGTAGCTCGTCAGGATCCTGACGCTGTGCGGCAGGTTATAGTCCAGCCCGAAGTCGGCCCTCTGCGTGTTCACCGAGGGCAGTCCATCGCTGGCCAGGTTGTTGCGCCGAAACGTCTGTTGCAGCCGGAAGACCGGCTCGAACCGGCCCACAAAGGTGTCCGCGCCACCAAACCGCGCGAGCCGATAATCGGCTTCTGTCCAGTACCCCTGCCCATGGGCGCCGCGCGCGAACTCCGAGCGAAACCGGAACGCCGTATCCGCAGGTTCCCACCACACATGAGTGCCGACGAAGTTCTCCCGCGTGCCCTCAAGCTGGCGATCCCAGGACAGACCGATCTCCAGCCGCTGCTTCGGGAGATAAACGTCCGTGCGTTCGCCCGTTGCTCGCTTCGCGCTGAACTGCTCGTTGCCGCTGTGTGCCGAATACCACACGGAGTAGTCGATCGAGAAATTGGGCGTGCTCACCGCCGATCCGCGCAGTTGTCCGCCTACCCCCGTCCCCGTCGACAGCAACCCGAGGTTCGCGATCAGCGGCCCGTCCTGCAGATTGCTGATCCACACCGGCGACAGCCGCTCGTTATACGTGCCGAACGGAAGCAGATAGCTCCCCGCGACCACATTCAGATGCGGACCCACCAGGAAATCTCCCTGCAGATAGGTGAGGCCGACAAAATGCGAGTGCTTGTACCCGTTGCCTCCCGGGAAATACGTCTCCAGCAGAGCGGCGCGCGACTCCACCAGCACGTGCTGGCCAATGGGAGCCGCCAGCAACGGCTCGATGATCGGCAGATAAGTTGTGTTCCCGCCATGCGTGCTGGTCAGGAACGCCACGCCTCCGGAGAGAAGCGGAGTATCCTGCGCGCGAGCCTGTGCGCTGGCAAACAGCAGGACGGTGCAGCAGGCCAGGAGCCTCGCCGTCCAGCACCGGGTCCGTGTGTAAAAAGAGAAACTTGCTGACATAGCCGCAAACTTAGCGGCTTTCTACGGCCGAGGTGTTGCCGCAGGGTCTGATCTTTGTCAAACGTTTGTCATCCGCGTGCAGAGCCGGTCCGCTGAAAGGCCGTGCGCACCGGCGTGCCTTCTCCGCGAGGCCAATAATGCGCTGACAATCTCCTTGCATGCGCCTGACATGCCCCGCCGCCGCGCCCCATATGCTTGTCTTATGCAAGCCCGGCTGCACACCGGCCGTATCGACAGCACGGCGCAACTGCAGAGGCTCCCTCAGCTCGACACCGACCATGCCCGCCGCTCACCCGAGCCGCCAGCCGATTTTGCTCATCCCTTCGCCCGTTTCTCGACGGTCGGCCCGGCTAGCGCCAGGCTCTCCGGCGCCCTCCGGATACGCCGGGCAGTGTTGCTCCTCTTCTCGAATCCCATCCCGAGAGAATGTCTTCGCCTGTGGCTGCTTTGCTCCCGCGAATGGAACCAGACGCTTCACTGGCTGGATGTCTCCGGTCTGGCCCTCTATTTCCTGGCCCGGATTCAGGAGAAGCAGCTCGAGCCCATGCTGCCGAAGCCGGTCCTTCATCGCCTGCGCCAGAATCTGGCCGACAATACGCGACGGACGGCTTCCATGCTTGCTGAATCGATGGCCATCCAGCAGAAGTTCCAGGACTCCGGCCTGCACTACGCCGTACTGAAGGGCTGCTCGCTGTGGCCGCATTCGGTGCCCCGGCTGGAACTCCGCTCGCAGCTGGACCTCGACTACCTGATCGCCGAGTACGATGCCCCTGCGGCGCAGCGGATCCTTGAAGGGCACGGCTATCGGCTCCGGGCCATCAGCGGCCGCAGCTGGGAATTCAAAACCGACGCGCCGCCCTCGTCCCTGGCGGACCTCTACTGCGCCTCCCCGCATCGCTCCCTGGAACTGCACCTCGAATCGCCCAGCTCGTCTTCGTCGCTGCTGGAGCGCCTCCATCATGTCCCCTTCCACGGAATCTCCGTGCCGGTGCTCCGTGCGCCCGATCTGTTCATCGGTCAGGGTCTGCATCTCTACAAACACCTCTGCAGCGAGTTTTACCGTCCCGCCCACATCCTTGAGTTCCGCCGGCACGTCATCGCCCGCCGCGACGACGCCGATTTCTGGGATGAGGTGATGGAACGTGGCGAGCGCAGCCTGGCCACCTCGCTCGCGCTCGGAGTCGTGACGCTGCTCACCGAGCGGGTCATGGGCCCGTTCGCGCCGGATGCCTTCAGGCGCTGGACGGTCGATCGCCTGCCTCGGCCGCTGCGCGCCTGGGTCGATCGGTACGGGGTCCGCTCTGCGGTGATGAACTTCCCCGGCAGCAAAGTTTACCTGCTTCTCCAGCAGCAAATGGAAGCGCTCGGCATCGGGTCGCGGCGTTCGGCGCGACAAGCGCTCTTCCCTCGACGTCTGCCTCCGGCGATCGCGCATCCTGTAGCCAACGAGAGCCTCCGGGCCGGGATTCGCCGCCACTGCGTCCAGGGCCGCTTCGTTCTGCAGCGGCTCCGCTTTCATCTCGTCGCCGGCCTCGGCTACCTGCGCGAAACGCGCTCGTGGAGACAATTCATCGCCGCCGAAACCAATTCCCCACGTATGACAAAGCAATAACAATTACCTGACAGGGCAGCCGCCGCGTCCCGCTACCTTCACTGTGAATGCGGCGCGCGATCCAACGGAACCTGTCCAACGCGCTTTGGGGCGTGCTCGATTATGCGGCCTGGCCCATTGGCATCCTCCTGCTCGCCCCCATCCTCCTCCGCCAACTCGGCGTCGCGCGATTCGGCATCTGGGCCGTAGCCATGGCCGCCATCAATGCCGGAGCGATCCTCGCCTCCGGCTTCGGCGACGCGAACATTCAGCAGGTCGCCACCCATCGTGGCCAAAAGAACCTCCCGGCGCTGATCGAAACCGTTCGCACCTCGATGGGCATTCACCTCACCCTGGGCGCTGCGCTCGGCGCCCTCGCGTGGGCCGCAGCGCCGCTTTTGGCCTCCCGCATCGTTCCCGCCGATGTCGCACTGCGCGCCGACTGCCTCGGTGCTCTGCGCGTCGCCAGCTTCATCATCCTGGCGCGAGCCATGGAGACCGTCTGCATCAGCACGCAGCGCGGCTTCGAGCGCTACGGCCCTGCCCTCTACCTCAGCGTCACCGGCCGTATCGCCGCGATGATCGCCGCCGCGGCGCTGGCCTGGGCCCATCGCAGCATTACCGACATCCTCCTCGCCAACGCCGCCCTGCTGGCCCTCTCGCTCGTTCTGCAAATCCGCAGCCTCCGTGCTCTGCTCCACACAAATTCGCTGCGTCCCGTTGTAAATCGCGACTGCCTCCGTGCCCTTCTCGCCTTTGGCGTCTTCAGCTGGATTCAGGCGGCATCGAGCGTCGTCGTGGGCCAGGCGGATCGGCTCTTCACCGGGGCCGCGATGGGAGCGGCTGCCGTCGCCGCCTATGCTCTCTGCGTCCAGATCACGCAGCCGCTCTACGGAATCGCATCCTCCGGACTGCATTTCCTGTTTCCGCATCTTGCCTCGCAGGCAGCGACTGCGGAGCCGGGCACCCTGCGCCGTCCCATCACCCGCGCTCTGGTGGCGAACGCGGCACTGGTCGCCGGCGGAACTCTGCTGCTGGCCGGCTGCGGGCGCTGGATGCTGGCCCTCCTCGGCGGCCCGCAGATCACCGCCGCCGCCGCGCCCCTGCTCCCCCTCATCCTCTGCGGAACAGCGCTGCTCGCCCTCACCGTGACCCCGTACTACGTCCTGCTCGCCGTGGGCCAGGTCAAAGTCGTTGCTGCCATCAGTCTGGCTGCCAGCGCCCTGATGCTTTTCTCGATGACCGCGCTGGCTCCGTTTCGCGGCATCCAGGGGGTTGTGCTGGCCCGGCTCCTCTACGCCCTCATTGCCGTGCTTTTGTATCTTCCGCTGTTACGTTATCTGCTTCCCAACGCAGGAACCCCGATTCCCAGCCACTTCCGCCGAACGGAATACGCCGTTGCTCCGACGCAGATCAACCGATCCGACCGGCAGAACAGGACCCTGAACGATGGCAGCCTCTGACTCCTGTGTATCCAACCTCTACGCCGATGCGCTGGCTGCATCGATCACCGGGCGGAAGTCCGCGTCCCGCGAACTCTTCTGGACCGTCGCCGTCCTGGTCGAAGTCTCTCTTGATTTTCTCGTCACCGCCGGTTGCGTTCTGATCGCTCTTTCGTGGCAGATCCACCCCATCGCCAGCTCTGGCTCACTGCAGAAGCTTCTCCTCATCAGCATGGCTGCCGGTCTCGCCACCACCGTCTCGCTGCGGAATACCCCCGCTCGTCGCTGGTCCTGCACTCTGGTTCCCATCTGGGAAACAGAACGCATCCTGCGTGCGACCGTTCAGTGCTCGCTGATTCTTCTGCTCGCCGCTATCCTCGCGGGACTGCGCGACTCCGGCGCCGCGCTCGCTTGCGCTGTCGTCCTCGTTCCGGTTTCTCTCATCGGTCTGCGGCGTGCCTGGTCCGCCCTGCTGCGCGCGCTGTATGCGCGCGACTGCGGCGCCGACCGCGTCGTGATCTATGGAGAGACCGGATCGGCCCGCCAGATTGCGTCCACGCTGATCCGTTCCCCGCGCCAGGGCCTCCATCCGGTGGCGCTCGTCATTGACGAAGTGGCCCCTGGCGTCGAATCCCTGTTCCGCGTTGGCGGCCGGCGACTCCAGCACGTCGAGATCACCCGTGAGGCGCTCTCTGCCCCTCTTCTGCACTCCTTGCGCTGTGATCTTCTCGTTATTGCCGCACCACACGTTTCTGAGGAGCAGATACGCGAACTCCGCGATATCGCCGGCCAGGCCCACACCTCCATCGCGGTGCTGCAGGCTCCCGGCGAGTGGGCGGGTTGCATGGACATCGGCGGAGCTCGTCTCCTCTCCAACGTGCAGCCCGTTGGCACTGGTTATTTCGAGATCATCAAGCGCCTCACCGACATCGTCCTCTCGCTCGCGCTGCTCATTCTGCTCGCGCCTCTGATGCTGCTGATCGCTCTGCTCATCTGGCTCGATTCCCCTGGCCCCGTGCTCTTCCTCCAGGAGCGCGTGGGCAGGAACGGCCAGATGTTCTCGATCCTCAAGTTTCGCTCCATGCACGTCTCCGCCCCCGCGTATCAGCCCTCCCCAATCCATCCGCGTGATCCGCGGATCACCCGCGTCGGCAGACTTCTCAGGCGCGCTGGGCTCGACGAACTGCCGCAGTTGCTGAACGTCCTGTTCGGCCACATGTCGCTCGTGGGCCCCCGCCCCGAAATGCCCTTCCTCGTCGAGCGCTATCGTGAGCAGCATGGCCCGCGACTCCAGGTGACTCCCGGCATCACCGGGCTCTGGCAATTAAGCGCAGACCGCCTGCTGCCCATCCACGAAAATACGCACTACGATCTCTACTACATCCGCAACAGAACGCTCTGTATGGACTGGGCTATTCTGGTCCACACACTTTTCTTCGCGATCCGCGGAGGCGTATGAACACCGCTCCGGCCACAGGAGCAACGACCCCCCTCTCCGGCACGGCTATCGATCATCCGCGCGCTGACGTTCTCGGCGTCAAAGTTTCGGCCGTGAATATGAGCAGAGCCGTCGCGATCGCCGAAGAATGGATCGCCCTCAGCCGCCCCGGGTACATCTGTCTCACAGGCGTTCACGGCGTCATGGAAGCGCATCGTGACGCCGGCTTCCGCCGCATTCTGAACGCCGCCGTCATCAACGCCCCCGATGGCATGCCCCTCTCCTGGGTAGGCCGCTGGCAGGGGCACAGCGCGATGGACCGTGTCTTCGGACCCGATTTCATGAGCGCGATGTGCAGCGTGTCCGTTGCGCATGGCTACCGTCATTTTCTCTATGGTGGCCAGACTGGCGTCGCCGAAACTCTGAAGCGTACACTCGTGCAGCGATTCCCGGGCCTCCAAATCGTCGGCACGTCCACACCGCTCTTCCGTGCGCTCACACCGCGCGAAGAAGACGAGCTTTTCTCCGCAATCCACCGCGCGCAGCCCGACATTCTCTGGACCGGACTCAGCACGCCAAAACAGGAAAAATTCATGGCCGCGTATCTCGATCGCCTGCACGTGCCCCTGCTCGTGGGCGTTGGAGCCGCCTTCGACTACCACACCGGCCGCATCCAGGACAGCCCGCGCTGGATCAAGCGCGCCGGCCTGCAATGGCTGCATCGCCTCGCCCAGGATCCAGGGCGCCTGGCCGGCCGCTACCTGCGCACCCACCCAGCATTCCTGTGGCACATCGCTTTGCAGTTCGCAGGACTGCGCCGGCGATTCAGCTAGGGATCATCGGACTGCTGTTCCCCGACGGGATTTTCCAGCCAATGTCATCGCGTGCGACAGCGGCACTTGCGCTACGCCATGCCGGGCGTCTATACAGGCACGGTTTCCGATTTCCGCTCAAGGAACGGGTTGATGGACAAGCGCGAGTTTCTGAAGGGCGCCGGCGCTGCTCTCTCGGGTAGCTTTCTCAGCAGTCTGCTGCCGGCACAGACACACCCGCAGCCACGCACCAACTGGTCGGGAAATTTGACCTACTCGACCGATCGGCTGTATCAGGCCGCATCGGTGGAGGAGGTGCAGGCTCTCGTCAGGAAATGCCCGCACCTGAAGGCACTGGGCTCGCGCCACTCGTTCAACAACATTGCCGACAGCACGGAAAACCAGGTCTCGCTCCAGGGCCTGAAGACGGTGCAGCTGGATGCAGCCGCGCGGACGGTGACAGTCGGCGCAGGCATCCGCTATGGCGATCTGGCCCCGGTAATCAACGCGCAGGGATACGCGCTGCACAACCTGGCTTCCCTGCCGCATATTTCGGTGGCCGGAGCTATTGCCACAGCGACGCACGGCTCGGGGCTGCACAATGGCAATTTGGCGACCGCAGTTTCGGGCCTGGAGATGGTGTCAGCCAACGGCGTGGTGGTGCGCCTGTCGCGTGCACAGGATGCCGACAGGTTCCGCGGAGCCGTCGTACATCTGGGAGCGCTGGGCATCCTGACGCATATAACGCTCGATGTGCAGCCCACGTACCAGGTCGCGCAGACGGTGTACCTCGACCTGCCCTTTGCGGTCCTGGAGCGTCATCTCGAAGACGTCTTCGCCAGTGGTTACAGCGTCAGCCTCTTCACCGACTGGCAGAAAGGCCGCGCCACTCAGGTGTGGATCAAGCGCCGCACCGACCGCACCGACAGCCACGCCCTCGGGGCGGAGTTCTTCGGCGCGCGCCGGGCCACAGTGAAGATGCACCCCATCGCAGGGCATGACGCTGAGGCCTGCACCGAACAACTGGGAATTCCCGGCCCCTGGTACGAGCGGCTGCCGCACTTCCGGATGAACTTTACGCCGTCGAGTGGGCAGGAGCTGCAGACGGAGTACTTCGTGCCGCTGGAGCGGGGATACGAGGCGATCCGCGCGGTGGAGGAGCTGCGCGATGCCATCACTCCGCACCTGTTCGTGACGGAGTTCCGCACCGTCGATGCCGATGAACTCTGGATGAGCACAGCCCACCGGCGCCGTTCGCTGACGCTGCACTTCACCTGGAAGCCGGAGTGGCCGGCGGTGAAGCAGATCCTGCCGCAGATCGAAGCGAAGCTGAAGCCCTTGAACGTGAGGCCGCACTGGGGCAAACTCTTCACCCTGTCGCCAGAGTATCTGGAGGCCCGTTACGAGCGACTCGCCGACTTCGAAGGGCTGGCGCGGGAATACGATGCCGGCGGTAAGTTTCGCAATGCATTTCTGAACCGGAATCTCTACGGATCGTGAGCCGCGGGCAACAGGCCGTCACCGACCTGAGACGCCTGATTGTCCAAAGTCGAACCTGTTCACCCGTGCCAAGGCAAGCTTATGACTGCTGACCAACATCGAGCAGATGTGAGAACGACGCGCGAGGCGCAGGGCTATGTTGCCGGCGACGGCATTCAGCTGGCGTTCGGTTACTGGCCGGGCCGCGGCTCGCCGCTCGTGGCGTTGCACGGCCTCACTGCTTCCTACGTCACCTTCGTGGGCATCGCCGAGCGCCTGGCTGGTCGCCGCGCCCTCTTCGCTCTCGATCTGCGCGGACGCGGCCGCTCCGATAAGCCTCCCTCACCCTACGGCATGACGCAGCACGCAGCCGACGTGGCCGCCGCAATGCGCAGCATGGATCTTGGTCCCAGCATTATCCTCGGCCACTCCATGGGCGGATTCGTAGCGACCGCACTGGCCGAGCAGGCGCCGGAACTCGTCGCAGGCCTGGTCCTCATCGACGGCGGTTACGCGCCCATCATCGCCGCGTCCGGCTCGCAGCCAAGCCTCGATGCGGCGCTCACTCTTCGCATCAATCAGCTCCGCCAGACCTATCCTACGCGCGAAGCCTACCGCCAGTTCTGGCGCGCCCAGCCGCACTTTCCTCCTGAGGCCTGGGGCCCCTGGATCGAAGCCTTCCTCGACTACGAGATTGACGGTGAGCCGCCCGCGCTGCGCCCACGAGCCTCCGAAGAAGCCGTCCGCACCGATGTCATGGAGGGCCTCGACCGTGAGCGCATCATCGGACGCTGCCGAAAGCTCCGCCTTCCCGTCCTCATGATCCGCGCGTCGGCCGGCTTCGTCCCAGGGAGTCCGCCTCTCTTTTCCGATGCGATGGTGGAGCAGATGCGCGCCTGCATCCCGCAGATGGAAGAACACCTGATCCCCGACAGCACGCACTACACGATGATCCTGGGTGACCGCGGCGCTACGCTCGTCGCCAATCTCATCGACGACTTTGCCGCCCGGTGTCTGCCCGCGCGAGGGCGCCCCGCATGAACCTGCGCGATGCGACCGCCGTTATCACCGGGTCTACGTCGGGCATCGGCCTCGGCATGGCAGAAGCCTTTGCCGCCGCCGGATGCCGTCTCGTCATCAACGGCATCGCCACGCCCGAACAGGCCGAGTCTCTCTCCCGGCGTCTGCGCCAGCAGCACAGCATCGAGGTTTTCTTCCACCCGGCCGACCTTGCCGATCCCGAGCAATGCGCACAGCTGATCCGCGATGCCGAAGAGCGCTTCGGCACGATCGATATCCTCATCAACAACGCCGGCATCCAGCACGTCGCACCCACCGAGAGCTTTCCCGTCGATCGCTGGAACGCCATCCTCGCCGTCAATCTGTCGTCCGCGTTTCACACCATCCGCGCGGCCCTGCCCGGCATGCAGCGCCGCACATTCGGACGCATCATCAATACCGCTTCGGTCCACGGCCTCGTCGCGTCGGTTCATAAGGCCGCCTACGTGGCTGCGAAGCACGGAATCATCGGCCTCACCAAAGTGGTGGCTCTGGAAAACGCAACGCACGGCATCACCTGCAACGCTATCTGCCCCGGCTTCGTTCTCACGCCGCTGGTGCAAAAACAAATCGAGGACCGCGCAGCGGAGCGCCACATCTCCGAAGACGAAGCCACCCGTCAGATGCTCCAGGAAAAGGAGCCCTCGCAGCGCTTCACCGCCATCGACGACATCGCCGCGATGGCGCTCTTTCTCTGCTCGCCCGCCGCCTCAAACATGACCGGCGCCTCTTTTCCCATGGATGGAGCATGGACCGCGCAGTAGTTCCGTTTGATCCAAAACCCTGGAGTGGATTATTTGGCGTCCCCGACGGGATTTGAACCCGTGTTATCGCCGTGAAAGTTGGCCCATAAACCGCCGCTGGAGCGCAATCCAGCACCGCGAAGTGCATCGGAACACATCGCTGCAGAGCCGAAATTCACCATAACTGGTCCCCGGCTGGTTCTCCCGAGCAAAAGCCTTACCGGGCGGCTGCTGAAGCCTCGTCCGGACATGCTTGCAGCCCCTCCGTCGTTGCAGAACTGGGCATTTCCGAGTACCAGCCGGGAACCACTTTCAGATGCTCAAGGAGCTTCGGAGCCGAGCGATGACCTCTGCAAGTCATTGAAGCAAATAAATTTATCTCGGTCGTTCTCACACATTCATTTTGCCTCGCGTCGAGAAGCGTTGGGGTAGATTCTGAGAACCGAAGTGGGCCGGAACAAGATGCGTAGGATCACTCGGCCGCCATCTTCCGCTTGGGTTCGTCTAATTTCGTTCTGAACACAGAGATTTGCGGATTGGGAATCTCGATCGCCAGTTCGCGAATGTTTCCGAAATACTCCTTGTCACATCCCAGGAAACCAGAGGTGCCGGGCTGGTTTGCCCTGCGACGTCCCTGCGCGCTGCGCAATGCGATGGGAGGGCCCAACCGATTTTCTGCTCATGTCTCGGACATGGCCGTTTCTCGTCAACTTGCCGGACCGAGTGTGCCGACGGAAAACAGATGAAAAACTCTCCATCTCGACTTCTGCCCTGTCACGACAACTCTCCGGCATTTCGGAAGCGACGGACATCGTAAGGCACGAACGCGAAGGGTAAGGAACGAATCAAAATGCGGGGGCGTAGTTCAGCTGGTTAGAACGCCTGCCTGTCACGCAGGAGGCCGCGGGTTCGAGTCCCGTCATTCCCGCCAGCATCTTCCGCGCAGTTCTCCACGTCGCTTCCTCTAAACCCGAGTCTCGGTTCTAATTTTCCATCATGGTGGAAGCGCTAACGCGCTTTCTACGCTGATAGGCGGCGACCTTGAGCTTATTGCCGCAGATATTCATACTGCACCATCGGCGCGAGCCTTTTTTGCTCGTGTCAAAAAAGTGAACAACGCACGCTTCACATTGGCGAATGCGATCGCTCTCAGGTTCACTCAGCAGATCCGCGGCCCCATCCAGAATCGGCCGCCACAGATCTGTCGGCCGTTTTGGATCGAACAGCGGTTCCCGAACAATCCGGCCCCCGCGCTTGCGCAGCGAAAGAAGCGGCGGGTGTTGCAGAAGGCCTGAATTCACTTCCTCGACAAACTCATCCGAAGGAAGCGATCTGGCTTCAATTCGCAAAACAGCTTCCCGCAGCCGCTCCCTGAATGCGATCAGATCCTTGAGGAATAAAGCAGCTTCAGGCGAATGCCTCCAAGTGTGGAGCAGCCTTTTCGTTTTTGGAGAATGCACGATTCCCGACGCAATCAGCCACCGTTCCAGCGCATGAAAGTCAGGAAGAAGCTCCGTCGGCTTCTGCCCCAGGACCGGTCTTGTGTTGAGGAAATCGAGAATGGGACGGTTTGCAACAAAGAGAAAACCGTCGATCCACTCGTCGGACTCTTTATTGCTGACGCGCATCGGATTCCTCGTTTAAAGCTAATTCACAGATAACACCGCTGTTGACAATATTGACGGTGTTCTCTATCCTGCCTTTATCGGCGCTGGGTGGTTGCCAAGCTTCGCCGTTCGAGGAGAGAGCTTATGCAAACATATCAACACGCCACGGTTCGCGGCCTTAGGATGTTTTACCGTGAGGCAGGTTCCAAAGAGTCTCCAACAATCGTGCTTCTGCACGGCTTTCCGAGTTCGTCGCACATGTTCCGCGACCTG
>DATEPN010000601.1:0-3550 GCA_035273225.1 Acidobacteriaceae bacterium | reverse complement strand
TTACGAAGATGGTCGCTGCTGTGCATGGTTAGCCTGCTCGCGGGAGCGAGCCCGTTGTTGGCGCAGAGCGATATGGCCTCGCTGCGGGAGGGATTTCTGCATCCGCCGGATGCGGCGAAGCCGCGCACGTGGTGGCACTGGACTGGCGGCAATGTGACGCTCACCGGGATCACCAAAGATCTGGAATGGATGAAGAGTGCCGGCATTGGCGGTGAGCAGCTGGCGGATGTTTCGTACGGCTACGGGCAAACCGTGCCGGATAAGCTGATCTTCGGCAGCCCGGCGTGGCTGAAGGCGGTGCGCCATGCGGCGTCGGAGAGCCAGCGGCTGGGGCTGGAGATGTCGATCTTCAGCTCGGCTGGTTGGAGCGAAGCGGGCGGCCCATGGGTGAAGCCCGAGCAGGCAATGAAAAAGCTGGTGTGGAGCGAGACGGAGGTCGAGGGGCCGCGCAGCTTTTCCGCGCCCCTGCCGCAGCCGCCGGATTGCGACGGGCCGATTCGCGACCTCGCGGTTGGCGGAAGTCGTCGATCGCCAGAGAGCCATCCGCTGCCCACGTACTATCACGATGTCGTCGTGCTGGCGTATCGCACGCCGGCGGATGAAGAGCCGATGACGCAGGCGAATCCTGAGGTCACGGCCAGCTCAGGTTCGATCGACAGCAAAGCGCTTCTCGATGACAGTCTGATGACGTCTGTGACGATTCCGGCGCCGGCGGACGGCAGTCCGGCGTGGGTGCAGTTCACGTTTGCGGCTCCGTACACGGCGCGCGCGTTCAGCCTTGGAAGTCACGGCGGCATTCCGGTGGGCAAGCTGCTGGCGAGCGACGATGGGGCGCATTTCCGCACCGTTGCTGTTCTTCCCGGGCCGCAGGGGTATCACGGCGCGCAGGTGCGGACGTTCGCGTTTCCTGCGACGACGGCGCGGATCTTTCGTCTGGAATTGACGGGCGCGCCGCTGACGCCGGCTGCCGTCATCCACAGCGGCCCGGTGCTGCCGACGAAGCAGTTCACGCTGACGGAAGCGAAACTTTCGTCAGACGCGCTGGTGAATCGCTGGGAGGACAAGGGGACCTACGGCAGCCTGATGGATACGTATCTGCCGGTGCCCACGCCAGCGGCTCCGGAGCAGGCGGAGATTGCAAAGCCGACGGTCGTGAATCTGACGGCGCAGATGTCGGCGGACGGAACGCTGCACTGGGATGTGCCTGCGGGGAAATGGACGATTCTGCGATTCGGATTTTCGCTGACCGGCGCGACAAATCATCCGGCCATGCCCAGCGGCTTTGGGCTTGAGGTAGACAAGCTGAATGCCCGGGATGTCGAGGACTACTTCCACGGCTACATGGATCCGATGCTGAAGACGCTGGGGCCGCTCGCGGGCACGAGTCTCCGCTACATGACGATGGACAGCTGGGAAGCGGGTATGCAGAACTGGACCGACGATATGATCGCGCAGTTCCGCGAGCGGCGCGGATACGATCCAACGCCCTATCTGCCAGTGCTCGCCGGACGCGTTGTGGAGAGCGCCGACGTGAGCGACCGCTTCCTCTGGGATTTTCGTCGCACGCTCGCCGATCTGTACGCGGAGAAGTATTACGGCACGATGGAAAAGATGCTGCGCGCGCAGCACATGGGGTCGTATGCGGAGGCTTCGGGTGTGGCGCTCGAAATTCCCGAAGACACGCTGCTGAACAAGCGCGAGGCTGATATCCCGATGGCGGAGTTCTGGGTGCACGCGCTGCATCCGGAGTCCATGTATTCCGTTGACGTGCGGGGCGCGGCGTCTGCGGCCCACGTTTACGGCAAGCCGATCGTTGCGGCGGAGGCCTTCACCGGCGGCGGATATGAGGCGCCGTACACGCTGAAGAAGGTCGCCGACTATTGGTTTGCGCAGGGGGTGAACCGGCTGGTGTTTCATACATCGGCCGAACAACCGCTGGATACGAAGCCGGGCAACGTGATGGTGGGCACGAATCTCAACCGGAACATGACCTGGGCCGGTGAGGCGTCGCCGTTCATGACGTACATTGCGCGCACTTCGTATCTGCTGCAGCAGGGGCGTTTTGTTGCGGATGTGGCGTATCTGCTGCCGGAGGGCGCTCCGTCGACGCCGCCATTCTGGGGTGCGGGCCTGCGGCCGGAGTTGCCAGGCGGTTACGACTACGACTGGATCAACACCGACGTCCTGCTGCACCACATCTCAGTCGGCAAAGAGGGCCGGCTGCAGCTTGCGGATGGGATGACCTACCGCGTTCTGGTTCTGCCGCAGACGGATGCGATGACGCCGGAGGTGCTGCGGAAAATCCACGATCTGGTTGCTGATGGGGCGGTGGTTATCGGGCCGCGGCCACGAAGCTCGCCGAGTCTCGCGAATTATCCGCGGGCGGACGCGGAGGTGAAGGCGTTGGCGGCCGATTTGTGGGGCGACATGGACGGCATCACCGACAATCGGCACAGCTTCGGTAAAGGCCAGGTGATCTGGGGCCTGCCGCTCGAGAACGTGCTCAGGGCAATGAAGGTCACGCGCGATCTTGCCTGCAACTGCTCGCCGGATGCGGGGGTTCACTGGATTCATCGACGCACCAATGATGCGGACATTTATTACGTCTCGAACGGAACCGACGCAAGCCAGAGGATCGAGGCGCGCTTTCGCGTCACGGGCGCTGTGCCGCGGGTGTGGCACGCGGACACGGGCGCCATTGAGCCTGTGTCGTACTCGGTCGCCGATGGATTCACGACGGTGCCTTTGCGGCTGGAAGAGCGCGAATCGGTGTTCGTCGTCTTCGAGCGCGGCGGTGCGGCGAAATCCGAGGCAGTGCCGGTGGTTGTGCCGGAGCGTATCGCGCAGATCACCACGCCGTGGGAGGTGAAATTTCCGCCGAACCTCGGCGCACCGGAGCACATTCAGCTGACGCATCTTGCGTCGTGGACAGACGACGCTCGTCCGGGCGTGAAGTACTTTTCCGGAACCGCCGTGTACACGACGACGTTTACGGCGGCGGCTTCGTGGTTTCGCGGCGGACAGAAACTCGCTCTCGATCTGGGCGATGTGAAGGACCTGGGGCGGGTGATCCTGAACGGCAAGGATCTGGGCGTGCTGTGGAAGCCGCCGTATCGGGTCGACGTCAGCGCTGCGCTCCGTCCTGGCCGCAACACGCTCGAGGTGCGCATGACGAATGAGTGGACGAACCGCATCGCCGGGGACAAGAAGCTGCCTCCGGACGAGCGCGTGCTTCCGGGCGACAAGGAGATCCCGCCGATGGCGCTGCACGGCCCCTTTGCGGGTCCGAGCGAACCGCTGCCCGCGGGTCTGTTGGGGCCGGTGGAGATCGAGAAGATGGTGCCAGTGAAAAGCGGCAGTTAGAAGCCACGCGCTCCATGCTGCTGCCAATCTGGTAGGGCCCCGGAGTTAGCGCCTCGATCGGACGACAGGATGCTTTTCCTTCTCGAGGGAACTCATCGCGCGAGCGCCCCAGTGGAGGTGCTGCTCGACCATGGACGGTGGCACGAGCGCGAGCCATTGATTCAGAGAAATGTCAGCGTAATGGTCG
>DATEPN010000600.1:0-12961 GCA_035273225.1 Acidobacteriaceae bacterium | reverse complement strand
TGTGACCAGCGCCGCGCCTAAGAGCGATGCGCCGCCACCGCCGTCGCTGGCGATGGGTGCAGATTTGGGGGCGGGTGGCGCCGCACTGCCGGCTCTGCCCGGATCGAGTGCGGAACCCAAGGTGCAGCAGGCGGCGCCCAGTGGACCGATGCGCGTTCCGGGAGGAATTGCCGCGGCCCGGCTGATCTCTCCGATTCAGGCTGCGTATCCCGATATTGCGCGCGAGTCGCACATCCAGGGGACGGTG
This sequence comes from Acidobacteriaceae bacterium, assembly GCA_035273225.1. Lineage (GTDB taxonomy): Bacteria > Acidobacteriota > Terriglobia > Terriglobales > Acidobacteriaceae > Palsa-343. The sequence continues at coordinate 12,714 of DATEPN010000600.1, read as the reverse complement.
GTGGTGGACGCGATTATCTCGACGACGGGGCGGGTGCGGTATTCACACGTCGTGAGCGGACCTGCGCTGCTGACCGGGGCTGCGCTGAGTGCTGTCCAGCGGGCACGGTACCGGCCGTTTGTCGTGAACGGCGCAGCGGTGGAAGCGGAGACGGCGATCACGCTGAACTTTACGCTCAATTGAGAACTCGCGGCTGAGCGCAGGCCGGCGCGATTTGCGCGGGACGAACGGCTAGAGCTGGCTGGCCTGGCCGGAGAGGACGCGATGGTTGTAGTCCGCCGAGGCGCGGCGCGGGATGGAGAGCGACTGCCATTTGCCTCCGGCGAAGTGCTTCGCAAGCAGAACAATCTGACCGACGTGATGGGGGTAGTGCGCCAGCTGGCGGTTGATGGCCTGCATGACGGAGTGCGGCTCTCCGCGGATGACGACGGTGCGGGTGAGGTCGTCGTCGGTGAGCGCATGGAGCGCTGAGAAGAGGCAGGACCATCCGGCCTCCCAGGAGGCGAGGACGGCGGCGCGCGTGGCGGGCGGGTCTTCGAATTCGGAGTCGCGATTGCGGTCGGGCTTTTCTCCGTCGGTGGAGAGGAAGTCGGTCCAGCGCGAGCGCATGTTGCCGGCCATGTGTTTGACGATGATCGCGATCGAGTTGGCTTCGCTGTCGATGGGCGTGAAGAGCTGCTCGTCGGAAACCTGGGCCATGGCGCGCTCGGCGAGTCGCTTGTAGTAGACGAAGAGCGAGATAGAGTCGTCGAGGTACGAATTGGTGAACTGGTGCGCCATGCGAGAAAGTTTAGCTCCATTTTCCCACCGCAGAGAACCCATAGAGCGGAGAGCCGGAAGCGGTCCCGGGTGCCAGTCAGAAAAAGAACGGCGCCTGCCAGGAGGGAGCACAGACGCCGCGAGTTAAACGATCATTGGGCGCGGAGGGCGTCGACGGGATTGGTGGAAGCGGCACGGCGCGCCGGGAAGAAGCTGGCTCCGAGGGCGAGGAGCAGGACGAGGATCGCGGCCACGGTGAGGACGAGCGGGTCGAGGGTGCTGACGCCGAAGACCATGGTGCGAAGCAGGCGCGAGGCGGCCATGGCTCCGAGGAGTCCGATGACGCAGCCGACGCCGGCGAGCTTCGCTCCGGAGATGAGAACGAGGCCGACGATGGCACTGCGCTGCGAGCCGAGGGCCATGCGGATGGCCATCTCCTGCACGCGGAGCGCGACGGTGAAGGCGATGACGCTGTAGATGCCGAGGATGGCGAGGAGCAGCGCGGCTCCGGCGAACGAGGAGATGAGGATGGTGTTGAAGCGGCGCGGGGCTTCGGAGTCGCTGAGGGCGTGGTCCATGGTCTCGATGGGATTGAGCGGAAGCTGCGAATCGATCGAGCGGACCGCGGCGCGGAGCTGATTTTCCATCAGCTGGGGATCGAGCGAGGTGCGCAGGACCATCCAGCCGCCGTCGCCGTTGCGGTCGCTGGCGGGATTGGCGAGCGAGCCGAGGAAGGGCTCGACCTGATCGATGGTGACGTACATTTGCTGGCGCGCCGGAGCATCGGGGGAGCCTTCCTTGACGTCGGCGACTTCACCGACGACGGTGGCCCAGGGCGTCTGCATTTCCTGCGTGCCGATGCGGAGGCGCTTGCCGACGGGGTTCTGGCCAGGCCAGGACTGCTGCGCGAGGGCGTGGTCGACGAGGACGACGAGTTGGGTGCCGGCTTTATCGGCTTCGGTTAAGTAGCGTCCGTGGAGCAGCGGCGTGCCGATGGCTTTGAAGTAGTCGCCCTGGACGACGATCATGCTGGCGAGGTCGATGGTGCCGGCCTTCGCCGGGACGTAGCCTTCGGCGACGAAGGCGGAGTTGCCCTGGTTGCCATTGGCCGGCATGAACGACGTGAGTCCGGCGGCGGTGACGCCAGGCATCGTGCGGAGGCGGTCGAGCAGCTCGCGGTTGAAGCGATCGATGGCGGCCTGCGATGTGTATTGCTGGTGGGGCAGGCCGTAGGCGGCGACGAGCGTGTGGTCGGGGCGATAGCCGATGTCGGCCTGGCGCATTTTCTCGAAGCTGCGGAGGAGCAGCCCGGAGGCGGCGACGAGGACGATGGCGGTGGCGATCTCCACGATGACGAGGCCGGAGCGCAGGCGCGCGTGCCCGCTGCCGGTGGTGCCGGTGCGGCCGCCTTCCTTGAGGCTTTCGTTCACGCTGGTGCGGATGGCGGCGAAGGCGGGGGCGACGCCGCAGACGACGCCGGTGAGGATGGCAAGCGCCAGGGCAAAGCCGACGACGGCCCAGTCGATGGAGATGTTGGAGATGAGGGGGAGGGACTCGGGCAGTAGGCTGATGCCGAGGCGGATGGCGACCGTGGCGAGGATGAGCCCGACGACACCTCCGGTGATGCTGAGGACGAGGCTTTCCAGCAGCGTCTGGCGCAGTAACGTGCCGGCGGTGGATCCGAGGGCGAGGCGGACGGCGATTTCGCGGCGGCGGCGGATCGCGCGCACAAGCAGCAGCGAGGCGAGATTGACACAGGCGATGAGCAGCACGACCGCGACGGCGAGGAAGAGCGTGCGGACGAGCGGACGCGCGCGGCGGACGGTGTCGTCCTGCAGGCCGCGGGTAATGGGAGAGATTTTGAGGCTGGCCATGAAGGCGGGATAGCCGCGCATGGTCTCGATGGCGACGCGGTTGGCGTCCTCACGGGCCTGGGCGGCGGTGACGCCTGGTTTCAGGCGGCCGACCATGCGGTAGCTCCAGTTGGCCTGGGAGGCGCCGGCGAGTTCGGCGGGATCGAAGCTCATCGGCACCCAGAGCTGACTTTGCGTGATGCGGCCGGCGTCGAGGGGGAATTCGAAGTTACGCGGCATGACGCCGATGACGACGTACGGCTTGCGGTCGAGGAGGATTTTGCGGCCGAGGATGTTCGCGTCGGCGTGGAAGCGATCTTTCCAGGCGGAATAACTGAGGACAGCGACCTGGGCGTGGTGCTGATCCTCGTCGGCGGTGTAGACGCGGCCGAGGAGCGGCGGCACGGCGAGGGCGCCGAAGACGCCTGGAGTCATGCGGGTGGCGAAGAGCTTGGCGGGCTCACCGTTTCCGGAGAGCTCGTAGATGGCGCCCTGATAGCCGCCGAGCGCGGTGAAGCTGTGCGTGTCGCGCGTGTAGTTGACGATGTCGGTGGCAGTGACGCCGGCTTCGTTGTCGCCGCCGAATTCGGCTCCGGCGATGGTGTCGGAGAGGACGACGAGGCGGTCGGGGTGCGGAAAGGGCAGGGGGCGGAGCAGGACGCCTTCGACGATGGAGAAGATGGCCGTGGTGGCGCCGATGCCGAGCGCGAGCATGAGGACGGCGGTGGCGGCGAATCCCGGAGACTTCAGCAGATGGCGAATGGCGAGACGAAGATCGCGCGTTACGGACATGTCCCTGCTCCTCGGTGAGGAATGAATGGGAATGAAAGAGCAATTCAGAGACCAGATACGCGGAGGGGAATGTGGCGGTTCCCTTGCGATTGGCGCGCGGCGCGGATCCATGGTGTGTCCGGATGCGGACGGCGTGTCCGGAAATGGGAGGTTCGGAAGCGTGCTTAGGTGTGGGTGGGCCGGGGCTCGATGAAGTCGAAGCCGAGGGTATTGCGATACCGGGCGATGGCCTCATCGTCGTCGCGGACGATCAGAGCGATGCAGCGAGGAACTGGCTCATGGCTGAGACACCTCGACTTCAACGCTGTCGCCGTCGGTCAGGTGGTATTGGTCGCGCAGTTTCACGTCCGTGGCGATCTCGATGATGGTGCGCGGGTGATGGCCGCGGCCCTCTTCATTGGCATCGGTGCGCAGGATGAAGGCGCGGCGGCCGAAGATGCTGCAGGGGACGAGGCTGACCGAGACGGCGCCGCCGTATTCCTGGGCTTCGAGACGGATGCGCTGCGGCGGCAGTGACCACGGCTCGTCGAGCTGGAGGTTGAGTGTGCCGGGGAAGAGCTGCATGCCGGTCTTGCGGGCGTAGTGGTCGCGGAGCCGGTCGATCCAGAAGGAGAAATTACCGACGCCGGAGACGACGCGGCCGCGCAGGACGGACATGGGGGCTTCCTCACTTTGATTCCATGATAGGGAGGCCATGGGCGGGATAACGATTGCTTATCGCGATGCGCGGGTGCGGGAGTTTTGGATTAGTCTGAGGAAACAGCGCGACACGCGACAAATGAAGAAACGGCAGCGGATCGCGCAGGAGGTCCAGCCCTGAACGAGATGGTGCGCACGCCCGAGGAAGCCAGCGACATCGATCTGCTGCATGAGATCGGGAGCAGGATGGCTGCGGCCGATCCCTTCCATGAGGTGCTGGATCGCGTGGTGGAGATGGTGACGGCCACGGTGCGGTGCGACTCTTGCTTTCTGTACGTGCTGGAGAAAGACAGGCTGGTGCTGCGGGCGTCGAAGAATCCGCACGAAGACGTGGTCGACAGCATGGCGATCGACATGGGCCAGGGCGTGACCGGCTGGGTGGCGGAGCACAAGCAGACGGTGGCGCTGCCGGCGCAGGCGTGGGCCGATCCCCGATTTGCGCATTTCCCGCGGCTGCCGGAAGACCGCTTCGAGGCGTTTCTGGCGGTGCCGATCCTGTGCCGGGGCAAGCTGGTGGGGGCGATCAACGTGCAGCACCGGGAGCCGCATCACCACACGAAGCGCGAGATCAAGCTGATCACGATGATCGGGTATCTGGTCGGCGCGGAGGTCGAGCTGGCGCGCATGGAGTACGAGAAGACGCAGCTGACCGATCAGCTGGAGACGCGGAAGGTGATGGAGCGCGCCAAGGGCATTCTGCAGCGCGAGCTGAGCCTCTCAGAAGAAGACGCCTACCTGATGCTGCAGAAGCAGAGCCGGCAGAAGCGGAAGCCTCTCCGGGAGATTGCCGAGGCGATCATCCTGATGGAAGAGCTGAGGCGGGGGAAGAGCAGGGAATAGGGAACAGGGAACAGGGATCAGCCAGTCGGCAGCTGGCAGTCGGCAGCGAGCCGGCAGAAGTGCGCGGCGCTGGTGAGTGCGTTGCGGTTTTCTGTCCGATTCTGAACAGCGGAGCGCGGTTGTGGACAGGCGCGGTGGCTGGTCGGCGGTGTAAGTCTCGGTTTTGCAATCCACACATTGCGACGGGTTTGGCAGGAGAACTGCGGTTCCGTGCATACCCCAGGTGTGTTCCACGTTAAAAGACTGGCGGTTTGGATTTTTGGGTCGGGAGGGATCATGCTGGCCGATTTGCGATACGCATTGCGGCAACTGAGGAAGTCGCCGGGATTTGCGGTGACAGCGGTGGTGACGCTGGCTTTGGGCATTGGGGCGACGACGGCAATCTTCACGCTGTTCGATCAGGTGCTGCTGCGCATATTGCCGGTCGAGAAGCCGCAGGAACTGGTGCGAATGGAGTGGCACGGAAGTTTTTCCGGGTCGATGAGCGCGTTCGGCGGCGAGATGGGCGACTACTACTCGTACCCGATGTACAAGGACCTGCGGGATCGGAATCAGGTCTTCAGCGGGATGCTGGCAACGATGAGGACGTCGGTGGGGGTGTCGTGGCATGACGCCGCCGAAGTGGAAGAGGCTGAAGTCGTCAGCGGCAACTATTTCCAGGTGCTGGGGCTGCGTCCCGCGGTGGGCCGGCTGTTTACTGCGGCGGATGAGACGCAGAAGAATGCGAACCCGGTGGCGGTGCTGAGTTACGACTATTGGCGATCGCACTTTGGGGCACAGCCGGAGGTGGTCGGGCAGACGCTGAAGATCAACGGATATCCGTTCACGATTGTGGGGGTGGCGCCGGCGCACTTTCATACGGCGATCGGGGGTTCTCGTCCGGGGTTGTTTGTGCCGGTGACGATGAGCGAGGCCGCGATGCCCTGGACGGCGCCGCGGAAGAATCTCGAGAACCATCAGTCGCTGTGGCTCACTGTGGTGGCTCGGCTGAAACCGGGAGTGACGCGGGCCCAGGCGCAGGCGAGCATCCTGCCACTGTGGCGCGGGCTGCGTGCGCAGGAGCTGACGCTCTATAAGTCGGCTTCGCCGAAGTTCAGGGAAAGATATGTCGAGAAGGCCACCATCGATGTAGTGGACGACTCGCGCGGGTTTTCGCCGGACCGGATGGATTTGCAGACTCCGCTGATCATCCTGCTGAGCATGGTGGGGCTGCTGCTGGCGATGTGCGCGCTGAACGTGGCGACGCTGCTGCTGCTGCGCTCGGCTGCGCGGGTGCGCGAGATGTCGATGCGCTATGCGCTGGGCGCGAGGAGCAGCCGGATCGTGCGGCAACTGCTGACCGAGGGCGGGTTGCTGGGGATCGCCGGAGCGCTGCTGGGGCTGGCGCTTTCGCCGGTGCTGGCGAGAATCCTGGTGCGAATCATGACCGACAGCGATTCCGGACCGGAGCGGTATTCGACGGCGCTGGACGGGCGGGTGCTGCTGTTCGCGCTGGCGGTGGCGCTGGTGGTGAGCGTGCTGTTCTCGGTGGCTCCGGCGTTTCACTACCTGCGGCCGGATCTGGCCGGGTCGCTGCGGCAGAGCACGGGGACGGCTTCAAAACAGTCGCAGGCGTTTCGCAAGGCGGCTGTGGGTGTGCAGATTGCGGTGAGCGTTTTGCTGCTGGGCGGGGCGGGATTGTTTGTGCGGACGCTGCAGCATCTGCGCGACCAGCCGGTGGGATTTGAGACGAGCCATCTGGCCGTGTTTTCACTGGATCCGATGCGTTCGGGGTACGGCGAAAACCGCGCGCGGCAGCTGGCGATGACGGCAGTGGACCGGCTGCGGCAGATTCCGGGTGTGGTCACGGCGGGGGGATCATCGGATCCGGAACTCGCCGGCGATCAGTCGATCAGCGGCTTCGTGGTGCAGGGGCACAAACCGGTCGAGGGCGAGAACATGCACTTCGAGACGCCGTGGATCACGCCGGGATACTTTGCCGCGCTGAAACAGCCGCTGCTGGCGGGACGTGATTTCACGCTGGCCGATGCCGCGGGAGCGCCGAAGGTGGCGATCGTGAACGTGGCGATGGCGACGAAGTTCTATGGCTCGGCGCAGAACGCGCTGGGGCGGCTGATCGGGGAGCACGACACGCCGGACACGACCATCGTGGGCGTGGTGGGCGATGTGAAGCACATGAACCTGCGCACGGCGATGGGACCGGCGGCGTATCGGCCGTATCTCGAGGATGAGCATCCGGGTGGACTGTATCTCTACGTTCGCACGCTGCAGACGCCGGGGTCGGTGGAGCCGGCGATTCGCAGCGCGATGCACGAACTGGACCCGACGCTGGTCGTCGATGGGTTGCGGACGATGGAGGAGCAGGTGGACGGAAGCGCGTCGAACGAGCGCGCTCTGGCGATCCTGGCGATGGGATTTGCTGTGCTGGCCGCTTTGCTGGCGGCGGTGGGTTTGTATGGCGTGCTGGCGTTCGCGACGCAGAGCCGGACGCGGGAGATCGGCGTGCGGCTGGCGCTGGGAGCTTCGCGGCGTTCGCTGGTGGAACTGGTGGTGCGCGAGATGGCCTGGATTGCGGCTCTCGCCGTGCTGGTGGCGGTGCCGGGGACTGTTGGGCTGGCGCACTTCTTCCGCAGCCAGCTGTACGGCGTGGCGACGTGGGATCCGGTGACGCTGACGATTGCGGTCCTTCTGACGGCGGTGATGGTGGGCATGGCTTCGGCGCTGCCGGCGCGGAGGGCGACGGCGGTGGATCCGATGGTGGCGCTGCGGACGGAGTAGACAGGGCACAGGGGATCAGGGCACAGGGCCCAGCGGTCAGCGGTGGGAGTGGTTCCGGAGGCAGGGAATGCTGGCGGATTTGCACTACGCGTTGCGGCAGATGAGGAAGTCGCCGGGATTTGCGGTGACGGCGATTGTGACACTGGCTCTGGGGATCGGGGCGAATACGGCGATCTTCAGCGTGATGCATGCGGTGCTGGAGCGGCTGCTGCCGGTGCGGGAACCGCAACAGCTTTTTTATCTGACGCACCAGAACATGCCGGCCGGCGTGGGCAACACGGGGAATCCGCTGGCCACCTACGGCATCAACGTGTACCGGCGCATGCGCGAGGACCGGAGCGTCTTCTCGGATGTGATCGCGTACGTGCCGCTGTCGTTTGCGAAGGCCGCGGTGCGCGTTGGGGACACGCCCGAGGAGGCCAATGCGGATGAGGTCAGCGGCAACTTCTTTTCCGCGCTGGGCGTGGGGATGGCCACGGGCGAGGGATTCACGGCGGCCGATGAGGACAGGCATTCCGCCGTCGCGGTGCTGAGCTATGGCTACTGGACGCGGCGATTCCAGCGCAGTCCCGCGGTAATTGGGCAGGCAATCTATGTGAACGGCGTGCCGCTGACGGTGGTGGGCGTGGCGGCTCCTCATTTTTACGGCGTGGAATCTGGCGGGGTGGCGACGGATGTGTGGATTCCGCTGCAGAGCCGGCCGGAGCTGAATGCGTGGGGCGTGCCGGCGACGACGAATTCGCTGTACGGCAAGCCGAACTGGTGGTGCGTGATGCTGATGGCGCGGCTACGGCCCGGCGTCACGCAGGCGCAGGCGCTGGCGCGCATGGATCCGGTGTTTGCGCGCGCGGCGCTGGAGACGCTGAGCGGCGAAGATGCGCGGCGGAATAGCGGCGTTCCCCTGAAGCTGGAGATGGTTGCCGCGCGCGGCCTGGGCACGCAGGCGAAGGACTACCGCGACGGGCTGCACGTGCTGATGGGCATGGTGGCGCTGGTGCTGGTGATCGCGTGCGTGAACATCGCGATGCTGCTCTCGGCGCGCAATGCGGCGAGGGAACGCGAGTTTGCGATGCGCATGGCGCTGGGGGCGAGCCGCTGGCCGATCTTCCGGCAGCTGATGGCGGAGAGCCTATTGCTGGTGGGAGCGGGGGCGACGCTGGGGTGGATGTTTGCGGCGAGCGCGACGCGGGTGCTGGCCTCCTGGTCGGAGCTGGAGGTGAGCCTTGCGCCGGATCGGACGGTGCTGCTGTTTACGCTGGCGGTGTCGGCGGTCGTCGCTCTGCTGTTTGGGCTGGCGCCTCTGCGCGCTGCGGTGGAGGCGCCGGTCGCGCTGGTGCTGAAGTCCGGCGGAGGACCGACGACGGAGAGCCGCACGCGTGTGCTTGCCGGCAAGGCGCTGATCGCGGCGCAGATGGCGTTCTGCGTGGCGCTGCTGTTTGGGGCGGGGCTGCTGGTGCGCACGCTGCGGAATTATGAGGCAATCGATCTGGGGATGCGGGCCGATCATGTGCTGGCGTTCGGGGCGCATCCGGTGGGGCCGCATAGCCCGGCGCAGACAAGGGAATTCTATGTGCGGCTGATCGAGCGGCTGCAAGCCGTGCCGGGAGTGCGTTCGGCGACGGTGGCCGGGAATCGACCGGGCACCGGATGGAGCGACAACAACAACCTGGTGATCGACGGACACGTATATCCGTTCGACAACGGCAGGAACGAACTGCGCAGCAACACGGTGGGGCCGCGGTTCTTCGAGACGCTGGGAATTCCTGTGGTCGCGGGACGGGATCTGACGGCGCGCGATGTGCAGGGGGCGCAGAGCGTCGCGGTGGTGAACGAGACGCTGGCGAAGCAGTACTTGCAAGGGCGATCGCCGGTCGGGCACACGCTGGGCGATCCGAAGTGGCACATGACGATTGTCGGGATGGTGCGCGACAACAAGTACAGCACGGCTGATGAGAGGCCGGTGGCGATGGCGTGGTACTGCTTCCTGCAGGATCCGTCGCCGGGGAATATGGATGTGGAGGTGCGATCGGCAGGTGATCCGATGGCGCTGCTGCCGGAGATCCGGCGGATTGTGAAGGAGCTGGATCCAAATGCGCCGGTGCAGGATCCGAAGGTGCTGGAGGCGCAGTTTGCGGAGACGTATCTGATGCCGGCGCTGTTTGCGCGGCTGGGGACGTTCTTCGGCGGACTGGCGGCGCTGCTGGTGGCGGTGGGGCTGTACGGCACGCTGGCGTATCGCGTGAACCGGCGCGTGGTGGAGATCGGCGTACGCATGGCGCTGGGCGCGGCGCGCAGGCAGGTGCTGTGGATGATTCTGCGCGACAGCCTGCTGCTGGTGGCGGCGGGGCTCGCGTTGGGTATCCCGCTCGCGTGGTTCGGGTCGCGGCTGATGGCGTCGCTGCTGTACAAGCTGCAGCCGCACGATGCGGTGAGCCTGATCGGCGCGGGGATCGCCGTGCTGAGCGTCTCGCTGATTGCGGCGCTGCTGCCGGCGCGCAGGGCGGCGGGGATTGAGCCCATGGCGGCGCTGCGCAACGAGTGAAGCGGGTAAAGGCAGCGAGTTGGCAGGACAGGAGAGGCGATGATCGAGGATCTGCGGTTTGCGTTGCGGCAGATGAGGAAGTCGCCGGGATTTGCGCTGACGGCGATCGTCACGCTGGCGCTGGGGATTGGGGCGACGACAGCGATCTTTTCGCTGCTCGATCAGGCGCTGCTGCGTTCGCTGCCGGTGCGGGATCCGCAGCAGCTGGTGGTGCTGGAGGCGACTCCGTACAACGTGTGGAACGGAGACACCGACACCAGCGGAGGTGATCCGGAGGCGTATTTCTCGTATCCGATGTACAGGGACCTGCGCGACCGCAACAAGGTATTCGACGGTCTGATTGCGATGTTTCAGACGCAGGCCGGCGTCCAGTGGCGGAAGGAATCATCGCTGGCGGCGACGGAACTGGTGAGCGGGAACTACTTCGATGTGCTGGGCGTGCGGCCGGCGATGGGCCGGTTGCTGACGCAGACGGACGATCGGGTGAAGAATGGCAGTCCGGTGGCGGTGCTGAGCTTCGCTTACTGGAAGGCGCATTTTGCGGCCGATCCGCACGTGGTGGGGCAGGCGCTGGAGATCAACGGGCACCCGTTCCAGATCGTCGGCGTAGCGGCACCGGGTTTCGAGAGCGCGATCTGGGGATCGCCGGCGGAGCTGTGGGTGCCGATGACGATGAAGGCGGTCGTCACTCCGGAATGGGATGAACTGGACGAGCACACGGGGCGCTGGCTGAACATTCTGGGGCGGCTGAAACCGGGCGAAACGCGGGCGCAGGCCGAGGCGGGAATGGCTCCGCTGTGGCATGCGCTGCGCGCGGCGGAGCTGCCGTTGTTCAGAAACACGTCACAGATATTTGTGACTGGATTTGTTACGAATAGCCGGCTGCACGTGCTGGATGGTTCGCGGGGATTCTCCTATTCGCGCAACGACCTGCGCGGCCCGCTGCTGGTGGTGATGGGGCTGGCGGCGCTGGTGCTGCTGATGGCGGCCGTGAACGTGGCGAGCCTGGTCCTGGTGCGGGCGGCCGGGCGGGTGCGGGAGATTTCGATGCGGTATGCGCTGGGTGCTGGGCGCAGCCGGGTGGTGCGGCAACTGCTGGCGGAGGGTTTGCTGCCGGGCCTGCTGGGCGCCGCGGCGGGACTGGCGGTGGCACCGGCAGCGATCCGCTTTCTGGTAAGCCGGATGAGCAATGGCGCGGGCGATCCGCCGTTCAGCACGCAGCTCAATCCGCGGCTGCTGGCGTTCAGTCTGGTTGCCGCTGTGGGCGTGAGCCTGCTGTGCACGGTGGCGCCCGCGGTGCAGCTGTGGAAGCCGGATCTGGTCAGTCACCTGAAGCAGCAGGGCGCGGGCAGTGTGGGCGGACGGCTGGGATTCCGGCGGGCGATTGTGGGATTGCAGATCGGACTGAGCGTGCTGCTGCTGGCGTGCGCGGGGCTGTTCGTGCGGACGCTTGAAAATCTGCGGAACGTGAACGTGGGATTCGCAACCGATCACCTGATTACGGTTGGCGTCGATCCCCGGCTTGCCGGCTACGATGCGAAAGCCGTGGTGCCGCTGAACCGGCGTCTGGTGGAGGCGCTGGCTGCGCTGCCGGGCGTGGAAAGCGCCGGCGCCACCAGCGATCCGGAACTGGCCGACAACGGGAACGGCGGCAATATCAGCGTGGAGGGATACGCGCCGCACGAAGGCGAGGACATGAACGTGGAGAAAGCCATGATCACGCCCGGGTATTTCGGCACGCTGAAGGTTCCGCTGCGGGCGGGGCGCGACTTCACGGATCAGGATGGCGGGAAGAGTCCGAAGGTGATTGTCGTGAATGAGGCGCTGGCGGACCGTTTCTTCGGAACGCCGCAAAAGGCGCTTGGGCACATGCTGGCAATGGGCGCGGGCCGTGTGCAATACAACCTGCAGATCGTGGGTGTAGTGCGGAACTACATTCACCGGAACATGCGCAGCAAAGTGAAGATGTCCATGTACGCACCTGTGGCGCAGCAGAGGGTGGTGCCGCAGATGCACTACTACGTGCGCACGTGGGGGGAGCCGCAGGCGGCGATGGGCATGATCCGGCAGGCGGTGGCGAGCGTGGATTCGAAGCTGGTGCTGAACGGTCTGACAACGATGGATGGCGAGATCAACGACAACATCAACGACAATCGCATGATCGCGCTGCTGGCGGTGAGCTTTGGCGTGCTCGCGATGCTGCTGGCGGCCGTGGGTCTGTACGGCGTGCTGGCGTATGCGACGGCGCAGCGGACACGGGAGATCGGCGTGAGGATGGCGCTGGGGGCGGATCGCAGCGGCGTGGTGGCGCTGGTGCTGCGGGATGTGCTGCAGCTGGCGGGGATCAGCGTGGTGGTGGCGGTGCCGGTGGCGATGCTGGCAACGCGGCTGCTGCGGTCGCAGCTGTTCGGCGTTTCGAATATGGATCCGCTGGTGCTGACGGCGGTCACG
>DATEPN010000599.1:0-15307 GCA_035273225.1 Acidobacteriaceae bacterium | reverse complement strand
TGTCTGCTCTGTCTGCTATCCGCTATCCGCTATCCGCTGTCCCTGTCCCTATCGCCGGTACCAGGCCCGGCACATGACCTCCGGCAAGTCATTCAGTCCAAAGCACTTCGGCCTCAATGCGCCACCCACCCCTACACCCTGTACCCTATCCCCTGCCCCCGGTTCTCAGCGTCTTTTCCCCCGAACCCGGGTCTATAACCCGCAGGAAGGTCTCTCGATCCATGCGTTTACCTCTGGTTTCTCTGTTCTTATTCCTGGCCGCGCCGGCCTGGTCCCAGGGTGTCCCGATGGGCCAGAGCCACTACACCCTGGTCACGGCCAATGATGGCAAGGCCGTCGGTTCGGCCGACTGTACGGTCAGCTCCGCCCCCGGCGGTTATCAGATCGACTCCCGCGGCACGCTGTCGATGGCCAAATTCAGCTATTCCTTCACCAATACCAACCGCCTCGACACCGACCTCAACATGGTCCGCGATCAGCTGACCGGCACCGTCAAGGACCAGCAGGTCACCTTCAGCCTCGGCTCCGACGCCTCCGGTCGCCAGTTCCAGGTCTCCGTCGTCGCCTCCGGCAAGACCACCACCAACACCTTCGACCGCCATCAGCACACGGTCCTGCTGCCCGACCTCGACCCGGCCGCCTACGTCGCCATGGCCCACTTCGCCCTCGAGCATCCGCCCACCGCCTGGATCGTCATCCCCAAGGAGAACGGTCTGCTCGTCCCCGCCGACTACGAGCCCCAGCCCGATGCCCACGGCACCTTGCAGGGCCAGGGGGTGCTCGTCCACCACACAACCGTCGCGATCAGCACCCAGAACGCCATCACCGTCGAGGTCTACTACACCAGCGACGGCACCCTCCTCGAAGCCGATCTGCCCGAGCAGAACTTCTATGTCATCCACGATGGATTCCGGCTCGAGAACCGGCCGAAGTATCAGCCGCCCCATGGCGAAGCTCCGCCGCCGGAGCAACAGCAGCCCGGCGCCACGCCCCAGGGAGCTAGCTATCGCGCCCCGCAGAGCCAGCAGCAGCCCCCGCGCTACACGCTGCCGCCGGGCGCCCCCGCTCCCCAGATCCAGCCGCAGTCGTAGCGATCAGGCTGCCCGCCGCACCCTCTGGTCCGCGTACCGTCGGAACTCCTCGAGGTCGCTGCGGATTTTCCAGTAGCACTCGCACGCCACCTGCTCCAGCCCCGCGCGGTCGATGATCTCCACCCGCCCGCGGCTGTACCGGATCAAGGCCCGCTCCTGCAGCTGCTGCGCCACCGCGTTCACCGCCGGCCGCGCCACCCCAATCATCGCGGCGAGGAAGTCCTGCGTGAAGTCCAGCACGTCGCTGGTGACCCGGTCGCGCGAGACCAGCAGCCACCGCGAAAGCCGCTGCAGCACGTTGTGCCGCGCGTTGCATCCGGCAGCCTGCGACGTCTGCACCGACTGCGACTGCACGTACCGCAGCACCAGATCGTGGAAGACATCGCCGCGGCGGAACTCGCGTTCTGCCACCTCTTTCGTCGTGCGATAGCCGTGCCCCGGCACCTGCATCGCGATCTGATTGTTCGCGCGCACCACGCCCATCAGGGCCGCCGCCCCAATCGCCGCCTCGTACCCGAACATGCCGGCTTCGACTTGCGAGCCATCCTCAAACACCGTGGTCATCGACCCAATCCCGTCTTCCAGAAAGACCACGTGCTCGATGCGCCCGCCGTTCCGTTCCAGTACCTCGGCCAGTTTGAGGTTGGCATGCTGCAACTGCAGCCGCTCAATGGCGTCGGAGTCGAGATGATCCAGGATCGTGTTCCGGAATCTGCGCTCGGCCATACTCTCTCTCCCACGCTGCAAAGTGACTGAATCGAACCCTTTCCGCACTCTGCAGATTCTCGAAAAATCGGCGGCCGGCGTTCGTTCCCATACATACGATGCAGGGCCGCGACTGCAACAATGACTTTCGATGGCTGGGCCACGAACGCGGTCAGCGCCATCCCCTTCGCATGCTGACCGTTTTCCAGGCCGGAGAGGACCTCCTGCTCCTCGACACCCGCCGCCGACTGCTGGAGAGCATCGGGCTGGCAGTGGTCACTGCGAGCGGAGCCCGACAGGCTCTGGAGCGCATCCCCCAGGTCCACTTCGATCTGGCCATCCTGTGCCACTCGCTGCCCGTCCATCAGCGTCAGCAGGTTGCGGCTGCGCTGCGGCGGGCGAATCCGGCGGCTCCTGTCCTGCTGGTCGGCCGCGGATCGGCCGGTCTGCTCGGAGCGGAGGCCTCGGAGATCGACGCCATCGTCGATCCACATCCGGCGCGGCTGACCGAGACGCTGCGTAGACTGCTCGACCTCCAGCACCAGCAGTCGCGGAAAGTTCCCGGTGTCAAAGAGATGCCCGGCGCGGCGGATTAGGATGGCCCGGTTCTGACGGCGATCAGATCGCGGAGTTTCCGAAGGCGGTAATCAGGTTTCCCAGCAGCCGAATGGCGCGCGGAACCGCCTGGCGCACGCGCCCGGACAGGTCCTCGCCATAGCCGAAGCTCTGCGCCCCGATGGTCACGACGAAGGCCCGCGCCGGAGCATGTCCGCAGAGTTGCTGCGCCAGGGCCATCAGTGCCGGCGGATCGAGGCGGTGGGTCTCTGCACTCTCCGTACACGGCGCAACGGGTCTCACCCGGATCGCTCCCGGCTCATCGCTGGCGCTGGCATCCACGAATAGCGCCAGATCCGTCGCGGCCAGCTCCGCCGCCATTTCCGGTGTAAATTGCGGCGCCGCAATGATCCGCAGGCGCGAGGCGGGGAAGAGTTGTTCCGCCGCCCCGGCGATCTGCAGACCGACTCCGTCATCCTGCCGCAGCGAGTTGCCGCACGCCAGCAGCAACGCCGGAGCCCCGACTCCTGTCCCGCTGACGGTCGTTCCGTTCCCGTCCGAAGCCTGTTCCGCCGCCTGGCCGGGATGCCGGGCGGGACGAGCGCCGTGGCCGGCGCGCCAGAGCGCGAGTGCGGGAGGCAGGATTGCGTTTTGCATAACCTGCCTCAGCCCCTCCGCACCTCGCGCACCAGCGAACCATCCGCTGCGCGCAGCTCAATCGACAACGGCATGCGGCCCATCGCATGCGTCGAGCAGCTGAGGCACGGATCGAAGGTCCGCACCACCGCTTCCACGCGGTTCAGCATGCCTTCTTTCACCTGATCGCCCTGCACATAGTGACGCGCCGCCTGCAGAATGCCCCGGTTCATCGCGCCGTTGTTGTGCCCGGTCGCAATGATCAGGTTCGCCCAGGTGATCAGCCCATTCTCGTCCACCTTGTAGTGGTGGATCAGCGTGCCGCGCGGAGCCTCCGCCACGCCGACACCCTCCAGGTTGTTCACCGACGCAGTGGCGCGCACGTGCTTGTCGAGGATGCCCCGATCCGCGAGCAGCGCCTCGATCTTCTCCGTCGCGTATAGCATCTCGATCAGCCGCGCGTAGTGGTAGTAGAACGAGCTGAGCAGCGGCCGCGGCGACAGGTTGCGGAACGCCCGCCATTCCTGATCCGCCAGCGGCGTGTCGCACCGGCCGGCAAGGTTGAGCCGAGCCAGCGGACCAACCCGGTACGTCCCGCCTGGATAGCCGAGCGGCCTGTAGTACGGAAACTTCATATACGTGTACGGCTCGACCGCTTCGCCGATGAACTCCTGGTACCGTGCCGGGTCCAGTTCCCCCGCGATGATGTTGCCCTCCGAGTCGATGACCCGCAGATGCCCGTCGTAGTACTCGGCGAGTCCCCGATCGTCGATCAACCCCATGAACAGCGTCGGAAAATTCGCGAAAACCTCGATCTCCGCCGAGAACTTCTGGATCGCGTCCTTGAACCACAGCAGCGTCCGCTGGATCGCCGTCACCGCCGGCGGAATCAGCGCGAGGATCTGGTCGCGCTTTTCTTCGCTCAGCGGCTCGTTGACGCCGCCGGGAACCGTCCAGCCCGGATGAATGCGCTTGCCCGCCAGCATCTCGATGATGCGCTGCCCAAACTGCCGCAGCGCCACACCGTCGGCGCCGATCTGCGGGTGCGTATGCGCAACGTGCAGAATGCTGCGCTCCTCGGGATTCGCGTCCATACCCAGCAGCAGGTCCGGTGACGACAGATAAAAGAAGCTCAGCGCGTGCGACTGGATGAGCTGCGCCAGGTTCAGGATCCGCCGCAGATCCGCCGCTACCGGAGGAATCTGCACGGCAAGGATGGCGTCGCACGCCTTCGACGACGCAATCAGATGGCTCACCGGGCAGATGCCGCACACGCGCGCGGTGATGTTGGGCATCTCGTAAAAGGGACGCCCTTCGCAGAACTTCTCAAACCCGCGCAGCTGCGTCACGTGAAACGTGGCGTCCTGCACGATCCCTGCTTCGTCGAGCTGGAGCGTGATCTTGCCGTGACCTTCGAGACGCGTGACCGGATCGATAACGATAGTGCGGGACATAAGCTTCTCCTGTCAGCCGAAGTGAGCGACACCTTCCAGCGTGGGAACGCGGCCTGCCAGCAGCTCCGAGAGCACGTTGAAGATCGTCTCCGCCGACGGCGGGCATCCTGGGACAAAAACATCGACGGGAACCACCTCGTGCACCGGACGCACCCGATCGAGCAGCGCGGGCAAGCCCACCGTGGGCACCTGCTTCTGCAGATCGGCGTTCTCCGCGTAAACGCGGAAGAGCACCGGCTTCGGCCCGCACGCGTTGCGCATCGCCGACACGTTGCCGGTCAGCGCGCAATCGCCCAGCGACACCAGCACGCGCGTGTGTTCGCGAATCTTGCGGATCTTCCGCAGGTCCTCTTCGCTGGCCACAGCGCCCTCGACCAGCGTCACATCCACATGGTCGGGGAAGCTCTTGCGGTCGACCAGTGGACTGTAGACGAGCCGGAACTGGCTGCTCAGTTCGATGAGCCGCTCGTCCATATCGAGCAGAGACATGTGGCAGCCGGAGCAGCCGTCCAGCCACACCGTCGCCAGCGTCTTCACCTCCGTCATAGCTGATCTCCTTCCCGCATGATGCGCAGATACGGCAGGAACTCCGGATGCTTGCGCACCTTGCTGCCCGCCCGAACCTTTTCAAACAGCGCGCCCGTTGGGCAGACCTGGACGCACTTGCCGCAGCTGGTGCACGTTTCGCTTTCTCCCCACGGTTCTTTCAGATCGGTGATGACGAGCGACTGCCCTCCGCGCCCCATGACGCCCCAGGTGTTCGCGCCCTCAATCTCCGAGCACACCCGGACGCAGCGCGTGCACAGCACGCACCGGTTGTGATCCACCGTGAAACGCGGATGCGAGGCGTCCACCGCAAGCTGCGGGTATTGGTACGGCAGCTCGATGTGGGTCACCCCCAGCGAAAGCGCCAGGCTTTGCAGCTCGCAGTTGCCGTTCGCCACGCACACCGAGCAGACATGGTTGCGCTCGGCAAAGAGCAGCTCGAGCACCATGGCGCGGTAGCGATCGATCTTCGGGGAATGCGTCGTGACTTCCATCCCCTCCTCAACGCGTGTGACGCAGGCGGGCAGCAGACGCCGCGCGCCTTTCACTTCGACGAGGCAGAGCCGGCACGACCCCACGCTCGACAGCCCGTCGATCTGGCAAAGCGTCGGGATCTGGATCTTATGGTCGCGTGCGGCTTCGAGGATCGTCTGGTCCGCGCTCGCGCTGATGTCCACGCCATCGATGATCAGGGTGCGAATGTTCGGTTCCGGGCTCATGCGTGCACCTCCTCACTGCCTTTGCGCGCCGGCTCGCCGGCAGCCTCCGCGGCGCCGCACGCGCAGACGCCCGCCGGGCAGCGCTTCTCGTCGATGTGCGCCAGGTACTCGTGTTTGAAGTAGCGCAGCGTGCTGAGCACGGGGTTCGGCGCCGTCTGCCCCAGTCCGCACAGACTGGTGGCGCCCACCACCTCGCACAGTTCAATCAGCCGGTCGAGATCGCGGTGCGTCGCCTCGCCCTTGCAGATCTTCGTGAGCAGCTCGTACATCTGCACCGTGCCCGCGCGGCAGGGAACGCACTTGCCGCAGGACTCGGTCATGCAGAACTCCATAAAGAAGCGGGCGACCGACACCATGCACGAGGTATCGTCCATGACGATCATGCCGCCCGAACCCATCATCGAACCGGCGCTGATGAGAGCGTCGTAGCTGATGGACAAGTCCAGATGCTCCTCCGGCAAACACCCGCCGGAGGGTCCGCCAGTTTGCACTGCCTTGAACTTCCTGCCTTCAGGAACACCGCCGCCGATCCCGAAGATGATCTGCCGCAGCGTCATCCCCATCGGCACTTCCACGAGCCCTGTGCGCCGAATCTTTCCGGTCAGCGCGAAGACCTTCGTGCCCTTGCTGCGTGCCGTCCCCATCGAGGAGAACCACTCGCCGCCATGCCGGATAACCGGCGGCACGTTGGCAAAGGTCTCGACGTTGTTGATCAGCGTCGGCGCGCCCCAGAGTCCGGAAACCGCCGGATAGGGCGGCCGTGGACGCGGCGTGCCGCGCTTGCCTTCAATCGACGCGATGAGCGCCGTCTCTTCCCCGCATACGAACGCTCCCGCCCCGAGGCGAATGTCGATATCGAAGC
The DNA here is from genome assembly GCA_035273225.1 of Acidobacteriaceae bacterium. GTDB lineage: Bacteria > Acidobacteriota > Terriglobia > Terriglobales > Acidobacteriaceae > Palsa-343. Next base: position 8,739 of record DATEPN010000599.1, on the reverse strand, counting down.
TGAACGTCGTATCGCAGATCGCGTTCCCGAGCAGTCCGCGCCGCCGCGCCTGCTGCAGAGCCACAGTGAGCCGCTGCACGGCCAGTGGATACTCCGCGCGCACGTAGATGTAGCCCTTCGTCGCCCCAATGGCGTAAGCCGCAATGGCCATGCCTTCGATGACGCGCTGCGGGTCGCTCTCGAGTACGCTGCGATCCATGAACGCGCCGGGGTCGCCCTCATCGCCATTGCAGATGACATACTTCTGCGCGCCCTTGGCTTTGGCCACCGTGTCCCACTTCAGGCCGGTGGGATAACCGCCGCCGCCCCGCCCGCGCAAGCCGCTCTTCGAGATTTGCTCGATCACCGACGACGGATTCATGTCCGTCAGCGCCTTCACCAGCGCCTCATAGCCTCCGCGTGCGATGTATTCGTCCAGTTTCTCGGGATCGATATGGCCGGAGTTCTCGAGGACCACATGATGCTGGCCATCGAAGTAGCCGCCCAGGTTCGGATCGAGGCGCGCCACGGGCTCCTTTCCGAGCGAGGCGACGACCTCCTTCGCATCGGCTTCGTGCACGTGCCCGTACCGGGTCTCCGACGGCTCAACGAGGACCATCGGACCAGCCGCGCAGAGGCCCATGCAGCCGGTGCGACGCACGTGGCACTTCTTCCCGCAGCCTTCCACTTCCTTTTCGATCGCGGCTTTCACCTTGTCGCTGTGCTGCGAAAGGCACCCGGTGCCCATGCACACGTTCACCTGGTGCTCGAACTGCTCGCGCTCTTCCACCGCGGCGGAGGCAATCTGCTGGAGCTCTTCGGCGTTCATTGCATCGTCCACCTTTCCAGCTGGGTCTTCAGCTCCGCAGCTTCCATCCCTCCGGAGAGTTCGCCGTCGAGCAGCACCACCGGCGCGCGTCCGCAGGCACCGACGCAGCGTGCCGTCGTGAACGACACGTCGCCGTTCGGCGTGGTCTGCCCCGGCCTGATCTGCAGCAGCTTTTCCGTCTCCGCCACCAGCTTGTCGGACCCCTTGATGTAGCAGGCGGTCCCCGTGCAGATGGTGCAGGTGTGTTTGCCCGGCGGCTTCAGGCTGAAGAAGTGGTAGAAGGTCACCACGCCGTACGCCTGGCTCAGCGGCACGCGCAGCGATTGGGCGACGAAGCGGATCGACGGCTCGTCGAGGTAGCCGAACGACGACTGCACCGTGTGCAGCGTCTCGATCAGCGCGTTGCGCGAGTAGCCGTGCTTGCGCATCGTGCCGTTTACGATTCTCCATCGCTTGTCGTCAGAGGGCAGAGACGGGCGTTCTGCATAGAGCGGCATGTTGTACTCCCCTCGCTGGCTCGTGTGAACCGAGATCACCCGTGCGGAGCAAAGTACGCAGGGACGCGGGCGAAGGAAACTACCTCCGCGCGTGGGCCGCGACCGGGATTTGATTTTTCAGATCGTGTCGGCGGCCGCGCGCGGGTACCACTCAGATTGCTTCCAGGGTGCACGATTGTCGGTGATGGCGGTCACCAACGTTCCGAGGAGACGGACGCCTGCCCCAATTCATCACAAACGCCCGCAGAAAACACACGGCTTGCGCGCCCAGCCGTCGGCGATCTCAGTCGGCGAACGCCGCCAGGTCCAGCTTCTCCAGCGTTGCCGGATCAGCGATCACGTCCATGTGCGCGATGCGCCCTTCGGCAAACGAGAGACGCAGCACGCGGAAGAGGCGCCCGCGAGGAGCGATCACCACGCCGACCACGCCGTCGATGAGCACAGGCCGAGCGAACCGCGCGCCTTTGGCTGTCTGCACCGCAAGCTTCGCCCAGGCCTCCGCTCCATGAACATCCGTGGGCACCGCGGCCGCAGCGGCGCGGTCTGCATCCACAGCAAACTCCGGCGTCATCAGCGTGACCAGCTTGTCTGCGTCTCCTGCGCGCAACGCGGTGAGGAACGCATCCACCAGCGAACGCTGCTCAGCGATCGCCGGATTGGAGACTTCCGTGATGCCGCGAACGCGGCGGCGCGCGCGGCTGGCGAGCTGACGCACCGACTCAGAAGTGCGCCCCGCAATCCGAGCGATCTCTTCGAAGGGAATGTCAAAAACATCGTGCAGCACAAAGGCCAGGCGCTCGGCCGGCTTCAGCCGGTCAAGCACAACCAGCGTCGCAATTCCCACCGAGTCAGCCAGCATCGCTTCGGTTTCCGGATCAGGCGCATGATGAGCAACGGCCCCGGCTCCCGAACCAGGCGCCTCCAGCGGCTCTTCGCGGCGCGATTTCCGCGAGCGCAGCATGTCGAGGCACACACGGGCCACGACCGTCGTGAGCCATCCGCGCAGATTCTCGACACCGGCGGCATCCGACCGGCTGAGGCGCAGCCATGATTCCTGCACCGCGTCCTCCGCCTCGCTGAGCGAGCCGAGCATCCGGTAGGCGACGCCGCGCAGGTGCGTGCGGTGTTCTTCAAATTGCTGCGCCAGGATCTCATGCTCGCCCATCTGTCACATTCTCCCGCGGACCTTCGTCATCATCATGACGAACGAATGCCAGTGTATGTGACAGAGGAGGCGTACGCACCATGACAGCCGCTCTCACTGCAATTCTGATCGTGCTCGCCACCACGGCCGGCGTACTCGCGTCGAGGCACGAAGCCGATGCCCCGCAGCCCCGCATCCGGTTGATTGCCTACTGGCTGTTCACGATTGTGGTCGCCTTTGAACTGGCCGCCGGTGCCCTCTGGGATCTGCTGCGCATCGAATTTGTTCGCGTGTCACTCGTCCGCCTCGGTTATCCACAATATCTGCTGTACATCCTTGGTGCGTGGCGGATCCCGGGAACCGTGGCTCTGCTCGTGCCACGATTTCCGCGGCTGAAAGAATGGGCCTATGCGGGCGCCTTCTTCGACTTCACCGGCGCGGCCGCCTCCCTGCTCTTCATCGGAGCGCGCCCAGGCCAATGGATTGCGCCTCTGGTCTTCGCCGCCTTCACGCTCCTCTCCTCGGCGCTGCGCCCACCCTCGCGACGCCTTCCTTCGGCTGCTCCGGCCGGCGAAAGGCATTGGCTGACGTGGTCCACACCAATCCTCATCACCGCCGCCATGCTGCTCGTCGCCTTCTTCACGCTGCCGCAAGGCCCGCCTCCGCCGTAACGAGACTCTTGTCACATCCGGCCCTCGAGCTCCGTCACCCATGGTGAGGAGAGAAATTTCTAGTGCACGCAGGAGGTTCACTATGTCCGCATCTGTGAAGGTCGCCACCCCACCCAGCGTCGACGATCCATTCCTGGCCCCCGTCGAACGCCCCCGCAGCCTCATGCTCCGGCTGGCGTATTGGGTCTCGCGCCGTCAGTACGGGAAGGTCGTCACGCCGTTGAAGGTGGTGATGCCCCGCATGCCGCTGGCCTTCCCCCGCTTCTACGGCAAGATTGGACAGCTCGACAAGAAGCTGCTCCTGAAGCGCGAAACCGCGCTGCTCATTCGCCAGCAGGTGGCGCGCATCAACGTCTGCTCCTTCTGCATCGATATCGCGCGCTGGTTCACCATCCAGTCCTCGATGAACCAGCAGAAATTCGACGCGCTCGACAATTACCGCACCAGCCCGCTCTTCTCTGAAGCGGAGCGCGCCGCGCTCGATTATGCGACGGAGCTCACGCGCGAGAAGAAAGTCGATCCCGCAACGTTTGCCCGTCTCAGGCGCTTCTATCCGGAACGCCAGATTTGCGAAATCGTCTGGCTGGTCGCCACGGAGCACCTCTACAACATCAGCAACATCGGCCTGAACATTCATTCCGACATGCTCTGCGACATCACGAAGAAACCAGGCGCAATTCGCTGAGAACGCCGTCACACTGCGCGTTCCCGATACGTCATCGGTATGGGACACGAAATCTCATCCTCAGGAGAAATCGCAATGCAATCACGTATGAAGAATCCCGCCATGATCTATCCGGAAGTCGTGCAGGCCTCGTTTTCCATGAAAGCGGCAATGGGCAAAAGCGGGCTGCCCGAAACCACCGCGAAACTGGTGCTGCTGCGCGTCAGCCAGATCAATGGCTGCAGCGTCTGCGTCGACATGCATGCTCGCGAACTGCGCCAGGCCGGCGAGTCCGAGGAGCGCCTCTTCGCCGTGGCAGCCTGGCGAGATTCTCCGCAGTTCACGGACGCAGAGCGCGCCGCATTGGCACTCGCAGAAGCTGCCACGCGCATCGCCGACCGCTCCGATCCGGTGCCCGATGCGGTCTGGCACGAGGCTGCGCGCCGCTACGACGAGCGCGCCCTCGCCGCACTGGTACTGACCATCGGCCTCATCAACTTCTGGAATCGTGTCAACGTCACCACCGGCCAGATCGCGGGCGAGTGGGCCAAATCGGCCGAGACGAAGAAGTGGGTTGACGAGCAGATGGCGGTCGCAGCGGGCCGGTAGCGACCTTGCAGCCCGGCAGCTGTGGCAGTGCGCTTCACGTTTGCGGCTTTTGCTACCAGCTACCGGCTACCGACTACCGGCTTCTTCCCCAATGTCCTCGTTCCAAATCTCCGGGTGCGCCTCGATGAAGCCGCGCAGTAACCGGATGCATTCCTCGGAGTCGAGGTCGATCACCTCGACTCCGAGTTCGCGCAACCAGGCGATGCCGCCCTGAAACGTCCGGCTCTCCCCCACGATCACCGTCCGAAATCCAAATTGGCGGATCAGCCCACTGCAGTACCAGCAGGGCGCCAGCGTCGTCACCAGGATCAAATCGCGGTACGAGCGCTGGCGGCCCGCGTTGCGGAACGCGTCCGTCTCGCCGTGCGCGGAGGGATCGCCATGCTGCACGCGGCGATTATGCCCTGCGCCGAGCAGGCGGCCGTCGCGCGTGAAGATAGCCGCACCGATGGGGATCCCTCCTTCGGCCAAACCCGTGCGCGCCTCGCGCAGCGCCGTCTCGAGCAGCACCTGCGGATTGACATCAGAGCTCATCGCGTCCAACATTAGCACTTCATCGGAAGCATCGCAGGGTTGCGTGCGCCGCATCCGACTGGAATCAGACCTTTTGATCTCACGCCGGGAGGAGCAATGAAAAGCAAAGACGCAGATGCCTGCAAAGGTGCGATTGAAGACGTGCCGGCGGAGCAGACTCAGCCCGGCGAAGGACAGCACCGCCTGGCGAATCAGCTGCCCCACCGCGAGCACGACCAGGAAATCAAAGACAACGATTCAGATTTCCCGGAGCCAGGCTCCAATCCCGAGCACTCGTAGGCCGCCCCTCTGAAATAATTCCCTCATGCTCGTGCTGGCCTCCGCCTCGCCGCGTCGCCGCGATCTGCTGACGCAGGCAGGCTACACGTTTCAGGTCATTCCCGCCGAAGTCTGCGAGGACGTGCGTCCGGGCGAGGCGCCGATCCCCTACGTGCTGCGCCTGGCCCGCGAAAAGGCGGAGGCCGTCGCGCACTCGCCGGAGTTGCTGGCGCTCGCTGCGGGCGCAGCGGACTCAGCCGTCGTTCTGGGCGCCGACACAACCGTCGTCGCGCCGACCGGCGAGATTCTCGGCAAGCCCGAGAACGACACCGACGCCGCGCGCATGTTGCGCATGCTCTCCGGAGCCACGCACCAGGTGATCACCGGCCTCGCGGTTGTTGCAGCGGGAGCAATTGAGGTCGCGGCGGAGGTCACGCATGTGACCTTCTCTTCCCTTTCCGACGAGAACATCGCAGGGTACATCGCTTCCGGCGAGTCCCACGGCAAGGCAGGCGCGTACGCCATCCAGGGCCGCGCCGCCCGCTGGATCCCGCGCATTCACGGCTGCTACTTCAATGTGGTTGGTTTGCCTTTGGCCCTGGCCGCGAGCATGATCGACGCGGCACAGCGGCGGAGGACCGTCGAAGCCGCCGCCCAGTCCGCGCTCTTCGCGAAACGCGCTTAGCTGGCCTTCGGCCGCGCCTTGTCCGGCTCCTGGGCGCCCACCGGGTGAGCTTCTTCCGGAGGCGCTTCCGGCGGCCCGGCGAGCACCAGGCCGAGGACGATCAGCAGCGTCACAGCGAGTAAACCGAGTTCCATCAGCTTCAGCATCGATCGTCCTCCGGGGCCGGACGTTAGGTCGTTCGAATCATCTCCGCGAGCAGCGCGGTCCGGGGAACCAGTTCCCGCAGCACCACCGATTCATGAGATGCATGAGCGCCCTCGCCGATTCCACCCATACCGTCCAGAGTAGGGACTCCCAGCGCGGCGGTAAAGTTGCCGTCGGATCCGCCGCCGGTTGCCGCCTCTGTCAATACGAACCCAATGTGCCGGGCCAAAGTCGCGGCACGGCGAAAGAGTGCGACCGTCGAGCGAGTGCGCTCCATGGGTGGACGATTCATGCCGCCTTCCACCAGAAGGACGCAGCTCTTGTCCCGAGCGCGCAGCGACCGAAACTTGCGATCGATGCGCTCGGCGTCTTTGGCACGGGCGATGCGGACATCGATCGCAGCTTCCGCCTCGGCAGCGATGACATTGGTGCGCGTGCCTCCGCGGATCACACCGGCGTTCACGGTTAGGCCACGATTCAGCTCGGTGAAGCCGCGGATCTTCTCCAGTTGATACGCCAGCTCGTGGATGGCACTATGGCCCCGTTCGAAGTCCACGCCGGCGTGAGAGGCGACGCCACGAACGCGAATAGCGTAGTCGCCGACGCCTTTGCGAGCCGTTTTATACGCCCCGGCGAGGCCCTGCGCCGGCTCGAGGACAAAGACAGCCTCCGCCTCGCGGGCCAGCTTCTCGGTGATCGGGCGGGAGGCCGTGCTGCCCACCTCTTCGTCGCTGTTCAGCAGAAAGACGACCGGCCGCTGGAGGACGTCGAGTTCCCGGAGGACCTGGAGGGCGCCAAAGCCCATCGCCACGCCCGCCTTCATATCGAGCGTGCCTGGTCCCCAGGCCCTGCCCTCGGCGACCCGGAAAGGCATCTGCCGGAGCGTCCCCAGCGGCCACACGGTATCGAGGTGTCCGAGCAGCATCACTGGCTTCAAGCGCCTGGCGGGACCGAAGCGGAGTTCGAGCACGTCACCGAACTCCCGCTGCCGGTGCCGCCTCGGTCGTCCGCCGGCGGCTTCCGCCAGGACAGCCGCGGCCTCGACGCAACGATCCACAGCCGCTTTGTCGTCGCTCGGGGACTCCACCTCAACCAACGTTTTCAGCGTCTTCACGATCACCGGCTCAAGCGCGCGAACGCTGTCAAGTGACGAAGGTTTGCCGTAATTCTCTGATTTTGATGGTCTTGGCATCAGGAGTGCTCAGTTGGATACTGTGACTCTGGTGAGGTACAGTGTGGCGTTTTTGCAACACTGCAACTTCGCAATCTAACGGTAGTCTATGTCTGCTGAAGAGGACTTTGCTTGGCAGATTCTGCGCATCTGGAACATACCATTTCTGCCCCGGTCGAGTTTTGCGGGGTAGGTCTTCACAGCGGAGCCCCGGTTTGCATGCGGCTGATTCCCGCTGCCGCGGGATCGGGCGTCGTCTTTCGGCGCACCGATCTGGACGGCTTCGAGATCGCCGCTACCGGCCGCAACGTCGCCAAAGTCAGCTATGCGACCAGCCTGATGCGCCAGGGCGTCCTGATCTCCACGACCGAACACCTCTTGTCTGCTCTGCTCGGGATGGGCATCGACAACGTCATCGTCGAACTCGACAACCTGGAGTTACCCATCCTCGACGGGAGCGCCCTGCCCTTCGTGGAGGCATTTCGTCGCGTCGGGCTGAAGACGCAGCGGCGCCGGCGCGAGTACCTGCGCATCCTGAAAAGCGTCGAAGTGCGCGAGGGCGATAAGTTCATCGGTGTCTACCCAGGCGAGGGCTACTCCGTCTCGTACAGCATTGACTTCCCTGCTCCCATCGGCCGCCAGGGCTATGTGGTGGATTTGGCCACCGACGCCTACGAACGAGACATCGCTCCGGCGCGCACCTTCGGGTGGCGCGAAGATGAGCAGAAGCTCCGTGACATGGGCCTGATCCGCGGCGCAACCGAACAGAGCGTCATCGTGCTGACCCGGCAGGGCGTGCAAAATGGCCCGCTCCGGTTCGGCGACGAATTTGCCCGCCACAAAGTCCTGGACCTGATCGGCGACCTGGCGCTCGCCGGGCACCACATCCTCGGCCATGTGGTTGCGGAACGCGCTGGGCACGCGATGCATACCGCGCTCGTCTCGCGGCTGCTGCGCGACCGGTCTGCATGGCAACTGGTCACGCTGAACGGCGAGCGGCCGGCGACCAAGGCAGCTCCGGCGCTGAGCGCGACGCGCCTGGTAACGGCTTAGTTACCCCGCAGGAGGGTACTGTGTTCGGCCTATTACCCGCCTGTAACAATATTTAGATTCAACAACTTAAAGGAGTACCCCTCCCCCTTTAGCCCAGTCCGCTGCTATGGCTCAGGCTCGCCTGTCTGGCTGAACCGGATGCCGGCCAGCGTGGTCCCCGACGCCAGTACGTCCCGCAGCCGTTCAGGGTTGTTGCCGCTGGTCCGCACCGCTTGTCCCAGAATCTTCAGCGCCTCGGCAGGTCCAGTACTCGCCGGAAGCCGAAAGATCCAGGGCACGTTCGTCGACGTCAGCGCGTGATCGTCCGACAAGGCGACTACCGGGACGAATACCTTGAGCGAAAGCTGCTCAGCCAGGTGCGCGGCATTGCTGTCGAGCGCCAGAATCGCCAGCGGATGTTCCTCCTCAACCGCGTGAACGAGCTCCGTCGTTGCCGCGCCCCAGTTCTGACCGCTGTTCACAGGCAGCAGTTTCCACTCGCCGGACTGCAGAGCGCCGCTG
>DATEPN010000598.1:0-3931 GCA_035273225.1 Acidobacteriaceae bacterium | reverse complement strand
CATCCTCGAAGGCGTGCTCAGGGACGCGCCCAACGACTCCGCCGCGAACCACTACTGGATCCACGCTATGAGCCCAGCAAGCACCCGGAGCGCGCGATCGACAGCGCCGCGAAGCTAGCAAGCCTCGCGCCCACGAGCGGTCACATGGTCCACATGCCCGGCCACATCTACTACCGCGTCGGTGACTATGCCAGCGCCGACCGCTGGTTCACCGCATCCACAGAGGCCGATGAGCGCTACCTGCGCGAGCAGCACGTCAGCGTCGACGACGACTGGAACTACGTCCACAACCTGATGTATGCGATCGCGAACCTGATGGAGCAGGGCCGCCTCGCCAATGCGAACGCCCTCTCCGATCACCTGGCCGCCGCCCACGGAGAGCTTTCGGCCTCCCTCTACATCTGGAATGCCCGCGATCAGATCACCCGCGTCAGCCTGCGTCTTCCGGTCGCCCTGCGCACCGGCGACTGGTCCGCTGTGCTGACCCAGCTCGACAGCGCCAAACTGCCCGACTCCGACAAAACCACCAACCTGCGCTTCCTGCGTGACGAGTTGCGCAGCTTCGCCACCGGCATGCTGGCGCTGGAGAAGGGCGACGTAGCCGCGGCGCAGGCCGCGTCGTCCGCAATGGACGCCGGCCTCTGGCGCCAGGAGCACGACGCCAGGTCCGACTCGGATGCCAAACAGAAGGCAGAGGCTGCGGCGGCCGCGAAGAAGAACGACAAGCCCACCGCCCCCCTCGATCCGGATGCGTTAGCCGGTCCGCTCCTGCAGTCGCTCAGCATCGCCTCCCTGGAGCTGCGCGGCAGCGTTCTGCTGGCGCAGGGCAAGACCGAAGCAGGAAGGAAGCTGTACACCCAGGCCATCGCCGCTGAGAAGAAGATGGGCTATCACGAGCCTCCTTTCTACATCCGCCCCGTCGCCGAGAGCGAAGGCGAAGCCCTGCTCCGCGCAAAGCAGTATGCGGAAGCCAAAGCGGCGTACCAGATCGCGCTCGACGAGCGGCCGAACTCCGGATTCGAGCTGTACGGCATCGCCCGCGCCGACGAACTCGCCGGCAACACGGCACAGGCCCGGACGGAATATCAGACGTTCCTGAAAGCGTGGCCCTCAGCGGATGCGGCTCTGCCCGAAGTGCAGCACGCGAAGGCTGCGATGGGAAACGCGGAGACACTTGCGGGGAAGTAGATCGCGCGGAAGAGCGACTACCCTTAGGCGGCCCGACTGCCGTTCATGAAGTCCAGCGCGCGGATCAAATACTGCTTCATCTCCCGGCGCGGGACCACAGCGTCGAGGAAGCCGTGCTGCAGCAGGAACTCCGAGCGCTGAAAGCCTTCGGGCAGCTTCTGCCGGATGGTCTGCTCGATCACCCGCGGCCCGGCAAAGCCGATCAGCGCGCCCGGCTCCGCGATATTCAGGTCGCCCAGCATGGCAAAGCTGGCAGTGACGCCGCCGGTGGTTGGATCGGTGAGGACCGAAATGAACGGAATGCCCGCCTCGTCCAGACGTGCCAGCGCCGCCGAGACCTTGGCCAGCTGCATCAGGCTTACAATGCCTTCCATCATGCGCGCGCCGCCGGAAGCCGCCACGGTGATCAGCGGCTGGCGCTGATCGTGCGCCCGGTCAATGGCGCGGGCGATCGTCTCGCCGACCACGGCCCCCATGCTGCCGCCGATAAAGCTGTACTCCATCACGCTGAGGACCACGCGATGCGGCCCAAGCAGCCCCAGTGCATTCACAATGGCGTCGTTCAGGCCGGTTTCCTGCCGGGCCTTCTGGAGGCGTCCCCGGTAGGGTTTCAGGTCAGTAAACTGCAGAGGGTCCGTCGATTTCAGTTCGCCGTCCACGCACTCGAAGCCCGCCTCCAGGAGGTTCTCGATGCGGGCGCGGGCGCCGAGCCGCTCGTGCCGGCCGCACTTCGGACACACCTGCAGGTTGGCCTCGAGGTCCGCCTTCCAGATGGTCTGGCTGCAGCCCTCGCACTTGACCCACAGGCCCTCCGTGCGCACCCGGTTGGCTCCCGACTCAATTATGTTGTCTTCCCGCCTGAACCAGGACATCCGCGTTCTCAGCCCTCGGTGACCAGCTTAACAGGGGAAAGCCGGTAGCCCGTAGCCGGTCGCCGGTGCCCAAAGCCATCTGGGCGGAGCAATAGCTGCCAGCTGCCCGCTGCTGACGGCCGGCTCTGGATGTCCGGAACCGGACGCCGTCCCCCTGCGTATTGTTATTTTGTAAAGGAGGTGGCACCCATGTTCTGCAGCGCCTGTGGCCAGCCGGTCGATGAGTACGCGGCCTTTTGCCCGCGATGCGGACGGCAGGTGACGCCGATCGCGACGGCCACGCCTCCGCCCTGGATCTGGACCCGCGTGCACCGCCACGTACACACCCTGGGGATTCTCTGGCTGGTCTACGCCGGCTACACGCTGCTGATGTGGATGATGTTCGTGCCCTTCTTCGCCGGGATGGTCCACGGCTGGGGCTTTCCGCGCGGCGGCTGGGGCGAGGGATTCCACTTCCCCTTTGCCCAGATGCCCTGGCTCTTCCCGCTGATCACGGCTGCCACGCTGCTGCGCGGCGTGCTCTGCGTCGCGACCGGCATCGGGCTGCTGCGCCGCGCCGGCTGGGCGCGCATGCTGGGCATCGTCGCGGCCTTCCTGACGCTGATTAAGCTGCCCTTCGGCACCGCCCTCGCCATTTACACACTATGGGTGCTGCTGCCCAGCGCCTCCGGCCAGGAATACGAGCAGCTGCAGGGAAGCGTTTAGCCATAGCAGATAGCAATTAGCGGATAGCCCTAAAACGGCTGCTGACGACAGTTGCTATCTGCTATCCGCTATCCGCTGTAGCGAACGTCACATCCGCCCAGCTGCGCCCCTTCCTTAGAATGGGCACATGGAATTCCCCATCACCCGGCTGCGCCGTCTGCGGCGCAATGAGCCCATGCGCGCCCTGGTGCGCGAAACCCATCTCGAGCCCGGCGCGTTCATTCTGCCGCTCTTCCTCTGTCCCGGTGAAGGCATTCGCCGCGAGATCGGCTCCATGCCGGGTATCTTCAATCTCTCCATCGATGAGGCGGTGAAGGAAGCCGAAGTCGCGGCTTCGCTTGGCATCGGCGGACTGCTGCTCTTCGGCCTGCCCGAGTCGAAAGACGAGCAGGCCACCGGCGCGTGGGACGACGACGGCATCGTCCAGCGCGGATTGCGCGCGCTCAAAGCATCGAGCGCGGCGAAGAAGCTGGTCCTGATGGCCGATGTCTGCCTCTGCGAGTACACCTCGCACGGACACTGCGGCATCGTGAAGCAACACGGGGACGAGTACGAGGTCGACAACGACTCGACGCTCGGCCTGCTGGCGAAGACCGCCGCGTCCCTGGCCCATGCCGGAGCGGACGTGGTTGCCCCCAGCGACATGATGGACGGCCGGGTCGCCGCGATCCGCGATCTGATGGACGACGAAGGTCTGGAACAGGTCGCGATCCTCTCGTACGCGGCGAAGTTCGCCTCGGCCTTCTACGGACCCTTCCGCGAGGCCGCCGACTCCGCCCCGCAGTTCGGCGACCGGCGCAGCTATCAGATGGACGGCGCGAATATCCGCGAGGCGATGCGCGAGATCGACCTCGACCTGGGCGAAGGCGCCGACATGATCCTGATGAAGCCCGCCATGCCCTACCTCGACGTCATCCGCGCCGCGCGCGAGCGCTTCGAGGTGCCGATCGGCGCTTACCAGGTCTCCGGGGAATACTCGATGCTGCACGCCGCCTTTGCCCGCGGCTGGCTCGATCCGCAACGCGCCATGATGGAGTCGCTGCTGTCGATTCGCCGCGCCGGGGCGGGGTTCATCGTGACGTACTTTGCGCAGGAAGCGGCGAAGGTGCTGAGCTAAGCGCGGTCCAGCTCGGCGAACAACTCAGTCAGCACGACGCGAATCGGCG